>JACMJS010000304.1 GCA_014380515.1 Chlorobiales bacterium
ACCTTCCAAGTTTTTTGCGTTGAGACTTGCACTCACAGAACAAATTCAAATCAACTATTATCAAGAGAGGATTCAATGAACATGTCAAAGCAGACACGGTTTCGCTCGCACGCGGCACTGTTCCTAATGGGAACCGTCGCACTTGCGGGCTGCAAAGAAAGTACAAATTCAGGTAATGATACGGCCAATCAGCCACAGGTTCAAAACACCGGAGCAGTGCAGGCTCTGGTTACGCCGTATTTGTCTGGTCTTCAAATCACATCCGTCATCGATAGCGACAATGACTTACCGGTCGCCTCTGATGCAACTCAAACATTCATCTTCGGCGGTTCAGCCGACGGCTTGGGTTTTTTCCGCAATACGGACGGCACTTACACGATGCTCACGAACCATGAAGATACTTATGCTGTCTCTCGCGTTACCCTTGATAAAGACCTCAAGCCAACAAAAGGTGAATATTTTTTAACTTCGAAAGAAGGCCGTTATCGCTTATGCTCTGCGACGCTCGCCACGCCGGAAGAGCACGGTTTTGCTGCGAAAACTTTTCTTACTTGCGGTGAAAGCGGATTTGATTCTCAAACACACGCGTTGAGCGCGGAAGGTTCAATCCGTCCCGCTGATACACGCAAGGCTGCTCTCGGTTTCTGGGGTGCTGAAAACGCGGTGCCGCTCCCGAAGACGGCGTTCAATAACAAAACCGTCATCCTCATCGGTGATGATGATTCGTTCGGCATTTCCAGTTTCGGTCAATTGGCGATCTATGTTGCTGACGGCATGGGCAACCTCGACGGCGGAAAAGTATATGTCGCTACCCGCACCGACCTGAAGACGACTGAAATGGATATGGTTACCGGCGCGAACTACGAACTCGAGTTCAAACAGGTGCCCTACATTCCCAATACAACCACCGCAACGGAGTTCCGTGATGCCTGCAAATCGCTTGACCCGGTTGGTTTTGGCCGCGTGGAAGATATTGACTACCGCAAAGACGGCGTTGGCCGCGAAGTGTATTTCAACGTAACCGGTACATCCGTCTCCGGCGACAATCTGGATTACCAACGCTCGAAATATGGCCGCGTCTATAAAATGGATCTGCCCGCAGATTTTGCGACTGCAGCCGTCAAAAAGGCGAACCTGAGTGTGTTACTCGATGGCGACAGCAAAATCAACGCGACCACAGCCGCCGCCCGTACATCCATGAAAGCCGACGGTACGGCAGATGCAACTTCTTTCACCAACGTCGATAACATCTGTGTAACGAAAGATTACATTTACATCCAGGAAGATTCCAACGGCTATGGCGATGAGCAACACGATGCCTACATCTATCAATACAACATCGGCAGCAAGGTGATGAAAGTCGTGATGGAACTCAACCACTTCCGCACCACTACGGCTCCGACTGTCAAGAGTGGCTCACTTGCGCCGCCGGATGCCAGAAAAGGATTGTGGGAATACGGCGCAATGGTCGATGTCTCGGCACAGACCGGCCTGAGCGATGCGTTTATGATCTGTATTCAACCGCACAGTTGGAATGGCACCCGGTACAACAATCCTGAGGGTGAAGATAATCCGCGCACAGACAGTCAAGCGAGCCAAGTTATTCTTGTTCGCGGTCTGGCCCGCTAATCCACAGGGGTTCAATCGCTAATTGAAGTCAATTGAAACTTGAAGTGCCGTTTGAACCGCGAGGCCGAACGGCACTTTGCTATTGCTCCAAACCACCATAAAACATTGAGAAGTAAAACGCCGGAGACGCACTGATGATGAAGTTCAACGCAATACGAATCCTTACAACTGCCCGTATCGTCGCCGCAATTTTAGTTGCAATGGCCGCCGGATGCAATCCTGCCCCACTGGAGCAACCACCCGCCGCAACCGAGGTGCACAGATGGACATTGACAAAAGTAGGTCAACTTGATAGTGCCGCCGCCTTGCTCGCAGCCGCTGTTGAAATCGCTGATTCAAACATCACCGTGTCAGAGGCTGCTGCAGCACAGGCCAAGGTTCATCGCGCGTTCAAAGTCGCACGATTGATTTACAAAGAGATTGAATTTTTGGCCGAGTATTATCAACCCAGCACCGCCAAAGAAATCAACGGGCCGCCGCTCGATAAAGTCAAATCCGACGACGCCAACCGCACCGTCATTCCGCCGTTCGGCTTTCAAGCCATCGAGGAAATGCTGTTCCCGCAGATCGACTCCGCCCGCCGCACTGAAGCCCTGACCGAGATTCAAGTGATGCGCGCCATCTTCACACGCCTGCGCAACGGATTTGCAACCACCACTTTCACAGATCAATACATCTTTGACGCGATGCGACTGCAAACTGCCCGTCTCATCACACTCGGCGTTTCCGGTTACGATTCGCCCGCCGCCCTTCATTCCCTTCCCGAAGCCGCCGCATCCCTGCATGCGTTGCGAGACGCGGTCTCGCTCTACAAAACAACCGCTGCGAAAGAAACCACAATTCAAATCGAAGACCTTGAAGGCCGAATTGAAAACGCTATTGTATTTTTGAATCAACCCCATACAACAAACGAATCATCAAACAAATCATCAAACGAACCGCACGCCGCTTTCAATCAATTCGACCGGCTCACCTTCATCACAAAGTTTGTTAATCCGGTCTCTGAAAGGTTGTCCGCTGTGCGTGAAGCCTTAAAAATCGCGCCGGTTGTTTCGATCTATCAGCCGCTTTCCGGCACGGCGAAAACCTTGTTCGATGGCGGGGCTTTCAGCACGGTTCCGTACTCGCCAGCTTACGCGCCGCGCCCGAACCCGGCGCAAGCGGAACTGGGACGGCTGCTTTTTTTTGATCCGGTGCTTTCGGAAAAAAACAACCGTGCGTGCGCCTCGTGCCACCAACCGCAACGCGGCTTTACAGACGGTCTCGCGCACGCATTAACCGCGTCGCACGACCGCACCAAACTGCGCAACACGCCCACGCTCATCAACGCCGGGTTTCAGCAAAGTTCCTCCTACGATCAAAGCACCACTTTTCTCGAAGACCGCGTGATGAAAGTGCTGCAAAGTTCCGACGAGATGCACACCTCGCTCACCGAAGTCGCCGCAAAGCTGCGCCGCAGCGACGACTACGCCGCACGATTCCAAAAAACCTTCGGCGTGATGAACGCGGGTATGAACGCTGCGGCAAAGGGCGAACAGATCACTGAAGAGAATGTGAAAGTCGCGCTGGCGATGTACGTGCGCTCGCTGCAAAGTTTCAACTCGCCCTTCGATCAATACATGCGCGGCGACACGGCCAAACTTTCCGCAAGCGAACGGCATGGTTTCAATCTCTTCATGGGCAAAGCCAAATGCGGTACTTGCCATTTTATGCCGCTCTTCAACGGCACCGTGCCGCCCGTCTTTACCGACTCGGAAGCGGAAGTCATCGGCGTACCCGCGGGGCCCGACACCGCGAACGCCGAGATCGATAGCGACGTCGGTAAATATGCGCTGCATCAAATCGCGCTGGAAAAATTCATGTTCAAAACGCCGAGCGTACGCAACATCGCCCTCACCGCGCCCTACATGCACAACGGCGTTTACAAAACGCTGGATGAAGTGATGGATTTTTACAACCGCGGCGGCGGCTGGGGCATCGGCATTGATTTGCCGAACCAAACTTTGCCCGCGGAAAAGTTGAATCTGTCGCAATCGGAAATCAAAGACGTCATCGCCTTCATGCACGCCCTCACCGACACAACCGGCCTGACCGCGAAACCAACAGCATTACCGCGCTTCAACGATTCGAAACTTCACGCACGCAAAATCGGCGGCGTGTATTAAGGACTTCGTAGGGGCAACAGCAAGCCCGGACGAGCTGACGCCCATGGTGTGGTTGCCCTGAAGACGGGCGACGACCAGCATCGCCCCTACGAATCTATAAAAACTGAAAACAAAAAAGCCGCGATCACTTCACGGCTTTTTTATTTTTTTACTACAACATTTCCCTTTGACAAAGGGAAATGTCGCCGCAGCGACAAAGGGTTCAATCGCCTTCGGGTTTCGGATCAACGGGCGGCTCTTGCGTTTGTTCATCGGCGCGGTTGGCGGTCGCTACGGAAAGATCAACGGGTTTACCGAGCGGCGCGAGTTCGCCCGCTTTCGGCAACTGGTCGATTACGGTTTTCGGAATCAATTTTTCAGTGTATTGCATTTTCGTTTTGCCGAGCGTGAATCCGGCTTCTATAAGCAGCCGTTGCGCCTCGGCAAAAGTTTTACCCGTAACATCCGGCACCGCACTTTGTCCCGCAAGACTCTGGGCGGAACTGCGGCCTACGGTCAGCGAGACGAGCGAGCCAAGCTTGAGCAACGTGCCTTTGGGCGGCGATTGCATCACCACCGCGCCGTCGCGGTCGCCATCGGCGGTTACAGCGTATTCAACCGCGCCGACCTTGAACTTCAACCGCTCAAGGGCAAGTTTCGCATCCTCAAACGAGCGGCCTTTGAGATCGGGCAAGGGCGACATCGGTCGCTCGCCGCTGTTGACGGCCAGATAGACGTGTCGTCCTGCTTTTACTTTCCGGTTCGCCGGAGGATTTTGCGAGAGCACCGTGCCTGCGGCGGTTTTCTCATCGAACTGTTCGAAGCCTTTCATCGCCGTCAGTCCCGAACTTTCCAAAATGCCGGTGGCTTCCTCAAACGACTTTCCGGTTACGGGCGGCACATCTACAATTGCGCCGCTGTGCGTGTAGGACGGCAACACAACCGCGTCAAGCAAAATGACGATGATAACCAACACGCCCAGCGTGATCGCAAGTTTGATCGCAAAGGGCGAAGTCAAAGCGAGTTTAAGACGGTCGAAAAACATGCGCGGAAAATTGATGCGAAGTGTGCGTGAAAAAAAACTTGATGAAGTCTGAGTATGAAGCGGTGCAAAGTTGCAACAATTTTTGTGAGATAAAAAAAGAGGCAACCGTGGTTGCCTCTTTTGCTCAATCGAACGCCGATCCATAAATGATTATCAATGCTGTGATGCTTGCATCGTCCGGCCTCGCGGGCATGAGGCTTCGAGCGCGATTTGATAGTGTTTGATAGTGTTTGAAAAAGATGAAAATAATTTTCTAGTAAATCGGGCGCGAAGCAATTTGCTGACGCAGCAATGCGAGTTGATCGCCGAGCGACCTTGATTCATCCACCGAAACCTTAAACGCACCGGCTTCTTGACGCTTTGAATTGAGCAACGGATTATCGATGTGCAACTTGTAGCGGATCACCGCCGATTCGACCGTCAGCCGCAGCGTCTCACGCGGAAACGGCTTGACGAGATAGCGGTACACTTGCCCTTCGTTGATCATTCTCACCGCGACTTTGGCGTCGCGGGTATCGGTCATTAAAATCGTTACGATGTCGGGATAGCGCACCCGAATCGCCGATAGAAAATCAATGCCGTCGACTTCGCCGATCTGCACGTCGCACGACACAACCGCTACCGAACGCTGTCGCAAAATTTCGAGGGCCGCGTTGGCCGAGGTCGCGGTATGAACGTTGTACTTGGGCGTGAAGAAATCTTTGAAACTTTGCAAGTGCGATTCTTTCGTATCGATGAAAAGCAATTCAAGATTGCTGGGTGCGGTGATGCTTTGCGCCGAAACCGTCTGCTGCGCTTCGATGTGCGTGGCAACTTGCGCGCGCTGCATGGCGACGGAACACGCGAATTGAACCGTCTCGCGCAGTTTATCCGCCCGCCACGGCTTGTTGATATAGCGGAACACTTCGCCCGCATTGACGGAATCAATGACGGCTTCCAGATCGCTGTAGCCCGTCATCAAAATGCGCATCGTGCGCGGCGAGATTTCCTTAACCGTTTTCAACAACTCGACGCCCGTCATGCCCGGCATCCGCTGATCGCTGATGATCACATCGATTGAATTCTTTTGTACGATTCGCAACGCATCATCGCCGTTGCTGGCTGTGAGCACAGTGTAATCTTCGAAGAGCAAACTGAGCGATTGTAAAATCAGCGGCTCGTCATCGACGAAAAGCAACGTCATGGAATTCTTGGACATGGATAATCTTCCTCTGTTTAAAACTTCTGAATACTTGCGACACATACCGCCGCTTCAATAGACTTCTTGCTAAAGTCTTTCTTGTGTCATTGCGGCTTGACCGGAATCCTTCTTGCAGCTGAATTAAAGAAGGATTCCCGACGTGGTGGGAATGACTTTCGCAAGAGGTCTAATACCGCACCATCAGCGTGAGACTCGCCGACGTACGGCCCCCGGTGTCAGCGAGAGAACGGCGAATCGGCGAACGGCGAGTCGGTAAAGGGCGAAGACGCAGCGGCAACGGGCTTCTGCGAGGCGGATTCAGCGAGCGGCAACGTGATGATGAACTCCGTGCCGCGGCCCGGCGTGCTTTCCGCACGAATCGATCCTTTGTGTTTCTCGATGATTTTATAGACGATGGAAAGTCCCAAGCCCGTGCCTTTGCCGACTTCCTTCGTGGTGAAAAACGGCTCGAAGATTTTCTTCAGATTCTCAGGCGAAATGCCCGAACCGTTGTCGCTGACGCGCACTTCGGCATGGTCGCCATCGCGCCGGGTCCGCAGCGTGATCCGCCCGCCTGTGGATGGCAAGGCTTGGGCGGCATTGGTGATGAGATTTAAAAATACTTGGTTGAGCTGCGCCGGATACCCCGACACCGCCGGTAATCCCGCAGTGTAGTCGCGTACGATTTCGACGTCGGACTTCAACAAGTGATTGGCAATTTTGAGCGTCGACTCCATCGATTGATTCAGATCGACCGGCTTGTAAGTTGATTCATCGAGGCGCGAGAAGTTCTTGAGGTTCATTACCAAATCCTGAATGCGGTCGATGCCCTCGACGGAATTGACGAACAGTTGATCCGACTCCTGATACACCCGCCCCGACCGTACCTTCTGCGACACCGCATCGATCTGCGACATGATGTAGGCCACGTCGTTCGGGCTGCCGTACATGATCTGCCCGCGCAGGTTGTCATAAAGCGAAAGCAGTTCCTTGATTTCGGTGTGCTTCAATTGCAGCATCTCCATGTTGTTGCGTACGAAGCCGAGCGGCGTGTTCATCTCGTGCGCGAGGCCAGCCACCATCTGACCGAGCGACGACATTTTTTCGGATTGCATCAGTTGCATCTGCGATTGCCGCACTTCCTCGCTCAGCTTCAGCTTCTCGGTAACGTCTTCTTCAACCCCGATGAACGCCACCAGATCGCCCCGCTCGTTGAACACCGGACGAATGTTGATGTTGATCCAATACGCCCGCCCGTCTTTCGTATAGTTCAGCAACGTTTCGGAAACGGGTTCTCTGCGTGCGAGCTGTTCGCGGATGCGCAGGGTGGTGGCTTTGTCCGTGTCCGGCCCTTGCAGCACGCGCGGATTTTTACCGATCACCTCAGCCGCCGTGAATCCCGTGAATTCTTCGAAGGCGCGATTGACGTAGATAATGTTTTGATTCGCGTCCGTCATCAGAATCGCATTGTAGGCGCTTTCGACCGCGCGTTTGAGCGTGGCGAGTTCTTCCGTCTGCCGGATGCGGTCGGTAACGTCTTCCTCGACGCCGATGAACCCCGTCAGTTCGCCGCGCTCATTGACGACGGGGCGGATGTTGATGTTGATCCAATACGGGCGTCCGTCTTTGGTATAGTTGAGCAGCGTTTCCGAAATGGGTTCTCTGCGCGCGAGTTTCTCGCGGATGCGGGCGGTGGTCGTTTTGTCCGTGCCCGTGCCTTGCAAGACGCGCGGGTTTTTGCCTTTCACTTCGGCGGCGGTGAAGCCGGTAAACTTTTCAAACGCCTGATTGACATAGACGATGTTCTGATTCGCGTCGGTGATGAGAATGGCATTGTAGGCACTTTCAACCGCGCGCGTGAGCGATTGGAGTTCTTCGTTCTTGCGGCTGTAGTCGGAGACGTCCATCACGAAGGTTACTTTTTTCGGGCGACCGTCCGTGCCGACGATGCGGGCGGCGTCGGCGAGAATCGTAATGTCGCGTCCGCTCTTGTGCACGACTTTCCATTCGCCGCGCACTTCCTCGGCGCCCGCGATGTATTTGTCGTGCAAGTCCTGCCAGAACTTGTAATCGGCGTGCGGCACAACGACGGTAAAGTGTTTGCCGATGAGTTCCTCCGAGCGGTAGCCGTAGATTTTGCAGTAGGCCGGATTGATGTATTCAAAAAAACCTTTCTCATTCGTAATGCACATGCCGAGCGGCGTGGCATCGATGATGCTGCGAAGGCGGGCTTCGCTTTGGCGATAAGCATCGTCGCCGTTGATCGCTTGCGACGTGTTACCGGTGCTGTGCCCATTGTTATTGAGATTGACGCCGCTAAGATTTTCGGTGAGCTTGCGTCCGGCCAGTGAGCGCAACCATTCTTCCTGCGACATCGGCGGCGGGACTTCGGTAATACCCGCACCCATTCCTGAAAGATGACTTGCCGGAAGATGATCCGAAGTGTGAGACGGCGTGTGCTGGGAAAGCGACGGTTTGCCCGCGGTCTCTGAAATAATTTGCGCAAGCGCGGTGAAATCGGGTGAGAATAAATTTTGAAGCGAAGCCGGTTGAAATTGCGTGCCGCCGCCGAGCGATTGCGCTTTCATAAACATCTCAATCGTTTCCATCTGCTCGATGGCCTTGAGGGTTTTCTTGAGCGTCTTCTTGATTTTTTTGTAGTCCATGGCCGGATAGTTGATTGAAATGAAATCGCAAGCATTGATATAGAATTGCACATCATCAACGGCTGCTGCAAATAAGAAAAGCGTTTCATTGCGAGGTTTCTGCAAGCGGACTTGCAACGTATAAAGGCAACAGTCCGAAGGGCAAAGGATATGCCAGAGCGCAAACCGAAATGCGATGTTGTGCTGCGCAGCACGAATGTGGGGAATCCGGTCAAAATGAGTTTGATCGGCGTTGATGAATGTGTCGCGGCGGCAAAAGCCTGTAACGGTTTTAACCATGACTGGCGAAAACTTTCCCACGAAAGGAAAATTTCATCCATAAAAAACCACCGCAGCAAAACGGATTGAAGCCGCCTGACCTCCGGTGAAAATTGCAGAAGCACAATCGTAACCGCTTTGCAAGACAACTGCAAAACATGATTCCATCACGAAATACAAGATTGCTAAAAAAATAGTTGATGACCGGCGCAACGCGGCGGCGGCATGCCGGTGCAAGAAGTCGGCACGGAAGTTGTTTGATGTTAAAACTGACAGAAGCCTGAGCGGATAACATCATCCGGCAACATCGCCCCTTGTATTCACCCGATTACTTTTTACATCTCAGCGAAACGAAACGGAATTGAAGAAGATGCCGGAGCCGCCGCCGCCATCTTCGCACTTACACTTCGGCGGAAACATTAAATATCAAATCATCATGGCAGTTGAAAAGTCAATGGGCTCTGCGAGCCTCGCTGAAGTCGTCGACCGTATTCTCGACAAAGGCATCGTTATCGATGCGTTTGTTCGCGTGTCGCTGGTAGGCATTGAGTTGGTTTCCATCGAGGCGCGCATCGTGATTGCGTCCGTCGAAACCTATCTCAAGTATGCCGAAGCCATCGGTCTGACGGCCACCGCCGCCTAAGGCATTCGCCTGAAGCGTGCCGGTGAAGTAAGGAAATGTGCGCTTGCCGCCGTGTCCTTCGGATGATCTCCGTTAAGCATACGTCGCCAAGACGCCTTACTTCCAACCGGCTTCAAGACCGGCTCTGACTTTGACTATCGCCATTCGTTTTGCATCCGTTACGGAAATTTTAACGCCGCCCTACAGCGGTATTCAATTTCGAAAGTTTATCAGGGTTCATCAACACCGATCATCATGCTGCTGCCCGCGACCGCCGAAGACATTCTCGCCTCATACCAAACGACCATCGATTTGTCGATGCAAGGCATCGAGACCGCCACGCGCGATACCGCCGCCCTGATGCTGCGGTGGCAGGAACTTGTCTATTCGGCCAAAGAAGAATTGCTGCTCACCGACCGGCATCTCCGCGATGCGCTCGCGCAGAACACGTCGCTCCGCCGCAAGGATTTTGATGTGATGATGGAAACCGTTTTGTGCTCGCAGGAATTGCAGCAACAGGAAGTGAGCGACAGTGTGATGGAATATCTGGGTGAGCAGCGGCTGTTCATCACCCGCATTCGCTCGTCGCTGGCGGAACTGCGTGGCAGTTGGCAACAAGATAAAGTTCAGCGCACCGAAGAGATTCGCCGCTTGCTCGTCTCTTTCGAGGCGCAGCAGCAAACGCGCCGCGCGGAAATCACCGAGATGCTTTCAGGATTTCAGGCGTCGCAAAAAGGCTTCGCGGAAAATTTGCAGGAAGTACTTTCGAAGGCCAAAGACATCCGCGTAAAAGACGTCAAGGAAATGCTGCGCCGGTTTGAAGTGGCGCACATCGCCCGCAAAGCCGCATCAGATAAGCGTCGCAGCGACGTCGCTCAAATGATGGTGGAGATTCGTGAGTCATTATCCACCCGCAAAGTTTCATAGCAAGCCGTTTTCGGGAAACCGTTTTCAAAAGCAATTTTCAAAGGCAACGTTTCGATTCGAGATCAATCCCCGGCTTTTTCATTAACCGCAATCATACCATAGCAATCATGTCCGCAGAGTTCAAACAGATGGTGTATCACTTGCAGGAAGCCAAGCACCGGCGGCGCGAGCAAACGCTTGAGCGTCTGAAAAGCGTGCGGCACTTGCAGGCGCAAGCGGCGGAGCAACTTGCCGAAGTCGCCGCGTTGCGTGCGTCGCTGGCGGTGCGTCAGGCTGAATACTTAGCCGCATTTAAATCGGAAATGGCGTCTCAAAACCGCGCGCGAGTGCGGTCGGCGACGGCGCGTCAGAAAGCCTTTCAGGCCGCACAGGAAATCTTGCGGCAGGATTTAGCCGCCAAGTCTGAGATGCTGCGGCAAACGCTGGGCACATTTAAAAAAATACGTGCGGGTGCAAATGCCGAGCGGCTTGCGGATTACCGTACGGTGATGAACCGCATTCAATCGCAAACCAAAGACCTGCGCGAAGGCGTTCAAACCGCATTGAAAAATTATGCCGGTACGCGCGACGGTTCGTTGCTCCGCGCGCTTGCCAAAGACGTCTCGCTCATCACCACCGCCACCCGAACGATGCTTGCCGAACGCCGCAAGAGCCGCATCGAAAATGCCGAAGCATGGCATCGCCTCAGTACCGGCAACGCGATTGCTTTATCCGCCGGAGAAACCGCAGCGATGCAAACGGCGGCGATGAACAAACGAATTGTAAATCTGCCCGCAATAAATACAACCGCGAAGCCCGCAAGCAAAACGAAATCCGCAAAAGAACAAAAAGCCGCGACCGGGTTCAACGCGGTGAGCGCATCCGAAAGAATCGCGTCTGAAATCACGTTTGAACCTTCACGAGCGAGCGAAACGGAAACACATTTTTCAATCTCGATCCCGTTTGCAAAAACAGCGGCGAAAGTCAGTGCCGAGAAAGAAGGCCGGGCGGGCGAAACAAATATCAGGCCGTCGCAGGATTAAATCTTGTCGGAGCAACCTGAGGTAAAATCAATCGAAGTGAAAGCAACTGAACGTCAATTTAAAACCGGAAACCACCGCCGATGAACGATGCAGTCGGAACCGTCATCGAAGCAACGCCAATGGCGGGCTTCGTCGAAACCAAGTATGTCAAGGACATCACGCAGCGCGCCCTGACCTATATCGAGGCCGGATTTCCGGTGCATCTGCGCGGCGCCTCCGGCACGGGCAAAACGACGATGGCCATGCACATCGCCAGTAAAATCGGGCGTCCGATGGTGATGCTGCACGGCGACGCCGAATACAAAACGAGTGATCTCGTCGGCGGGGAATACGGCTACCGCACGCGGCGGGTCGTCGACCGTTATCAATCGCGGGTGCTGAAAGTCGAAGAAGACATGTCGCGCAACTGGGTCGATAACCGGCTGACGGTCGCCTGCAAAAACGGCTTCACCTTGCTCTACGATGAATTCACCCGCTCGCGCCCGGAAGCGAACAACATTTTGCTTTCAGTGTTGCAGGAGCGGATCATGGACATGCCCGCCGGACGCGGCGAGGAAGCCTATCTCAACGTGCATCCGAACTTCACGGCAATTTTTACGAGCAACCCTGAAGAATACGCGGGTGTCAATAAAGCGCAAGACGCCCTCCGCGACCGCATGGTTACAATGGATTTGGATTACTTCGATTTCGATACCGAAGTGTCGATCACGCTCGCCAAATCGAACCTCAGCAAGCAAGATGCGGAAGACGTGGTTACCATCGTGCGCGGCCTCCGCGAAAGCGGCAAGTGGGAATTCGCCCCGACGGTGCGCGGCTGCATTATGATCGCGCGAACGCTCTCCGTGCACCGCGCAAAGCCGTGGCAAACCAGCGATGTGTTTATGAAAATCTGTCAGGACATTCTCGCATCGGAGACGAGCCGCATCGGATCGAAATCGAGTCAGGATGAAGTCAAATCCATCGTGCGCACGCTCGTGCAGGAAAGCCGGTTGTTCACCGAAGAACGCCGTCCGAAACCGGTGAAGAAAAATTTTATACCTGAACCTGACGCCGCCGAAATTTCGTCCGCAGCAATCATCGCAGCGGTTCACAACGATGCGGGTGAAAGCGAGCTGCATCAACCGGCGGAAAAAAAAGTTACCCGCGAAAGTCTGAGCAGCATCAACGCTGCGATTATGATGATGCGCAACGCGCAGAAAAACGCGAGTTAGTCGCAACCGAACTTCTCCGAATAACAAACAGTGAATCACAACATGCAAACACTCGTCGCTTCAACGCTCGTGCAAGCCACCAAAGCCATCATCACCTTCACCGCCGAACTGCTTGGCGCGACCGGCAAACTCATCAAAGCCGAACGCCTTGACGACGGCGGCTGGGCGGGCTATGTGGAAGTCTATGAAGAAAGCACGTTCATGCGCTCGCTCGGACGGGCAAGCGCCGTGCGAGACCGCAACGTCTATGAAGTCGTGCTCGACCGCGATCTCGAAGTGATCTCCTACAGCAAATTGCAAGATGCAAAGTTGTAAGAAGCGGTCTCTGAAATACAATAGACCTCTTGCGAAAGTCATTCTTGTGTCATTCCGGCTTGACCGGAATCCTTCTTTTCTTCTGAAATGCAGATTCCCGGCGTGGCGGGAATGACATCCGCAAGAAGTCCAATGAAAATTTTAACAGGGTTCAGAAAAAAATAGTATGAGCAGTTCAGTAGCAAGCATGGCGTCGTCATCAACTTTGGGCGACATTTTGGAGCGGGTGCTCGATAAAGGCATCGTGATCGCGGGCGACATCAAAATCAATCTCGCCGATGTGGAGTTACTCAACATCAAAATCCGGCTCGTCATCTGCTCGGTCGATAAGGCGATGGAGATGGGCATCAACTGGTGGCAACAAGACCCGATGCTTTCCGCTAATGCCTTAGCCGCCTCGGGTGCCGCACCCGCACAATTGCCCGCATCATCATCACCATCGGCGGCGGATAAAATTTTTGGTACGGGTTCATCGGCCTCAGCAGCGACTGCCGCGCCTTTTGATCCAAGCAAACTCGAAAAAGAAAATGCGCTGTTGAAAATGCGAATCGAGCAGTTGGAATCTACCCTTATACTCGCCGCCGCGCCGAAAAGAAATGCACCGCGCCGCTCTAAGCCGAAAGGTCAATCGCCCCTGAGAGATAACGAATAAATAAACCACTGGCATTTGATGCCACGCGAAAAATAAATCTATCAGCATTCTCGTAAAGCCGCAATCATAAAGTGCCGCAACCATAAAGACTCGATCATGAAAGGACTTTCGCAAATCAAAAGCATTCGCAGCGTCAAGAACATTCCGCGCACCCGCAGCGCGAAGCCGAAGAACGACAGCACCGAATATCTCAATCTCTA
>JACMJS010000305.1 GCA_014380515.1 Chlorobiales bacterium
AAATTGGGCGAGCGGATTGTGGATGAACGCATCACGATCACCTCCGACCCTACGAATCCCGACATCCCCGCATCACCGTGGAGCGGCGACGGACGGGCTCGCGAAAAAACGACGTGGATCGAAAAAGGCGTCGTGAAGAATTTGTTCTACGCACGGTATTGGGCGAAGGAAAAAAACGTGAAAGCCGTGCCGACGCCCGCAGGTATTGTGGTTGCGGGCGGCGACGCTTCGCTCGAAGATTTAATCAAAGACACGAAGAAAGGCATTTTGGTGACGCGGCTGTGGTATATCCGCCCCGTCGATCCGCAGACGCTTTTATACACCGGCCTGACGCGCGACGGTACATTCTACATTGAGAACGGCAAAATTAAATTTCCGGTAAAGAATTTCCGCTTCAACGAAAGTCCCGTCATCATGCTCAACAATCTTGAAGCCTTGGGCAAGCCGCAACGCATCGGCGGAAACCTCGTGCCGCCGATGAAGATCAGGGACTTCACTTTCACCAGCCTTTCCGACGCCGTTTAACAATTCATCATTTGGGGGCGAGGCCACAGAGCATCAGCTCAGTAACCTCGCTATCGCCCTTGAGACGTGAATAGAAAACTTTCATCAACATGATTCAATCTGATCTCCTGATACATGAACCCTGTTTATCTGACCGCACTCGGAAAATTTTTACCGGGCGATCCGGTGCAGAACAGCGAGATGGAATCCTATCTTGGTTTGATCGGCGGCAAGGCTTCGCGGGTGCGCGAAAAAATTCTCCGGCAGAACGCAATCCGGCAACGCTATTACGCGATTGATAAAAACCAAAACTCACTTTACCTCAATAGCGAGATGGCCGCCCGCGCGGTGTGCAACGCGGTTGAACATTCCACCATCGTAAAAAGCGACATCGATTTTCTGGCAACCGCAACGAGCCAAGGCGATTTGATTTTGCCGGGCTTTGCAAGCATGGTGCACGGCGAATTAAAATTGCCCGCCTGTGAAATCGCGTCGCTGCATGGCATTTGTGCGAGCGGCGTGATGGCGATGAAGAATGCGTTCCTGCAAGTCCAGAGCGGCGAGAAGCAGCACGCCGTCGCCGTCGCCAGTGAATTTCCGAGCCGCCTGTTCAAAGCGAGCCGCTACGAATCGCAACGGCAATTTCAAGAGACCGGTACGATTTCCTTCGATACCGAGTTTCTGCGGTGGATGCTCTCCGACGGTGCGGGCGCCGCGCTCTTTGAACCTAAGCCACACCCGGCGAAACTGTCGCTGCGCGTGGAGTGGATCAAACTCAAGTCCTACGCCAATCATTACGAAGCCTGTATGTACATCGGCGGCAATAAACAGCGGGACGGCACGCTTGATAAAAAAACATGGATCGACTATCCCGCCTTTACGGACGCCGCCTCAGACGGCGCGATGAACTTGAAGCAAGACATCCGGTTGCTCGATACGATGGTGAAAATCGGCGTTGATGGATTTTTCGACTTGATGGATCAACATCTCATCGCGCCGGAAAAATTAGATTGGCTGGTGTTCCATTATTCATCACACTTCTTCAAAGGCGAGACGAATAAACTCTTGCACAAAGCGGGCGTGGTGATTCCCGATGAAAAATGGTTCACGAATCTTTACACCAAAGGCAACACTGGTTCGGCATCGATCTTCATCATGCTTGAAGAGTTGGTGAATGACGGCCATGTCAAAGAAGGCCAGCAAGTGCTGTGCATCGTGCCGGAAAGCGGACGCTTTATCACATCGTACATGCTGCTTACGGTCGTTGCGCCGGATGCGGCCACAAAGCCGCTTGAAAAAAACTTTTCAGTCGCGTCGATAGAGGAAAAGTTTGATGAAACGCTGTCGCCAAAATTGAAAGTGAACGGCAAGCCGGAAGCCGAATGGCTGGTACGGCAACTCTCTCGGCTTTGGATAAACTTCGAGGCGGAGTTGAATCAAGTTCCGGTGATTGAAAAATTAAATCATGGTAATTTCACCGTTGAAGATTACAAGTTGCTGTTGCTCAACCTGCGGCAACAGGTCATAGAAGGCGCGCGGTGGATTTCCCGCGCGGCCTCAAGCCTGACGATTGAAATGTTTCCGCTTCGCTCCGCCTTCATCAGCCATGCGAAAGAAGAGCAACGCGATTTTGAGATGATCGAGCGCGATTATGTTTCCGTCGGGGGCACGATGGCGGAAATTACGGGGGCGCAGAAGAACATCGGCAGTGAAGCCTTGTCGGCGTGGATGTTTCACCGGGCGAGCGGGGAAAATCCGTTCGATTTGCTTGGCGCGATGTTTATCATCGAGGGCTTGGGCAACCGGATGGCCAAGCGGTGGGGCGAGCGGATTCAATCGCAGTTAGGGCTTAACGCATCGCAAGTCTCGTTCCTGTTGTATCACGGCGCCAATGATGAAACCCATTTCGAGAAATTGGAATCGGCACTCAACTCCGATTTATTAACAAAGGAACGGGCGGAAAAGATTTTAAAGACCGCCAAAGTTACCGCACGGCTCTACCGTTTACAGTTGGAAGAATTAGGAAATGTATAAGAGGGAATGCCTGAACCTGAAAAATAATTGAACGATGAAAACCTCACCGACCGACTACTTCGATGCCTTGCCGCACGACCCGCGCGATCCTGATCCGTGGCTCGCGCTTTACTTGGATTCCAGCGTCCCGATTGACCGGCTTGCCAAGGCCGCGATGCTGAAAGACAGCCGCTCGTGGTCGCGTCAGTTTATGTTGCCGCTCGTCAGGCCGCTCGCACGGCTTGCCATCATTTTGATTCAAGTGCTGAAAGTGTTCATCCCGAATTATTTTACGTCATCGTTCGTGCTACACCGGATTTTGTATCACGGCATGAAAACCTTTCTCAGCCCGAACGCGAACTTTCTGATCTTGCGGCACTTCACGATGGGTTCGCAAATCCTCGCGTTCATCGCCGCGAACGTCAAAGACGTTGATGTGCCGCTGCGTCCGCTCCTGCCGAAAGATTTGGAGATGGTGAAAGACGATCTGTTTCTCAATCATGATTTAAATCTGTTCAACTTCATCATCAATCTCAACCGCGAGTTGCACCGGAAGGGATTGAAGCTCGCTCCGCCGGATCGAATTGATTTTGAGCCGGTGAGCACCGTGCCGCTACGCCTTGAAGCAATGCCAACCCGATGGACGAACTTTGTGGACTTGCAATCCGCGATTGAAATTTTTACGCCTGTCTACCAACTGTTTCTCACCGACAACGATTTCTGGCGGGCGAGCAACTCGCTGCAATTGGACGAGACGATTGGCATTTACATCGCCACGCTGTTGCAAAATCCGCATCAGATGTTTTTGGTCAACAACAAGCATCCGATTGTTCCGCTCATCACCCTGAACGCCGCATACCGCCTGATGCTGCACGGCCTCTCGGCGGAATCTTTACATGCGTTGCTCTGTGAACTTAAAGCCAAACAATCCAAGCCCGACGGCGATCAACAGGGCGATCCGCACATCGATAGCGTTGATGTAACTGCTGTTGCCGCGCAAGTTTGAACCTATTGAGGTTGATGACATTAAAAAAGTTTTTATGGAAACGCATATAAGACTGCTTGATAGAATACACTTACAGAAATACATCTATCTCATTTCACTGTTTGTTTCCGAGCAAATCGAGGTGGCTGATTTTGAGAAAGTATTTCTTGAAATTAGGAATGAGGACACTTATCTGATGTCAGGTTTATTTGATGAAAGCGTCGGTAGAGTATTAGGCACGTTTTATCTTGATGTAAGTGATCATACACCTGACGATTTGTTTGATCCGAACAATGATACTTTTGACATCACCACAGATGAATTAAGAAGACGTGCAAGCGAGGCTCTGGGTAAATTGAAAGACATAACATCCGAATCTTTTTCAAGACCGAGCGAGAAAAAGTGAAACAAAATTCAAAGGCTTGCAGTATCTCCGTTTTAATTTTCTTATTCTTCGTCTCGTATGATCCTTCCGCTGTTCGCCTCGTTGCAGGCTGTTTGAAACATCTGTCCGCTAACTTTAAACACTATCTCGAATGCTAAACCGTCGTGATTTCCTGCGACTGACCGGCCTTGCCGCGGGCGCGTTTGTCTTGCCCTTGCCCGCGTTCTCGCGCGAAGTCGATGCCGCCGAATTTTCCGGCTCGCCGCTCACCGCCAGCGACAAAAAGAAATTGGCCGATGTTGCGCTGAACACCGCGCGCAGCAAAGGTGCAACCTACGCCGACGTCCGCATCGGGCGTTACCTCAACCAGTTCATCAACACGCGCGAAGATAAAGTGCAGGGCATTACGAACACGGAATCGTTCGGCGTCGGCGTGCGCGTCATTGCGGACGGTACATGGGGGTTTGCCGCAACGAGTGTGGTTACGCCCGATGAAATTGCGAAGGCCGCCACGCTCGCCGTCTCGATTGCCAAAGCGAACGCCAAAGTTCAGAAAGAGCCGGTGCAACTGGCGCCGAACAAAGGTGTCGGTGAAGTAAGTTGGCGCACGCCCATCGAACGCAACGCGCTCGAAGTGCCCATCAAAGAGAAAGTTGATTTGCTGCTCGCCGTCAATGCTGCGGCGTTGAAGAGCGGCGCGAACTTCGTCAGCTCCAATCTTTTTCTGGTCAACGAACAAAAGTATTTCGCATCGACCGACGGTTCATACATTGATCAAGACGTGCACCGCACATGGCCGACTTTCGCCGCAACCGTGATCGATAAAAAGACGGGCAAGTTCGAGGCACGCGGATCGCTCTCCGCGCCCGTCGGTATGGGCTATGAATACCTCACGCCGAAGGATACGGAGAAAGTCAAAGGGATCACGACGCAGTACCGCAACCGCTACGATATGTTGGAAGACGCGACCGTCGCACCGATTCAGGCCAAAGAAAAAATGGCGGCGAAGTCCGTCGAGGCCGGTAAGTACGATCTGGTGCTTGATCCGTCGCATCTGTATTTGACGATTCACGAATCGGTCGGACATCCGCTGGAGCTCGACCGCGTGCTCGGCTACGAGGCCAATTACGCCGGAACAAGTTTTGCGACGATGGACAAATGGAAAACCAAGTCATTCAAGTATGGCAGTCCGCAGGTTACGCTCTTTGCCGACAAGGTTCAACAAGGCTCGCTGGGCGCGGTCGGCTACGATGATGAAGGTGTGAAAACGAAGCGGTGGGATTTGGTCAAAGACGGCATCCTCGTGAACTATCAGGCGATCCGCGATCAAGTCTATATGCTCGGCGAAACCGAATCACAGGGCTGCTGCTACGCGGACAACTGGTCGTCTGTGCAGTTTCAACGGATGCCGAACGTCTCGCTCGCGGCGGGTAAAGAAAAGTATTCGCCGGACGACATGATTAAGAACGTCGAGAAGGGCATTTACATCGTGGGCGACGGGTCGTATTCCATCGATCAGCAGCGATACAACTTTCAGTTTGGCGGGAAACTCTTCTATGAAATCAAGAACGGGAAAATCGTTGGAATGCTGAAGGACGTCGCGTATCAATCGAACACGCAAGAGTTTTGGAATGCCTGCGCGAAGGTGTGTGACGAAAGCGATTACCGCATCGGCGGAACTTTTTTCGATGGTAAAGGTCAGCCCGGACAAGTGAGCGCGGTTTCGCACGGCAGTCCGACGACGCGGTTCAACGGCGTCAATGTGATCAACAC
>JACMJS010000306.1 GCA_014380515.1 Chlorobiales bacterium
CTTTATCAAGAAAAAAAATTGGCGATCATTCACGGCGCCGGTTCGCCGGAGAAAAACCGCTCGCATTTCGATGCGCAGGATTTCATGGAGAACGGCACGCCGGGCCGCAAAGGCACTGCGGACGGCTGGCTCAACCGCACGATGGAAACTTCAAGCATGCTCCAGAAACCGTCGTCGCCGTTTCAAGCCGTTGCGCTTACGGCAGCATTGCCCCGTTCGCTTTACGGCGACCGCAAAGCAATTGCGATGTCGAACCTCAACGAGTTCGGCGTGCGGCTCGGCGGCGGCGCACAGGCGGCGATGGCTTCGGCGGCAGGAAATAGTTTCGAAGAACTTTATGCGAAAAGCACCGAGGAACTGTTGAGCGGTACGGGCAAAGAAAGTTTCGAGGCGGTGAAAGTGTTATCGAAAATCGATACGCGAAATTATCAACCGGAAAATGGCGCGCAGTATCCGAACTCCCCGCTCGGCAATAGTTTGCGGCAGATCGCCCAGTTGATCAAATCCGATCTGGGTGTTGAGATTGCGTTTGCCGAATCGGCGGGCTGGGACACGCACGTCGGCGAGGTGAATCAATTCAGCGCGCGGGCGACGGACTTGTCGAAATCCATCGCGGCGTTCTGGAGCGACCTGCAAAAATATCAGGACGACTTGGTGGTGATGACGATGACGGAGTTTGGCCGGACGGTCAAGCAAAACGGTTCGGGCGGCACGGATCACGGACGCGGCTCGTGCTTCTTCGTGCTCGGCAATAATGTAGATGGCGGAAAAGTTCACGGATCAATTCCAACTTCGCTCGAACCCGATGCGTTGGAAGACGGGCGAGACCTGCCGGTTACAACCGACTTCCGCGCGGTCTTCAGCGAAGTGGCAGGCAAACAGTTTTCAATCGCCGCCGCAAAAGACAACGTGATTTTTCCGAACTGGACGGGCAAGCGTTTGCCGCTGTTGAAGGCGTAACACGGATAATCTCTCGGAAACTTTTCTCTTGTACTTTTCTCTCGCGTCATTCCTGACGCTTGATTGAGATTTTTTTACGACGCTTGCAAACTCGGAACGGGTTCGGCAGCGAACGGATCGACAGGCCGAGTCGCGTTGAACTTTCGCCGCCGGTGGGCTTGGCGGAAAGGCGTTGGAACATGCCGAGGTTCAAATTGATGCGGGTAGTTCGATGGTAAAAGTGCAGCCTTTGTCTTTGCCTTCGGAGGCAACACGGACGTTGCCGCCATGCAATTCGACCAGACGCTTGACGATGGCTAGCCCCAAGCCCGTCGAGGTTTCTTTGCCCGTCGGTCTTGCCGAAAGGCGTTGAAATTTTCCGAAGGCTTTTTTCAAATCGTCTTCCGTCATGCCTTGTCCCTCGTCCTTGATCTCGATGCACACGGTTTCTTCGGCGTCTTCATCGGCACTGCGGCTGACGGCGATCCAAATCGTTTGACCTTCGAGCGAGTATTTCATCGCATTGCTGATGAGATTATCAAGCACTTCCATCATACGATCTTCATCGGCCCAAGCCATACAACCAAGTCCCGTGCGGAGTTCCAAGGTTTGTTGTTTCTGATCAGCACGCGGCTGATAACTGTCAACCATGAGCGAAGTGAGCTGGGCAAGATCGATCCGGCGACGGTTGAGCGCGATTTTTCCGCTTTCAATCGCCGTTGTGTTGAGCAGTTGCTTGATGATGTGCAGCATTTGCCGCGAGAGATCGCCGATCAGGTTGACGTAAATTTCCTTGCGACCTTCGTTGCTTTCTTTGCTCGACAGCATATCGGAAAAGTTGAGGATCGCCGTGAGCGGGTTTCGTAAATCATGCGCGGCAATGGAGAGCAGTTCGGATTTCATCATGTTCGCTTCCGTCAATTCGGCGTTGGCTTTGACGAGCGCGACGTTTTTCAGCCGGTAGACTTCCGCCTCGATGCGTTGGCGTTCGGCTTCGCTTTCGGCGCGTTCGAGATCGAAGCGGCGTTGCATCTTGCGGGCGTTTTCGGCGGATTCTTCCGTGAGCACTTCGGCGCGGAGCGCAAAGAATTTTTTGTAATGCTCAAACGCTTTCTCGAAGTTCTGCGCGGCGGCGTAGGCTTCGGCGAGGGCTTCATGAATTTTAAATTCAAGCGGCTTGATAAAATGTGCCGATGCCAAATTCAGGGCGGTAGTTAGCTGCTGCACCGCCGCCTTGAATTTTTTCCGTTGCATGTCAATGGCCGCAAGGTTTTGCAAGCAGACTGCCTCACTGTTGGCGTCGCCATGCCGGGCGGCTTTGGTGCAGGCGCGATGGAAATAGTCCGCCGCCTTTTCAAGTTCACCCAATTGAAAATACGTCTCACCGATGTTGCACAGTGATGAGGCCTCGCTTTGATCCGCTCCGGCATCGCGCCGCAAGGCCAGACTATCTTCGAAACAGGCCAAGGCATTGCGGTAGTTTTTCAAATCGAAATGAATCACGCCGATGCTGTTGAGCGACGTGGCAATGGCGGCTTTGTCGTTCAAGGTTTCGCGGATCGCAAGGGCCTGCTCGTAATATTTCATCGCGTCTTGCGGCTGACCGAGTTGGCGGTAAATGATGCCGATGTTGTTGAGGACTGCGGCTTCGCGTGCCTCTTCATTGTGCGATTTCAGCAGGCGGTAGCTTTCGGTGTAATTACCCAGCGCGGTAGAGAGATCGCCCAGTTGCCAGTAGATAAGGCCGATGGTGTTGAGCGATTTCGCCCGTCCGACGTCATCGCCCAGTTCTTCGTAGAGCCGGATCGATTCGCGCGTCGCAAAGGTAGCGATGTCGTAGTCGGCTTTGCTCCAGCAGCAGAAGCCGATGAGGTAAAGACTTTCGGCGAGTTGATCGGTGCACTCCGAGGCTTCGGCCAGCCCGCGGGCGCGTTGAGCGAAGGTGAGAGCCTGAACCGCGTCGCCCGCGGAAACCATCGTTGCAAGTTGATTGAATATCCGCGCCCGCTCGCACGCATCGGTGAGCGTTTCCTGTTTTCGAAGCAGCGTTTGCACTTGCTCGGAAAAGGCGGCGGGTTGGGATGTATTCGTCAAAGCGGTTTGTACTTACGTGCGAAAATAAAATATGCGCGAGTAAAATGTACGAGAGCGAAACCTGCGGGAGTGAACCGCCCGCTTGAGAGCGATTTAGTTTCTGATGACGGTCGCATTGATAACGGCGCCGTTTTCACTTTGCTTGTTTTCACTTTGCACCGGCAACCGGACGATAAAGCGACTTCCCTGTCCTTGTCCGCCGGATTCGGCACTGACGCTGCCGCCGTGCAGTTCGATCAGTTGTTTAACGATGGCAAGTCCTAAGCCCGTCGACGATTCGCCGCCCGTCGGTTTCGCCGAAAGCCGTTGAAAGCGTCCGAAGAGTTTGGCTTTGTCCATTTCCGTCAGGCCTTGTCCTTCATCGCGCACTTCGATCACCACCGACTTCTCGCCGTGACTGCCGTTACCATCCGCCGCGACTCCCGTTGCGGCCATATCAGGAGCGGCTTTGCGGACGGCGACGAAAATCTTTTTGCCGAGCGGCGAATACTTAATCGCGTTGCCGATGAGATTATCAACCACTTCGTGCAGCCGTTCTTCGTCGCCGGTTACGGTGCAGTCCGGCTCAAGATGCGCCACAATTTCTTGACCTTTGCGCTCGGCCTGCGGTTGATTGAACGTGATGACGCTGAGTACCAACCGGCTTATATCGACAGCGGATTTATGCAGTTCAAGATTTCCCGTATCCAACGCGGCGGTGCGAAGCAGGCTTTCAATCAGATCGACCATGCGGCGCGAGGCATCAAAGATGTGGCGAGCATATGTGGCCACGAGCGAATCTTCCGGCACGCTTTCATTGGTGAGCGAGGCGAAGCCCATCACGGTTTGCAACGGATTTTTCAGATCGTGCGCCGCCATGGAGAGCAACTCTGACTTCAGCGCGCCCGCCGATTGCGCCGATTCGCGTTGCCGCTCGGCCTCGCGCCGCTGATGATCGGCACTGGTCTTTTGGCGTTCGGCATCTTCGCGTGCGGCCTGCGCAGCCGTTAGTGCCGATTCGGTTTCGGCTTGTTGAAGACGCAAGTCTTTGGTACGCAGTTCAACCTCAGCGAGCAGTTCCGCTTCGCGCTCGCTGACTTGCTTCATCCGAAACCGATATAAGCCGACCCCGCCGAACACGAGCAACATAGCCGCGCCCAAATAAAATGTGGCCGTTTGATAGAAGTATGGTTCGAGTTCGATTCGCAACGACGCTCCCGATTCATTCCACACGCCGTCGCTGTTGCACGCCATCACGCGGAAAGTGTAAATGCCCGGCGGCAAGTTGGTGTAGAAGGCTTCGCGCCGTTTGCCGCCATCGATCCACTTTTTATCGAAGCCGTCGAGCTTGTATCTGAACCGTACTTTCTCCGGCGCATAGAGCGACAGGCCCGCGTATTGCACTTCAAACCGCTCCGTGCCCGGCTTCAACTTCGCCGCACCGGAAGCGAGCAAACTTTGTCCTTCTGCTCGGACGTCTTCGATGACGATGAGCGGTACGACGTCGTTGCGCAGGATTTGACGCGGGTTGATGGCCACGAGACCTTTCGTCGTCGAGAACCACAGCGATCCGTCTTTGCGGCGGAAGGACGAAGGCTGCGAGACCGCGCTGCATTCGGAACTCTTCATGCCGTCCGACATGCCATACTGGATGGGCGTGAGCGCGGGAATTTTCTTCTCTAAAAAATCCGAGATGTTTTTTTTGTTCAGGCGCGTGATGCCTTTGTTGCCGGAGAGCCAAAGCCAGCCGTCGTCATCTTCTAAAATGTTGAACACCGTGTCTTCGAAAAGACCTTCGGTCGACGTCAGGCTTTCGAACTTACCCTGTTTCATCCGCGAAAGTCCGCCGCCCGACGTGCCGATCCAAAGCGTGCCGCTTGTATCTTCATAAACACAAAATACAATGTCGCTCGCAAGGCCGTCTTGCTTGGTGCATGGCGTAAATTTTCCGTGCTCGAACTTCACGAGGCCGCAACCGTCCATCCCGATCCAGACCGCGCCGCTGCGACTGCGGAAAACGGTAAGCACCAAATTGCTCGGCAGACCGTTTTTGTCGGTGTAGGTCGTGATCGTTTCATCCGCCGCAACGTGGCAAAGCCCGCCGCCGACGATGCCGATCCACATACCGCCCGCACCGTCGCTGCACATTGAAGAAATACGGTTGCCCGTCAATCCGCCCGTTGGCCCTTTGCTCTCCGTAAAGACTTTTACCTTGCCCTCTTTGATGCGCGCCGCGCCGCGGCTCGTGCCGACCCACACCGCGCCGCTCGTGTCCTGAGCGAGTGATTGCACAAGTTTATCCGGCAAGCCGTTCGCCTCCGAAAAAAACGTGATGCCGCCGTCCGGCGCGATGCGGTTCAAACCGCCGTCCGCCGTGCCGATCCAGAGCGCGCTGTCCCGCGTTTCGATGAGCGTGCGGGTGAAGTCGCTTGAGAGACCTTCTTTGGAGGTGTGGGTTACAAACTTGCCCATCTTCAAACGGCCAAGGCCGCCGCCCGCCGTGCCGATCCAGAGCGAACCTTCGCGGTCTTCGTGAATAGCGCGGACGAAATCGTTGGGCAATCCTTGTTTGGCCGAATACCGTTCAATCTTTCCGTTGCGCCACCGCGCCAGACCGCCGCCATATGTGCCGATCCACAGCGTTTGGTAGCGGTCTTCGAAGAGCGACAGGATAATCGGATTCGGAAGCCCGTCGGAGACCTTGTAGGTTTTAAAAACACCGTCTTTGTATTGACATAGGCCGTCGCCGTTCGTGCCGATCCAGAGTGTGCCGTCGCGGGCGGTGCAGAGCGAGAAGATAAAGTTCGAGGGCAGACTGTCTTTCGTGGTGTAGGTCGTAAACTTATCCTCTTTGAAGCGCGAGAGGCCGCCGCCGTTCGTGCCGATCCAGATGGCACCGTCGGCACTTTGACGAATCGCGCGGACGACGTTGTGCGCGAGGCCTTGCTCGGTGGTGTAGTTTGTAAATTTTCCCGCTTTGAATTTTGAAAGGCCACGGTTCGTGCCGATCCAGATGTTACCCTCGCGGTCTTCGGTAATACTTTTGATAAAGTCGTTGGCCAGACCTTCCTTGACGGTGTAAGTGGTAAACTTTCCCGCCTTGTAAGCCGTAACGCCGCCGCCGTTCGTACCGATCCAGAGCGTGCTATCGCGCGATTCAGCGAGGGCGAGCACGCTGCTGTTTTTCAATTCGCGTACCGAGGCTTTGTCGAACAGTTTAAACTTGATGCCATCGAAGCGCGCGAGGCCTTCATATGTGCCGAGCCAGATATAGCCGTCGCGCGTGGCGAGGATTGACATGACGGTATTTTGCGGCAGGCCGTGTTCGGTACGCCAGTTGTCCTGACTGTATTGCGTGATGGCTTTGTCAGGATCGAGGCCGATGGGCGCACCGACGGCGGGCGTTGTTGAGAAATTATCAGGCAGCGATTGCGTTGCGGGCACGGGCGGCACAGGCGATACCGCTTGGCCGGATGCGATGCGCATGTTGACCAGCGTCATCATCACGCACATCAACCATGCGACCCGCCATGCGGCACGGCGCGGCGCGACGCGGAACCGCGGTGTGATTTTTTGTTTACTGTGCAGATACTTCAACATGCGGACGGCGAACCCTATCAAATCTTTTCGGACGGTTTTTCAGAGGCTTTTCAAACGGTTTCTCGAACGGCTTTTCAGACGGCTTGGCAATACGGTGGCAGGATGATTAAGACGCCCCGCAGCGATGGGCTTGAACCGGATCAGGTTTAAAAATGCGGACGAGGCGAAGAAGTTTTTGGCCGGTGAAAAAGACGGAGCAAAGTTACACAAGTTCCCGCAGAGTTTAAGCCTTTGTGATGATTGATGCAACCGTGAATGCCGATCTCGAACGCATACCGCCTGCATTTAGGCGGCAGCCTGCTCACGCGAACCCGAAAATGATTTTTCCCATCCGGCAGTCCAGACAGCGGAACGGATCGCAATATTTTTTTTTGAGTTCCAACAAGGCTTGTTCCATCGATGCCGACTTGACGGTGTAACCTTCACCGAGCAATTCGTCAAGCACTTGCCGCGCGGCTTCCGAAGTCAGTCCTTTCGGATATACGCTGTAAAGCCGCATCACGGCTGCCGCGAGCGGCGTGTTTGACGTTTGATCTGCATAGAATTTCAGCACGGGCAAAAGCGCGTTGATCACAATTTCCGCCGCGCGGTTTTTGCCGACCAAATTTCCAATCGGCTTTTTTGCGATTGCGCCGAAGCGGTAATGCGTTTGCCAATAGCCCGACGCATCGGCCATGAATAGATTTTCCATCAGCAGTATTTTGCGGCGGTCGCTGACGGGCATTGAGATAATTTCGAGGGCACTTTCCAAGAAGCCTTGCGCGGTCTGCGGTGATGTCTGCTTCGTGAGTACTTCGGCGAGGGCGGCGACGCGCAAGGTCGGGAAGTTTGAAGGGCGCAAGCGGAAAAATACCCACGCGGTTTGCGGCATCGCAGAGAGCGTGCTCACCCACGGCGGCACAACCGCTTTGAGCGACTGCAAATACATCTGCGTCTCGCCGTCCTCCGAATCCTCCGGCGGTATCAAGCCGGAGAGCGCGAACAAAACGGCTTCGAGCATCGTGCGGCGGGCGGCGAAAGTTTCGAGGCGCAAAAATTCGGGCGAAGATTCAAGGCGCGTCAATGGCGTTAGTGAAACCAACTGCTCCATCGCTTCGGCGTTTTCGCTGTAGCCGAGGGAGCGGGCGAAACTGCGGGTGATGACTTGATTGTAAGTCTCGCCGGTCAAATGCGCGGCGAAACGGTGAACTTTATTTTCGAAGCGCAGCATGGCCAGTTCATCCAGCCATTTTAATTTTTCGGCATCACCAATGGATTCAATCTGCGGCGAGCAATGCAGCACTTTGCGAGAGGCGAGTGCCGATTCATCGCGGATGCACTGAGCGATCACGGTGTGCGCTTCGCCGTTCAATTGACGCTGCATTTCGAGCACGGGAATATGATTCGGAGCATTCATAGCACCGGGTGATTTTTCATCGTGATCGAACACGGCGTGCAAAATCACGCTGTCGTAGTGCGGGTTGCCGCTGTGCTTGTGGCGTTGCCAATCTGAAGAACGCGAGTGAATTTCTACGTCGCCTTCTTTCAACTCGCCATCGATGACGACTTTGGCGCGGTGAAAGTCCGCGCCTTCGTTGCGGTTGAGTGTGCCGACGGAAAGTATGGACAGGGTGCGTCCGTCGGCGGTAGAAAGTTTGGGCAAGTCCAGATAAAGATTTTTCCAGATGTGCCGCACGAATTTTTCAGGAATAGCCATAGCATTGGTGCGTTGAGGGTTGGCAAAAGTATTTGACTTGCGTTGTTTGTTACCGCGTAAAATAATGCCGCCGGATTCGAAGCAATTCCCAAAATGCCGTGAGAAAATCCTGCGACTTGACTTTTGAGCCGCGCACGTCTTTCCACACCTTGAGCGGCAGTTCGTAAATTACGGTTTCCGCTGGCGGCTCGCCCCGCTCGCGGCGGCGGATAATCAATCGTGCGAAAATTTCAATATCAAATACCCACCGCGCAAGAAACGGCGTTGCAAACACGGCGGTAGTTTCCGGCGAGACTCGAAATAGTTTCGCGCCGCACTGTGTGTCATAAACACCCAAATCCAATACTATACTTGCCAGCGTCGCTCCGATGCGGCCAAGATAGTGCCGTACTCCGTTGCGTTCGACCGTGCGGCCTAGCAACTTGACGCGCGACCCGACCACCATTTGCAGATGCAATTGCGATTCCATCAGCAGGATGAACTCTAAGATCGTTTCCAACGGCGTCGCCAAATCAGCATCCCAGAATCCGATGTATTCCGGCGTCTCATTCAAAGCGTGCAGCAGACCTTCGCGCACGGCTTCCGCTTTGCCGCGGTTGAGTTGCAATGAATAGAGGCTGAATGCCTCGGCATTCAAAGCGCAAAGTTTCACGATGATCTCCGGCGTGTCGTCGGTTGAGCCGTCGTTGCTGAATAGGAAATGAATATCAGGATGCAGGTTGGCAAACGTGATGAAGGCATTGGTGTCCAGCCGTTTGGCTTCGTTGTAGCAAGGAATAACGATGATGGTTTTGGGCATGATGAGAAATAAAATGAGCCGGACTTTTCTACGCTTTTCTATGTGAATTCTTTTATAGCGGCCAAACATAACTTTTCACCACCGCTTTTTCACCCTCGGTATGAGCCGCCTCAAAAGTTTCTGAAAGTGATTGAAAGTTTCTGAAAGTCATTTTTCCGGTTATCTTTGCAAGCCCGCACCTGCACGGCGTTTGCAGCGATGGCGGGATAACGATTGAACATCTACCAACTACAGCGACCTAATTTTTTCAACGCACAGGCAACGCCATCATTTCACCGCCGCCTGCTGCAAAAAACTTGATCTCGATGCGCTATATCATCTGGCCTTCTCAAAGGCCACACACTTTCTTCTTGCCCCGCCATACTTTACTTGCCGCCACCGTTCTCATCACCGCTTCCCTGCTCTCCGGCTGCACTTCGGCACAGCGCACTTTATCCGCACCTCCGGCGCAAAGCGTTTCCGCCGCACCCGCAGCGATGGTCGATACTTTAGGACTAGGGCAACCTGAATCGGCGGACGCCTCGAAAGCCAAACAGAAAATCGCCAAAACGGATAGCCTCCGAGACAAAGCCTTGCGGATTTCTTCCGATGCCACCCGCCAGAAAGTCAGCAGCATCAACCGGCTCTATGCTTCCGCTACGAAACATATCAGCGCGATCAATATGCCCGCGTCCGATAGTTCCCGCGCGTTCGCCGAAGAAGATTTGGAAAAAGCCATCGATCTCATTTCGGAACTGATCGAGAAAACGGAACTCGGTGAAGACAGTTCGTTTCGCACGCTCGCGCAAAATGTGATTGAGACGTACGATACCCATATTCAAAAAATTGATGCGTTGGATAGCGATAGTCCCGCCCTCGCTGTCAGGGAGCGGCTTTTCGGCGATGCGAGTAAAATCGTCGTCGATGAAAATGCGTTCAAAGGTATCGCGGTTCCCAAAACGCAAATCCCGCTTGAACTCAACAAGCAGGTCGAACAGTATATCACTTACTACAGCACCCGCGCCCGCGGCATCTTTCAGCGTTACTTAGACCGCTCGGAAATTTATTTCCCGACGCTAGAGAAAATCTTGGCCGAAGAGCAAATGCCGCCCGAAATGATTTACCTCTGCATTCTTGAAAGCGGCGTCAATCCTGCGGCCCGCAGCCGCGCCAATGCGTTGGGCATGTGGCAGTTCATGCGCGCCACCGGACGCTACTACGGCCTTGCTGGAAACCAATGGTTCGATGAGCGTCAGGATATTTTCAAAGCCACCCGCAGCTCGATGCGCCACCTCAAAGACCTCTACAAAACTTACGGCGATTGGTACTTGGTGCTGGCTGCTTACAACAGCGGCGGCGGACGCGTCAACCGCGCGGTGCGCAAGTCAGGCACCAAAGATTTCTGGCAGATGTCCAAACACTTCCGCCGTGAGACGAATGAATACGTGCCGCGGTATATCGCCGTCGCCATCATTGCGATGTCGCCGGAAAAGTTCGGATTCGCGCCGCTGAAGATGCGTCAGCCGATTACATGCGCGGAAGTCCCGATGCCCGCCTCCGTTTCCCTGCCGACGATTGCCCGTTACACCGGCCTCAACCTCGACACGCTGCGATTTCTCAATCCCGAGTTGATTAAAGACATGACGCCGCCCGCCTACCGAGGCTACAAACTCCGCGTGCCGACGGACAAAGGCGAGGAAGTGGCGGCGCGGTTGGATTCGATTCCATTATCGGAACGGCAGCATTTTCTGGCGCACAAAGTTCGCAAAGGCGACGGCCTGACATCGATTGCGGCGAAGTATCGAACTTCCGTGCCGATGATTGTGGCGGTGAATGATCTCAAAGCGCGCACCGCACCCGTTGGCCGCGTCCTGATGATCCCGACCTCGCCCGAACAGGCCGCCGTTGCAACCTACACGATGCGCGAACTTTCGGACGAAAACCAAGAGAAGCGCGGACGGCGCTCCCGCCGCTACCGCCGCTCGAAACGCAAATCCAAACATGGCAAAGCGGACAAATCGAAAAAAGTCAAACTCGCTTCCGCCGCCCGTCCCGCGGCCTCCGGCACGCACTAAAAAATTGCGGATTGCCAGTTGCCAAAATTGCGAAGTGCGGACTGCGAATTCTGCAATCCCTAATTCACACTTCGGGCCGTGTATTAAACATATGTTTTTATCTTCGGTGTCATTCTGAGTGTAGCGAAGAATCTGCATTTAATTCGAAGACGAATGCAGATTCTTCACTGCGTTTGTACTTCGTTCAGAATGACAAAACACAACTTGATACACGACCACACTTCGTCATTCTGCAATTTTTTGTGCCTTTTTTATTCGGGAATTTCGTCTCACATTCGTTTGAGGTTTTGAAGTTTCCATCGGCCTGTTATGATCATTTCCGTGTTGCATCATTTTTTTTCCCATCGCCCGCTGCGCCGCGTCCTGCAAGGCATCGCCGTGATGATGCTCTTGACGCTTTCCGCCTGCGCGACGAGCGACGCCGGTTTTTTCGGCAAGGCGTATCATAATTTCACCGCGTATTTTAATTCCTACTACAACGCTCAGATTGAGTTCGACCGCGGCGTGAAAGCCATTGCGGCTTCGCAGCTCTACGGACGCACGTCGGTGCTCGGTATTTTCCCATCGATTGAAACCGCGGCTTCCGGCAAAGCAAATTTTGATTTGGTCATCAAAAAAACGGCGGATATTCTCAAAGCCCATCCGCAATCCGACATCGCCGACGACGCCCTGCTGCTGCTCGGCAAAGCCTACTATTACAACCGCGAGTTCCCGCTCGCCGAACGCAAGTTTCAGGAAATTATTTCCAACTATCCCGATGGCGACCGGCTCGGTGAAGCCACTTTTTGGTATGGCCGCACGCTCGCCCAACAGCAAAGCCTTGCCGAAGCCCGCGAAGTTTTAGGCCGTGTGATCGCATCCTCCAAATCGGACAACGAGTCAAAATCGGACGCGCATTTTGCGCTGGCGGAACTGGCCATTCGCGCCGAGGAATACGCCGTCGCGGTAACGCAAATTCAGTTGGGGTTGCCGCTCACCTCAGACCGCGATCTCAAAGGCCGCGCCGCCTTCACGCTCGCCCGCATCTATGATTTGCTCGGCAATTACATCAATGCTGAAAAAACGTATCAGCAAGTCCTTGATCTCGATCCGCGCTACGAACTTCGATACGCCTCGCAAATCAATTACGCCGTCGACTTGCGCGAGCAAGGCCGCATCGATCAAAGCATCACGTATTTAAAAACGCTGCTCGCCGACGGCAAAAACATCGACCGCTTCGCCGAGATTCGTTATGAACTTTCGCTGTGCTACGAACGCCAAGATCGCATCGGACAAGCGATTGATCTTTACATCGAAATCATCCGCAAGCATCCGCGCACCGAACAATCGGCGCGAAGTTTTTACCGGCTCGGCACGATTCGTCAGGAAGTGAGTTTGGATTATGCCGGAGCGAAAGCGTTCTACGATAGCGCGCGCACCGAATACGCACAAGGCGAATTGGGCGCACTCTTTACAAAGTCGGCGGCGACAATGGAACGCATTCTCGACTTGCGTTACACGGTCTCGAACTTAGATAGCGTCATCGGTTTGGGTATTCGCACGGATGTGCGTTCCGACACCGCCAAGCGCGTGGAAGTCGACAGTGTGCAATCTGCGGCTGAAAGCAATGTGCTCGTCCGCCGCACGCGAAAAGATTACCGCCGCAGTGTATTCTACGCGCTCGGCGGTACGGATGCGTTCAGCGAAACGACTGTGAAAGTCGTAACCGCTCAAGCGCGGCGCAGCTTTCCCGTCGCCCGCGATACGCTATCCTTCGTGGCGTATCAAAAGGAACTGATCGATAAAAAATTTGCGACGGGAAATTTTTATCACATCACGCTGCCGATTGAAGATTCCGCCGCTCTGTGGTATGAGCGAACGCTCGTCGAAATTCAGGCACGCCAACAGAGCGGCATCGATTCCAGTTTTCTCAGCAGCACGATGGAACTGACGCTGTTCTCGCTCGCCGACGTCTATCGTACGGAAAAGCAGGACGCGAAAGTGGATTCGCTCTACCGGCTGCTGTTGCAAGCTTATCCGGCGGGGCGTTATGTGAACCGGGTGCGGGCATATTACAACTTGCCGCCGCTCCGCACCGAAGATCGTGAGCCGGATAAACGGCTTTATCTCGAGGGACATGCGTTGATCTCCGGCAAGAAGTCGGAAGAAGCCGTCAAGCGGTTTGCAGAGTTGCTCGCACTCTATCCGCGTTCGCCGCTCGCCCCGAAAGCATTGCTCAGCCTCGGCTATGTGTATGAAAGCGTGCCCAACCGCTCCGATTCCGCAGTGGCTATTTACAAGCGGCTCAATGCCGCGTTTCCGAAATCGCCCGAAGCCGCATCGATTTCCGAGAAGATGGTTCAGATCGGTTTGTTCGAACGCCGCGCGAAAGCCGTTGCCGATTCCATCCGTTCGGATTCACTGGCGCGAGTGCCGAAACCAACGGCGGCGGATTCATTGAAGAATCTCAAGACAGTGAAACCAGATATGAAAGATTTGAAATCGCGTTCGAAACTTTCCGGAGCAACCGGGGATTCAGCCAAAGTGGCCGGACAAAGTTCGAAGGGTTCGAAGTCATCGCCGTCATCCGTGAAAGATTCGGCGCAGGCCGTGCCGCCGCGTCCGGCAACGGATTCCGCCGCATCGCCGAACGTACCTCCGAATGCGCAACCCAGTGTCCAACCGAAGAGGCCGCCGCGAAAATCGTTGAACGATTCACTTGATGTTGACAAGTAACTGTAGAAAATATCCATGACGATGCAACCGCTTTACGACTTGCCTTTGACGGTCGTTGAAAATATCCGCTTGACTTCCGTAACCAACGTGCTGGTGCTGGACGCGCCGGTGATCGCGCCGGTAATTCGGTCGGGACAGTTCGTCAATGTTAAAGTCAATGGCTTTCATCAACCGCTGCTGCGGCGTCCGCTCAGTGTTCACCGCGTGGTTGGCTCACAGATCGAAATAATGATTCGGATCGTCGGCATCGGTACGCAAATTCTTTACGATGCGCCGGTCGGGACGGCGTTGCAAACGCTCGCGCCGCTCGGCAATACGTTCGGCTACAACCGCGATGATTTCGATACGGCGTTGCTTGTTTCCGGCGGCATCGGCGTCGCTCCGATGGCGATGCTGGAGGAAACCCTTTTGAAGCGCGGCAAAAAAGTTGTGAACTTTATCGGCGCTCGCTCCGCACCGGACGTCATCACGCGCGGGCTGACAAACATTCATGCGGCGACGGACGATGGCTCGCTGGGATTCAAAGGCAACATCGTCCGGTTGCTCGCCGAGGAACTGCCGCAGTTCAACGGCGAACGGCTGCGCGTCTTTTCATGCGGACCGAACCGGATGCTGGAATCACTCGCGCAGTTTTGCAATGAGCGCGGGCTGCCCTGTGAAGTGTCGATTGAATCGATCATGGGTTGCGGCATCGGCATTTGTTACGGCTGTCCGGTGCGGGTGCGCGGTGAAGACGGCCTTGCGCACAATCAACTGCTTTGTCAATACGGCAGCGTGATCGATGCGAAAGAAATTATGTTCGAGGTTTGATTGATTGTCGAATTGCCCTGTGTCATTCCTGACTTCGCAGGAATGACATGAACAACATGTAAAAGAGGTGGCCACAATAAAAAAGCCGGAACACATTGTCCGGCTTTTTTTTATTTCAGTTCGTGCGGCTTCTCAGAAGCGGAAACTGGCGGTAACGACGACGTTGGTGGCCTTCACGCTTTCCGTAATCACGTCTGCGGTCGGATACGGACGCGACTCCAGAATTTGCGTGGTATAAAGATAGGCGACATCGATGGCGAAAGTTTTTCGGAAGAGCAATCCGGCACCGAGCGACAATGTTTTCCGCGCGTCGTTCAAATCCGTCCGCACCGAAGGCGTTGCGGAAGGCGCGGCGAGTTTAAATTTGTACGGTGAATTTTCAATGCTGTATCCCGCCCGAAGCCGCACCGGCGTTGCAGGTACACGCAGCTCGCCGCCGACCGCAAAATCCAGCGTCTGTTGAAAATCACTTTTGAAAAGGGCATTGACATCCGAAAGTTCCGAAGTGATGTAGCGTTGCTGCGTCCAATCCTTGAATGTAACATTGCCGGAAAGCGTCAGGAATAAAAACTCGTAGGAAAGGCCGCCGCTGAAAACGAAAGGCGTGGTGAGTTCATACTCGAATTCGCCGTCGTAGAAATTATTACTTGCATCGGTCGAGGAATCCGAAGTGCTGAACGATACGCCAAGCGACGAACTATATCTGTCTTTGAGCCGGAAGTAGGTCGGCGTCTCGACCGTCAGGCCGAAGCGCCATGCGTCGTCCAAGCGGTAGAGTAAACCGGCTTTGAGGTTGAAGCCGTTCACATCGCTTTCAATATCGTCTTTGAGCGTGAAGCTATTGAAGTTTGCATACACATTGCTGACGTCCTGTTCGCTGTAAGTGCGTGCGTAGGAGTAACGACCATTGATAAAGTTAAGCGTGGCGCCGAGAAACAAACTCGGTGCGGCCTCGAGTGCACCGGAGAGCACGAATGAATTCGTGCCGCCGTCCTCAAGCAGCTTCGATTGCTGTTGCACGTTGCCGGTGATGCGCGGGTCGATGTATCGAGGATTTGTACCGCCGTCTTCATTGAGCAGGAAAGCGTTGTAGGCAAGCGAGCCGTAATCCTGCAGGATAATTCCGTCGCTGCCGAACTGCGGTGTGAACTTTTGAAAGTAAGTATTGATGCTTCCCGACGAATTGAACGCATCGATATTCTGCGCGGTGTTGAAATTTTGCGAGCGGTTGTATCCGAAGGCGAAGACCAAACTGCCGCGGTAGGTCGGTACGGGCAAAACGAGGCCGAGACTGTTGAGCGCGGTTACAGGATTATCGGCGGTAACCGTTTTGCCGAGGTAGGTCGCGTCCGAACCGGCGTTGAGGAAATTAAATCCGGCGTTGAACTCCAAGCGGCGCATCTGCGCAAGACCCGCCGGATTAAAAAAGACGGCGGAGTAGTCATCGGCGACGGCGGTATAAGCACCGCCCATCGCAAGAGCGCGAGCCGTGATGCCTTGTCCCTGCGTGCTGTAGCGAGTTGCATCCACTTCCGATTGGGCGCGGGCGGATTGCGGAATGATATTTTGGATCAATAAAAAAAAGAGCAGCAGTGAAATGGGGAAAGCAGATTTAATCATCGGAGAAATAATGGTTGCTAAAAGTTATGCGTGAGTTATGAATCGCGGATCGTTCGATGCTTCAAAAAAAATTTTCAGCGTGAGCGCGGTGAACTGCGTTTTTCTTCGGTGTTCGTGTTACCGTTGTTGCCACTGTTTGTAGTCGTGCCGCTCGTGCTATCGCGCGAACGGGTTTCGCCGCCGCCCGATGTGCCGGTTGAAGATTCTTTTCGCGTTGTGCTTGAGCCGGTCGAACCGGATGATTCTGCCGGTCGTGCGGCAGGCGTTGCCGTGGTTGTGCTCGGCGTGCTTACGGGTGCCGGACTGTAGACGCCGGTGGCTGCGGGGTTTCTAAACGCGCCCATCCCGCGCCGAAAACTTTGCCGTGCGCGAACGCTGCCGTTCGCAGAGCCAGCGGAAGATAAATCAGGACCGCCGCCCGCTGCTGCACTGTTTGCACCGGTAGCGAGGCTGTAACCATCAAACCACCATGGATAGTAGTAGTAATAATCATAGTCCGAACCGGCGTAGTTTGAAAGTCCCTTGAACTCCGTCGCGGTTGCCGTGGCCACGCGGTCGTAACTCGTCGTGCGTTTTTCCGCCGCGCGGGCGTAGCCTTCGTATTTGTTCGCCATTTTCTCGTGGCAACTTTTGCAATCGGAGACGGGCGAGACTTCTTCGAACACAAATTTGCCCGTCGGTTCGTCGCGTACCTCGACCTCAGGATGATCGAGCACCGTGAAACTGCCGCAGCCGGATACAGCCACCGAGACGGCAAAGATGGCCGCCGATCCGATCATCACCGACAAATGTTTGAAGCCATATATCAATTTATTTTTCATATCAACTTTACGTTTCATAAGTGCTTCGAGAGATTAACGCCCGCGTGTTGATCCGCCGCGGTTGCCGCCGTTCGAATTTCCTGAACCGCTTGAACTTGAAGAACTGCTCCGGTTGCCTCCGCCGCGATTCCCGCCCTGACCGCCTTCGCTGCGGCGCGGGGCGTTATATACCGGCGCGCTGCGTTGCGATTCACGCTGCGGACGCGCTTCGTAAGTTGACCGTTCATTGCTCTGGCGTCCTGCCTCGATAGGCCGCCGTTCTCTCTGGGCGGGTCGCTGATACGACGCGGGTGAGCCTTCGCCGCGCGTGCGTGAACCTGATACACCGGCGGCATTGTTGGTCGTGCGGCTGCGGGAATAAATTACCGGTTGGTCTGTTTCTTCATACACACTGCGGCTTCGCGTGCCGACGATGCCGCCGCGCGTCGCCCCGAATGTGCGAGGTCTGAATAATCCCGACCTGGCCGGCGTGCTGCCCCAGCCACCATAACCACCGTATCCGTAACCGCCATAGCCGCTGCCGTAGTAAGGCCAGCCATAACCGCTGTATCCATAGTAGCTGTTGCCGTAAGGTCCATATCCGTTGTTCCAGTTGTCCCAATAACCGTATCCGCCGTTGTAGCCCCAACGATCCCAGCGGTTAAATCCGAAACCATAACTGCCGAAACCGAAACCAAGTGAAAGTCCGGGCTGACCGAAGAACGGATCGTAGTCGCCGCCTGAATTATCCGGCGTGTCGAAGTACTGCGCGTAAGGCTGATCGTAGTACTCATCAACGATCACGGTCTCGCCCGCAACGGTTGTGTCAATGGCGACTGGCGACGGGCGGCGTTTTGAATACTTGGGTTTGGATTCCTCGGTGTATTCATCGTCCCAACTATCACGGTAGCGGCGCGGACTTTCATCGACCATTTGCGTGTAGCAACCTGAAAGCACGGTTGCTCCGACAAGCACGGTGAAAATCATTGGCAACAGCGGTGCGACTTTTCGAATCATTGTTTTGAGCGTCGTCTTCATGGTATCCTACAAAGTTGCGTAATGAAAAAAAATCTTCAGAGGAGCAATTTTAATTACTCGTTCAACACGCGCCGCAAGGTGATTCGTTCGCGGTCGGCAGCGGAACTTCGAGAGAAACCTAACACTTCCCCGCTCAAAATCAAGTGCCGCTTTATGTATCCACCTTCAATGTATCCCTCATCAAAAAGTGTTGATGTATTCCAAGCGAACGCTGCGCGTGGCCGCACCAATGTCTTTGAAGTTGTTGGAAAGGTTGGAAAGATTGAGTTCGAGCGTAATGCCGCTGCCCACCGACCATCTTAATCCTGCATCCCAGAAGCCGCGTCCCGTGCCGAGCGCGGAAGGGGAATTGTCATTGAACGCAAAATCGTACTGCGAGTAGATTGTAACCTGCGGCCCGATGGTTTTTTCAAGGCCGACGTAAAAATTCGCATCACGATCATCGCGCGTTTCCAAACTATAATTCACGCCGCCGTGCAGCGTCAGAAATCCCAAGAACTCCAAGTTCTTGCTTGCCGCCGCAAAGAAGCCCGCCGACTTGCGCTCATACCGCCCGAGCGAATCGATGTAGTTGCCGCGACCTTGGGAATCAAACCCAAGTGTGATGGCGGGAAAAAATAAATCTTCGGGAATGATGCGGTAGCGCACCATCACGCCCGGCAGTTTGTTCCAGACGGGATCGCCGGAGCCGACCACATTGCCCGCGCCGTAACTGATGCCGAACGTCAAGTCGTTCGATATACCGACGCTCATCGCGGCCAGCACGCCGCCGCCGGAAAAAATCAACCCTTCGATGGCATAACTGCCCCGCTCCAGCGTTCCCGCCGACGGCAGATTAAAAATGTATCTCGCTTCCTGCGTTGCCGCCGAGCCTGCCGATCCTTGAGCGTAAATGACGTTTGTAATGAACAGCAATCCCAGAAACAATGCGGCTATTTTTTTCATCAAGTTTGTTTTTCATTGATTAGTTGAACACGGTGAAGGGTTTCATTGCAGCGGGCAGCATTTGTAAGAACGGAATGCACAAGTCGTAATCGAGTTCATAGAACTCCTCGCCAAGCACGCGCAGGTTTTGATAATACGCCTCACGATGCGTCCAGATGTAAGCTTCACTCGGCAGTCTCCAACTTGCTGTGCCCAGATGTTGCGAGAGAAACCATTTCTCCAGCAAGCGTGCTCCGCGCCCGTTGCCATCCCCAAACGGATGGATGTGAACGAAAATCAGGTGCACGAGTGCGATATGGTAAAAGGCCCGTTCAGGTTCAAGTTTCGTTTTGCAGAGTGCGGCTATATCGGTGAACAATTCCGTCATCAACATTTTCACCTTCGTATGTTCCGGCGAGAAATACTCGATACGGTTGCCGCCGAGCACCGCCATTTTACTTTTGCGATAGACACCTTGCTCGCTTTTTCCAAGCAGGTTTTGCGATAAAATTCCGTGTGCTTCCAGCAAATTAGCCTCAGTAATTTTCCGTCGCTTTGCAAAAGTATATGCGGCAATCAGGTTTTCAATCTCAGCAAACTCCTTGGCCTTGAATTTTCTTTTGCGGGGCTGAGAGTTGATAAAACGGCTGAGGTCAAGACTATTGCCTTCAATGCGGGATGAATAAACGGCGGCGGACTCGGTGTAGTAATTAAAAGTTGCTTGCGGTTTTGATTTTACAAACTTCACAAAAATTTTCCTCAACTCTGAAATATTTTCACCGCCCGTCGCCCGTCGCCATGCTTTAAAATACTTTTCATCGGTTACGCGCATCGTTTGCCGATTCAAAGTTGAATGAAAGCATTTGTGTAAGTGTCGTCGGGAAAGATTTCTATTGAGTTGATGATGGCCGTTGAGCGGCGTACCGAACCGCTGTTGATGAAATGCACGCCTTGTACGTCGTATTCTTCGGCGCGGTGAAAGTGTCCGTGCAGCGCGATCTTCGTGTTCATTTTTTTCAGCGTGGCAAGGTATGCGTCCTTTTCCAAAAGCTCCATCGCCCAAACAAACGCCCTGTCGACGGGCGTTTGCGGCTCATAGATTTTATAAGCATGATGACACAGCGCAACGACGAACTTTCCCTGAAGCACTTCCAGCACTTCCGGCTGCTCAATCGCCTGCCGCTCCGACGCATGAACATAGCCGCGTGCGCCCGTCGGGTTGAGCCGCAGCGACCACTCCAAAACACTGTTGAACGAAACCATCGCAATCCCCGCTTTGCCGCCGCCGAGCACTTTGACGAACGGAAAGTATCCGGCCAGTTCCGCGTCTTCAGTGATCGTTTCGCGGAAGATGTCGCAGAAGGCGTGCAATTTTTGTGCGGCGGCGAGCGCGACCCGCTGCTGCATCGCGGTGGCAATCACGCTGAGGGCTTTGTTGCCTTTCGTGTCGTACTTGCCGAAGATGTCGTGATTGCCCGGAATGATCGTCGTCTGTTCCCAATTTAAAATGCCGTTTTGCTTGAGCACTTCGCGCACCTTGCGCAGATCGTCGGTGTTGGCGACATCAACGACGTCGCCCGTGATGACGAGGTGATCGTAGTTATGTTCAAGAATGCGTTTGATGAGCCGGTCAAATTCCCAGATGCTGCCGGGGCGGGCGGGCGTATCGATGTGAATGTCGGAGATATGTGCAATTTTCACAGGGCAATCGGAATAAAGTGTTTGCTGTCGGATGGCGGTCAATATGGCTATAAGACCGCTGCTGATGCGGCTCAAGCGGCTTTCCAAACTCGGAGCGCAACTTACGACATTTTGAAAAGTGAAAAAAATTTCGTTCCCTTGCAGTCGTTCCGTGCAACGGCGCCATCAACATCGCTATTAAATTGACCTTGATTTGTTGCCTGATCGCGGATTGAACTGCTCACAACCAACGCTTCAAAGCCAACGCTTCCGATATATCTTCCCCGCCGCTGTTTTCGTAGCCTTCGGCGAGCATCAAACCCGCGTTTGAAACTCGCTCTAATTCAACCGTCAAAAAACTATATGCCCGAAGTCAAATCTGTGTCGCGCTCGAAAAAATCCGCGATGAGTATCGCTGATCTCATTACCGGCCTGCGGTCGCTTTCCAAAAATTTGTGGTGGACATGGAACAGCAGTGCCCGCGATGTGCTCGCTGAACTTTCGCCGCTCTATTGGTCGCGGTTCAATCACAACGCGGTTGAAATCATGGCGCGCGTCTCCGAGCCGGAACTCACCGCACGCCTCAGCGATCCCGATTATGCCGAGCGCGTTGCCGATGTGCTTGCCACGTTCAATAAATATCTCGGCGAGAAAAAAACATGGGCGTCGGAACACGCGAAGGAATTGACGAAGCAACCCATTGCTTACTTCAGCGCGGAGTTCGGCTTGCACGAAAGTTTGCAAATCTACTCCGGCGGTCTCGGCGTGCTCGCGGGCGATCATATCAAATCGGCCAGCGACTTGGGATTGAATTTTGCGGGCGTCAGCCTGTTTTACCGCGAAGGTTATTTTCAGCAACGGCTTTCGGCGGATGGCTGGCAACAGGAAGTTTACCCGCTCTTCCGTCCCGATTCACTCGCCATGTCGCAAGTGATCGGCGAAGACGGCAAGCCGGTGACGGTGAGCGTCGAACTTGGTCAGAGCGTCGTGCATGTTCAGGCGTGGGCGGTGAAAGTCGGGCGGGCGACGCTCTACTTGCTCGATACAAACATCGAACAAAACGAACCGCACTACCGCGACATCACGAGCAAAGTCTACGGCGGCGACGCCACCACGCGCATCAACCAAGAAATCATTCTGGGCATCGGCGGCGTAAAATTTTTACACGCACTCGGCCTGAAACCGGCAGTGTATCATATGAACGAAGGTCATTCGGGGTTTCTCACATTGGAACTTGTGCGTGAGCAAGTTGTAGCGGGCAAGTCGCTTGATGATGCCAAAGCCTTTGTAAAAGCGGAATGTATTTTTACAACCCACACGCCCGTACCCGCCGGACACGACCGCTTCTCGCCCGATCTGATGGGTTACTCGCTCGGCAAATATGCGGAATCATTGAAGATCGATTTCAACACGTTCATGGCTCTTGGCCGCGAGCATCCGAACGATCCACAAGAGCATTTTACGATGACGGTGCTGTGTCTCAACCTTTCGCGGAGTGCGAACGGCGTTTCGGAATTGCATGGCGAAGTCTCGCGGGACATGTGGCGCGGCCTCTATGGAAATGTTGAAGCCAAAGACGTGCCCATCGGATACATCACCAACGGCATTCACACGTTCGGGTGGCTGGTGCAAAAGACCGAACGCTTCTGGCTCTCGCGGACGCAGAACGACCGTGAATTTTTCCGCAACCCCGAACGGTTGAAAGAAATTTTAGATGAAGTTTCGGACGAGGAACTCTGGTCGCTCCGGTACCGGCTCAAGCGCGACTTGATGGAATTTGCGTACGGACGCTTGAGCGCGCAGTACGAGCGTAGCGGTCAGATGCTCGGCGAGTCGTTTGGCAATGCGCTGTCGCCCGACGTCCTCACGATTGGTTTCGCGCGGCGGTTTGCGACATACAAGCGTGCGCCGCTCGTGTTCAGCGACATCGACCGCATCACGCGCATCATCAGCAACAGTGAAAAACCCGTTCAGTTTTTCTTTGCGGGCAAAGCGCACCCGCGCGATGATGCCGGAAAAAAATACATTCAGCAGATCGTCAGTCTTACACGGCAGTCGCAGTTTTTGGGCAAGGTCGTCTTTATCGAGAACTATGATATGAACGTCGCGCGGCATTTGATTTCGGGCGTGGATGTGTGGCTTAACAACCCGATGCGTCCGCTCGAAGCGAGCGGCACCTCGGGACAAAAAGTGATTGCGCACGGCGGACTCAACTGCAGCATCTTGGACGGCTGGTGGCGCGAAGCCTACAACGGCGAGAATGGTTGGTCAATCGGCAAAGATGAAAATCATGCCGATCAAAATTATCAGGATTCGCTCGATGCCAATTCGCTCTACGATATCTTAGAGCAAGACCTCGTACCGACGTATTACAACCGCACGGAAAGCGGCATCCCGACCGCGTGGCTCAAAAAAGTACGCAACTCAATGCTTTCGCTGATGCCGGTCTATAACACCCACCGTATGGTTTCGGATTACGTGCTGAAGTATTACAAGCAGAAAGTCTGAAGAAACCTCCTGTCCGCTTCGGGCGGACATCTCCCTAATTGAGCTTGCCGAAATAAATTTCGGATAAAGGGAGAATCGGATGAATGGACTTGTATTTTTCGGGTCTCGAAATACAAAAGGCAACGTGCCCGGGGCGTTGCCTTTTTGTTTTCAAGCGGAAAGCAATTGCGGGTGGCTTCGCAAGTACATCGCGGCTTCCTTCACGGCGATCTTCGGCGGTTTGGGTGCAAAGCCCAATTCGGTACGGGCTTTGGTAATGTCAAAATCCATGCGTTGTCCCCAGAACATTTCCACATCACTGCGCTGCAACAACGGCTGCGTGTCGGTGAGTTTGCTGATGAGTTCGAAGAGCGTTGCGTTGGCGTAAAGAAACCACCGCGGCACTTTAGGGGGCACTTTCAAGCCGAGGTCGGGATAAAGCGACTGAAGCAAGGCGGTCGTTTCCGAAAGTCCCATGCTTTTTTCATTCGCCAAAATATACCGCTCGCCCGCCCGGCCTTTTGTTGCTGCGGCGACACAGGCAGCGGCCACATCTTTCACATCGATCCAGTTCAGAAAGATGTTTGACTCGACGGGTAACTTGCCCAAATACACCATCGCAAGAATCCGGTAAGATTCGTTGAGGAAAAAGGCTTCGCCGCCGATCATCGCCGAAGGCAACACCGCAACCAACTCCAGATTCAACTTTGCGGCAAGATCAATCGCCACCTTTTCCGAATCGTTTTTCGAGTTGTAGTACATATTGCGCCGGTCAGGATTGTAACCGTCCGATTCTTTGATCGGCAGCGCGGCGTAGTTGAGTGCGGCGATTGAACTGACATAGACCACGCGCCGAACGCCTTGCGCGGCGGCGGCTTCGAGCACGTTGCGTGTGCCCTGCATATTAACATCATAAATTTCCTGCTGCGGATTTTTCGCCCAGAGCTTGAATGACGCCGCCACTTGATACAATGTATCTACGCCTTCAAGAGCCTTGACGAGCGAGGCTTTGTTCATCAGGTCGCCATGAACGACTTCGCAGTTTAAGCCTTCGAACGGCGCGCGGTTCTTGGGATTGCGAACGCTGGCGCGAACAGGGTTGCCTTGCTTTAACAAATGCCGCACGAGATTATTTCCCAAATGCCCGTTTGCACCCGTAACGAGAGCGCGTGAATTTTCCATAGTTGCATCGATTTAAGATTTATGAATCGATGCAAGTTCGATTCAGCCGGCGACTTTCCGCTTGACATTTGTTAGGAAATTGCGGCGGATGCGCGACAGCGATTCGGGCTTGATGCCGATGAACGAGGCGAGATGTTGCACCGGCACGTGGGCAACGAGTTGCGGTTGGTGTTGAAGCAAATTGAGGTAACGCTGTTCGGCGGTGAGCGAAATCAATTCGATGGTGCGTTGCTCTTTGCAGAGTAAGGACGATTCCATCAACTTGCGTCCGAAGAATTGCCACTTCGCATCGCGGGCATAGAGCCGCTCAAGATTCTCGTGCGAGAGCCGCAGCAGCGTGCCTTCGCTCAGGCAATGAATGGTTTCGTGCGAGACCGCGCCGCCGATAAAACTTCCGAACGACGTCAAGAAGGTACCCGCCCCGACAAGGTGCGTTGTAACCTCTTCACCTTTCTGATAAAGGAATGCCCGCAGAAACCCCTCGTTCACAAAAAATAGTTCACGCGCGTATTGGCCTTGTCCCAGTAGCACATCGTGCTTTCGAAACGCGTGCGGTGTGAAGATGGATTCAAGCATCACATCATCGCTGCGGGTGAGCGGAACGAGTTTCGTAATGGTCTGGCGGAGTTGGGTCAGCATGAGCCGTCAAGTTTTGTTTGAAGCATGTCGAGTAGTCGACTTTAACAAACGCAGAGTTGGAGTTCATCCACAACCATAGCCACGAAGAGCCAAGCCCTTGAGATGCGTTGGAGCAAAACACCGCGCGCAACCAAGCAAACCAAACAACGTCTGCGCTTTGTAAACATGTCCATTGAATTGTTGCCGGTGTTCTTTTGTCAACGGACGGTGCGGGACTTGCTGTTTTGATACTTGACAATCCACAGACCTTGATTCTTGTCGGTGATGTAAATGAATCCGCGTCTATCAACCAATACATCTTCGGTTTGCAAGGCGAGTTTATCCTTCGGCATCGGTCCGAATCTTTTGGTGGGTTGAGGCGGCATAAAAAAGCCGACTTCAACCGGCTTTCTCCGGTTCGAGACGTTGTAAATCCGCAGTCCGGCGTTGAAATGAGCGAAGTAAAACAAATCACCCTGTTTCTCGACTGCCGGATTATGCTGTAAGTGATTGAAGTTGTGCGGTCCTGACCAGCCGCCTTTGGTAAAAAAATCGGGCGTTGAATCCTCTGGCGGCGGCGATGGTTGCGGAAAAAGCGACAGCAAAAACGGTTGTGCCGGATTCGAAATATCGATTATCGAAGCGTGGTGAAGCGGTCCTTTGCCATATGAAACGTCTTCGGAATTTGCAAAAGCAATGTTCTTTTCAGGTATCGGCAAAACGCCATGAACGCCAAAACGCGGATGAAACGGCGGACTGAAATCAAGCCGCCCGATTTGCCTCGGCTGAGTAACATCGCTGACATCGAGCACGATCATTCCGGCTGAACCATATGGCAAATACGCAAGATTTCCCACCACATATGGCGGACCGTGAAGCGATACATCAGCATCTGTGCCGCAAATGCTGTGGTCGTGGATTTGAGTTTGGCGACTGCTGTCGACGTTTCGTGCATCGGCTCCTAAATCTAACTTTTCGCCGCCCGCCGTGTGCTGTCCTTTTACATGCCAGCGTCCCACTTCGCGCGGATTGGCAGGATTACTAATGTCAACAATGACATAAATGTTACCTTCGTAGCCGGGCATTCCGGCGGCCAAGTGCATATATCGCCCGCCCGAATAAAAATTGCGATGCGTCCCGCTTCCGCCGGTGCGAAACTGCCCGACTTGTTTTGGATTTATCGGGTCAGCGATGTTCCAAATAATCACGCCTTCGTCAAAAGGCTTGCCGTCATCGCCGCCGAAACCGGGCAGAATCTTTTCTAACGAAGTAATCATTATGTCGCCGGAAAGTTCGATCTGGCCTGTGAAAGTATTTTCGGGTCCTGCAACAAACTTAACCACACGTGGTTTTTCCGGGTCGGTTACATCAACAACGCTCCAGCCGCGATGCCAAAAATGCGCGGTATAGAGATACCAACGTCCTCGATGTTCACGAATGGACATTTTGAAAGCCGGTTTGCCGTCCAAATCCGTGTATCCGACAGTTTGTACGTCGTTTGCAATCGAACCTTTCGGAAATTGCTGAGCGGTGGCTGTTACAACCAAGCCAAACACTAAGCTCATTAACGCGACCATACCCAGCACTATTATTTTCATCTGTAGGTTTTAAAAAGTTCGGATAGAAAAAGAGGGCTAACGGCTGAAATGACATAAGCCGTGATCGTCTTACGAAGTTCAATCAGTATGGCTCATGGGATTAAGACGGTTGAGCATATGGGTTGCGGGAAGCATTTCGACAGATCGAACTTTGATTGCTCGAAATAAAAAAGGGGCCGAAGCCCCTTTCTGTAACGGCAGAAGTCCCCCACTTCTTCTGCCAACACCCCACAAGGCGTGTGGTGTTTTACATGACACTAAGATAGACGCTCGAAATGAACTTTGCAAGAGTTCGTGAAAAAAAACTTAATCTTTTTTTAATCTGCCGACTGTGCGGTCATTTTTCCCGTCCCGCGGTCGCTGTTTTTTCCAAAAATGCCAGCGTCAGCTGTACAAATTCTTCCGGTCGTTCGACCATCGGCACGTGGCCGCAGCGTGAAATCAACTGTAGTTCCGAGTTCGGAATCTCGCGGTGCGCGACTGCCGCATATTTTGTGGCGACGAAACGGTCGCTATCGCCCCACAGAATCAAGACGGGTAATTTCAATTCGCCGAGCCGCACACGCAAACCGGTACGCCGCAAATCCAGATGCTTGTAGTTGCGGTTGAGTGCCATCATTGCGTTGAAGTTCGCTTGATCGCGCACCATCGAAAGGTTGCGTTGAAAGTGTTCGTCGGTAATGTGCGCGGGATCGAAGTAAACCGATTCCATCGTCTTGCGGACGAATGATTCACGGCCAACCACTTTGTTAAGCAAATGCCGCACGCCCCACAAACTTGCCGCGCTGATGATCATCGGGACGTATAGAAATCCGTCCGTGTTCGTAACGACGAGCTTCGAAAGCACATTCGGATAAAGCACCGACATCGCCAGCAGAATTTTGCCGCCCATCGAATGCCCGACGGCATATACTTTTTTTCCTGCGCCGGTCGCATTCATCTTTTCTAAAAACTCTACCAAGAGTTTGCTGAAGAGTTCAAGGCTGTAGGGCGCGTCCGTCGGTTTGTCCGATGCACCGAACCCGACTAGATCAATCGCCAAGACGCGATACCGCTTGGCAAACGCCGGCATCACTTTCTGATACGACAGCAGCGACGCCGAAAAGCCATGCACCAACAAAAGCGTTTCATCGCCTTCGCCCAGTTCCGCGTAGTGATGCCGGTAGCCGGAAAGCGTGATGAACTTTGATTGCGTGTTCGTTAAGGTTTCAGTCATTTTCTCTAATCTGCGGCTCGAAGTTTCTGAGATGTGTTTTCTTCATACCTTTTTTTGCTTACTTCTAAATGTTCTAAAACATATTCTCCGGGAAAGCCTTTCGATTTCAACCAATTAACTATTGAAGTTTCGTTGGTAATAATTCGACAAGCCAAGTACTCATGCACAACATCTCCCTTTACAGAAAGCCTGTACGCCCATTCATACAAGATATTGTTAGGCTCTAATTCCACTGCTTTCTTTTGCATTTCCATACCAAGTTTGTCGTCATCTTGTCCGAAATACCATTCTGCTATCCAAAGAATTTTCCCAATGAAAAACAGATACTCTGTGTTATCAGAAAATTTTTTCTGTGATTCATCGAAATACTGTTTTAACAGCCCAGCCATGTAGTTGTGTTCGGAATTTATAGTCTCTTCTTCTAACACAATGTTGTGCAGCAAATAAATCACTCTTACATATGCTTCAACGTCGTTAGGATGGTCTGCGATTACTTTTCGGGCTAACGCTGTTGCCGGTTTCCAGTCGAGCTTTGCATGAACGCCGAAAGTTTTTTCAATTTCTGCGAATTGCTCTTTCCAATTCATACGCCACCTCCCTACTTAAAATTCCAAGTTTTGCGGCGCGGCGAAAGTGCGGTTGATCCACTCCGCCACGGCTGCCGCCGATTTCCAAACCACGCTGACATGATTCGCCCCTTCGGAAACAATCAACTCTTTTTGCTGCTGACCCATTTTCTCAAACGCAAACCGCGCGCCCGCTACGGAAAAAAGTTCATCTTCCGTGCCGATGACGAACAGCACCGGTGCGGTAATTTTTCTATACGTCTCCCGCGATGCCAACGGAAACGACGCCAGAAAAAATTGCAACGAATACTTCAGCGTAAATAAATTTTTATCGGTTGCCGCTTTAATTAGCGCATCCTGCTGCGGCATAAAAATTTCGACGGGCTTCGGATGCACGCCCGCGAAGGCCAAGGGAATCGCCGCGAGCGACAGCCACGGATCGACTTTAGCAAACGACCGGTCGCTTTCCTGATCAAATTGTTTCATGCCCATCGCGGCGACGGAATCGCCGGAAGCTTCGAGCAAAAATCCGCCCGACATAAAAACAAATCCGTCCGGCTCTTGATATGTTTTTTTACGGTCGGCGCGGTTCGCAAAAAACTCGACATACTTTTGCGCCACGCCCGCACCCAAACTATGGCCGCCCAGAATAATTTTGCGTTCGGGAAACTGACGGCGCAGCGTATCTAAAAAAATTCGTACATCCCGCGCGAGCGCATCGCTGGTTCTGGAGTCGCCGCGCTCGCCGCCGGAAAGGCCGTGTCCGCGCAGATCGATCAAAGCCACGCCGATGCCTGCCTGTTGCAAGGTTTCAGCAAAGGGAATGTAAAGTTTCGATTGTGCCGCCGTGCCGTGAATGAACGCCACAACGACGCGCATACTGTCGGGATTCATGGGAATATATTTTCGATATGCAATCGGCAACGCATCGTGCGTGTAGAATGTATCGATGGCCGTGTCGGGCAAAGCAATCAGGCGTTCATACACCGGACGGTCTTCATTCCTAATTTCAGAGATTGCTTTCTTCGGCGCGGTCGTTAAGGGCTGCGGCGATGTGCTGCCGCAGCCCGTCAGCAGTGCAAGCGTGAACAGGTTGAAAATGATTAGGCCAAAGAAAATCGGACGAAAGCGGTTCATGGTTTTTCGTTTGGGTGAAAGCAACGTCGGTACTGGATCAAAGTAGATACGGATTTTCTGTGTTTGAAAAAACTTCGCCGCAACTCAATCCGCCTTGAATACTTTGCCAACACTTTGACATCGCTTTGCTATATTTGCCGCACCAAATTGCTTCCCGTTGCAACGCTTTTTCTACGCTTGCGGCGCTACCAACTTCATTCACACCTATCTTTCGCAGCAATGGAAATCGGAATGACGCATTACCTCGCGCTGAGCGCGTTTATGTTCACGACGGGCGTCATCGGCGTGCTCACGCGGCGCAACGCGATTGTGATTTTTATGTCAATTGAACTGATGCTCAACGCCGTCAATCTTTCGCTGGTCACGTTCTCGCACTACCTCAACGACGTTCAGGGACAAATGCTCGTCTTCTTCGTGATGACCGTTGCTGCCGCCGAAGCCGCCGTCGGCCTTGCGATTGTGATCTCGATGTTTCGCAACAAGCAAACGATCAACATCGACGAGATTAACATCTTAAAGTATTGACTTATGCCGACGCGCGTCAAGTGGAATATTGGCCGCGAAGGCCGCTCTTTTACACGAGCCGAAATCGATGCCCGCCATCAAGTCTTGCCTGAAAAAACGGAGGTCATCGACGGAAGGTTTTTCTGGACGGAGGAAGATCGGTTAAATGTTTTGGCGATTCTTTTAGAGAATGTCGGCATCGATAAAGTCGTTCGCTTAGGCAACCCTGAACTTTGGAAAGCGGCGGTTTCCGAATTGAAATAATTTTTTCCGGTTCAGCAATCAATCCATTTGACCATGCACCAATATATTTTCCTGACCATTCTTTTTCCGCTCGCCGGATTTCTGATCAACTCGCTTTTTACGCTGACGAATTTTTTGGGCTGGCGCACCAAAGAGCGCGAAACGCTCGTCGGCTTGTTTTCATCGCTGATGATTGCAATTCCGTTCGGCATCGTGGTTGCCATCTTTTTAGAGATGCTCAGTGAAGCGGAGCGGCCTGCACATTTGGTTGAAGTCTATCAGTGGATGAACACCGGCTTGATGAACGTCGCTATTGCGTATCAGGTCGATACGCTGTCGGTGTTGATGGCATTGATTGTAACCGGCGTCGGCACGCTGATCCACATTTACAGCATCGGATACATGCACGGCGACGACGGCTTCTCGCGGTTTTTCAGTTACCTCAATCTCTTCATCTTCGCCATGATGAATTTGATTTTGGGCGCGAATATGGTCGTCATGTTTCTCGGCTGGGAAGGCGTCGGCCTTTGCTCGTATTTGCTCATCGGCTTTTGGTACGACCGCAAGTTCGAGGGCACGGCGATTGTTTCCACCGGCGACGCGGCCAAAAAAGCGTTCATCACGAACCGCGTTGGAGATTTTGCGATGCTGGGCGCAATGTTCCTCATCTTTCAAACGCTCGGCAGTTTGAATTACACCGACATCATCGCCAAGCGCGACGCCTTCGACGGCACAACGGTTTTCTGGATCACGCTGCTCATCTTCATCGGATGTACGGGCAAATCGGCGCAGTTGCCGCTGTTCGTGTGGCTGCCCGACGCGATGGCAGGCCCGACACCCGTCAGCGCGCTCATCCATGCGGCGACGATGGTTACGAGCGGCATTTATATTACCGCGCGGCTTTCGCCGTTGTTTTTGATGGCACCGCAAACGATGGAAATCATTGCCGTCGTGGGCGCAATCACGGCGATCTTCGCGGGCACGGTGGGCTTGGTACAGAATGATATTAAAAAAGTGCTTGCGTACTCGACCGTCTCGCAATTGGGATTTATGTTTCTCGCGCTCGGCGTCGGCGCATTTCAGATTGCGATCTTTCACGTGATGACGCATGCGTTTTTCAAAGCGTGTTTGTTTCTCGGTTCGGGTTCGGTGATTCACGCGATGCACGAAGAGCAGGATATTCGAAAGATGGGCGGCCTGCGAAAATATATGCCGTCGACGTCCACCACGTTTTTCATTGCGTCGCTCGCGCTCGCCGGATTCCCGCTCACGGCGGGCTTCTTCAGCAAGGATGCCATTCTCGCCGAAGCCTTCGCATCGGGACACATTGTGCTTTACGCTATCGGCACCGTTGCTGCGTTCTGCACCGCGTTCTATTCGATGCGGCTGTGCGTCCTGACGTTTTTAGGCGAAGAACGCTTCAATAAATCCGTCGCCGCTCCCACAACCTCTTCTGTGGCGGAGCAGGAACCCGGTGGCGGACACGGCGATCACGGATATGACGCGCACGATGATCACGGGCATGGTGATGCACACGGCGCAGATGGCCATGCAATTCATCCGCACGAATCCCCGGCGTTTATGACGGTGCCGCTCTGGATTCTCGCCGCGCTTTCGCTCGGAGCGGGTTTTCTCGGATTGCCTGCGGTGGTAACGGAACACAGTTGGATTCACGGCTGGCTGGAATCGTCGGTGATGCAGGCGGAGGCGGCGCATCACTTGTCGCACGAAACCGAATGGATACTCCTCGGCATCGGCAGCCTTGTAGCTGTTCTCGGTTTGGGTTTCGGATATTTTGTTTATGCGATGCGCATTGAAATTGCGGCGTCGGCCAAACGCTCGCTCGCATTTCTTTACACCACGCTGCTCGATAAGTATTATATCGATGAACTCTACGAACTCTTGTTCGTCCGTCCGGTGCAGTGGCTGTCGGATAAAGTGTTGTTCCGCTTTGATACATCGGTGGTCGATGGCACGGTGAACGGCATCGGCGATATTTTTATGAGCCTCGGCAACGGCTTGCGTAAATGGCAATCGGGTGTCGCACAAAACTATGCCGTTGCAATCACGTTCGGTTTGATTCTCGTTATCGCCTTCATCGCTTTTCGATAACTTTTCCGTCCTTCGAACATCTCCCTTTGCGAAAGGGAATGCCCCGCGCAGTAAGCGGGGTGAGGGGTTTAAGACATTTGTATTATTGTTTCCGTTGCGGTTACTTTAAGGCGGACGCTGTGTCCGCTTTATTTTTTTTCGGAATGCCAAATCAATCTTCACACAAACGTCCTTCACGGGCGACTTCATCTTCCGCGACGCCGCCAACGGTGCCGCCTGTGCATTCGCGCCCGAAATCGGTCGATGCGTCTGCCAAGCCGCCGAAGCCTCTCAAGTCCGGTAAGCTAAAGCCCAAGTCGAAAAAATCCCAAAACGCCGTCGCAAAAAACGTCGCAAAGAAAATGCGTTCGGATTTGCACGATCAGCTCCTCACCGAAAACGCCTCGCTTGCCGCTTCGCAGTCGCTGCTGACCGGCCTTGCGACGTTCATTTCGGAAGTACAACGTCAATCGACGTTGTCGGAAAAACTTAAGCGGATTTGCAAAGCCGTCGTCCGGCTGGAGATTGCCGGTTTAACTTCCGTCCTGCTGTTCGATGAAGAGTTGACGCTTGAGCACACGAGTTTTTTCGTCAAGCACAACAGCGATCTCGAAGCGGTGGAAAAGGTTTTTGCGGAAAAGTTTAAGATCGGCACGCGGCTCAACCGGAAGTTTTACCAGCACCTTTTTTCCCCAACCCACGCCGTCTCTGAAAGTTACGTCGCCTCGATGCCGCTCATTTCACAATTGATGGCCGACATTCAATCCGGCGAACCGGTCGTCATGTACATGGAGCAAACCGACACCGCCGAAGTGAAAGATGCGACGATCTTCACGCCGCTCTACAACCGCAACGGCGGCATGATCGGCTATCTTTCTTCGGCACTGGATACAGTACCCGATGATCTCAAGGCGACGGTTCAACGCATTGAACTTTACGCCCGCATCATTGAAAAGGACATTGAACTCTTTCGCAACTACGAATCGGAACTGCGGCGCGGCGAGCAGGTCAGCCGGATGAAAACGCGGTTGCAAGACCTCTTCAATTTTTCGGCGGCCATTTCGCAGCAGCCGTCGGTCGAACAAAAAGTCCGCACGATGGCCGAGTCGATTACGAAAGCGGGTGATTTCAAAAGTTGCATCGTCGTGCTCTACCGTAGCGACGGCTCGTTGGAACATACCGCCTTCGCCGGTTCGGGTCCGGGCACGCCCGATGCCGATACCGTGCAGGCGAACTTGACGGAAGTTCAACACACCCAGAAAAAAGTACTCGATCAAATTTTTTCGACGGCGGCGTTTCGCGTCGAGAATAGTTATTGTTTCACGCCCGAACAGGTCGCGGCACTTACCCGGTTCAACTTAAAAGCATTCGGCGATGACGGCGGGCGGATCGCGCTGCCGCACGGTGAGCACCCGTTGCGTTCGCTTCCGCCGGAATCGTGGCCGATGACGCTCGGCGAAGAAAACTTGCGGCACTTCGGCAGCGATGAACCCGTCGGACTTTTTACGCCCATTCAAACCGGCGGCATCACCTTCGGCTACGTGGGCTTGGGCGAACCGAAGGAAGGCATGCTCGGCACGGACGACTTGCGCGAGCGGCTCAAGATGATCAGCCTTTTCATCGATGAAGTCGCCAGCGACATCTTTCAGAAAAAACTTGAGCAAGACCGCGAACGCTACGCCGCCCTGAACCTGACGATCAGAGATTTGCTCGAAACGCTTTTCGCCGCAGGCAATGACGTTCAATCGGCGGCGACGGTTCAGGAAAAATTCAAACTTGCAGCCGATTCCATCGTCAATTCATTTGGCTTTCAGGAAGCCTCGCTCATTGCTTACGACGAACACTACGTCGTTACCGATGCGGCGTTCAGCATGAATCCGGCCACGCACAATGAGGAAGATTACGCCCGCCTCCGCGCCCATATTTACACCGGAAAGCAACTCACCCGAAAAGCGTTTGAAGTCATTCACGCCACGCCGGAGTTCGTCATCGGCGGATGCCGGTGCTATCACGTCCGGCAAGTTGCGAAACTGATGGGCGATGAGAAACCGAACTTCATCGATCTGCGCGGCCACTCGCCCAAGATTGACGACCATGATCCGGCCTTGCTCAGTCCGACGGCGGGCTTGGACAATCTCGTGCGGTATCTGAACGGCGACACCGGCATCGGAATTATGTTCACCCTTTGCGATGAAACGGGCAACAGCGTCGGCAGTTTGAGTCTCGGCGATTTGATGCCGTCGTTTTCGGACATCACGGTGCCGGAATTTATCGAGCGGCTGAGGATCATTGCGATTTTCATCGAACGGCTCAGTCAGGATTATCTGCTGGCGCGACTGGCGGCGGAGCGCAAGCGCGAACTCTCGGAAAAGAACCGGCTTAATCATGCGCTCTCGGCGGAATCGAAACGGCTACAGGAAAAGAACCGCTTCATTCAAACGCTACTCGAGTTGGGCGTGCAACTCTCGCAGCCGATCACGCGGCAGGAAAAAATTAAAATCACGTGCGAGCGGATCGTCTCCGGTTCGGTTTTCAAATCCGTAACCGGCATCGTGGTTCGAGGCGGCGATTATCTGATCACGGATTTCTGCGTCGTCTCGCATCCGGCGTTGGCCGTGCCGGTATCTTACACGCAGCCCGCCGCGCACGCTCCCGCAGGGATGCGGAAACTCAACCAACGGTTCGTTGAACTTTCCTTCGCCGAAGAAACGCGGATCGGCCATTCGCATTGCTACGACCTCCATTGGCTCTATGCGCGCACCGACGCCGTGAATGATAAACCGAAATACGTCATCAGAGAGGGCGTAGCGACCGAGTTTACCGACATTCATCCGCACGCCGATTACCTGACGCACGCCGAGGCTTTTGACGTCTTCTGCGGCTTGCGCGGGGGCTACGATGCGTCGCAGATTAATTTTCTTATTCCGATGCGCGCGGCGGAGGGCACGTTGCTCGGATTCATTTCGCTCGGCGGCTTGCTCGAGGGCGTGCGCAAAACCCGCGATGAGGCTCTCGAAGAAATCAGCTTGATCGAACTCATCGCTGGCAACCTCGCCTCCAGCCTTGCGACCGAGCAATTAACCGCCGACCTGAGCGCATCGGAAGCCAAATACAAAAACATCGTTGAGAACGTCAGTTACGGATTTATCGCGGCGGATCGCAGCGGAGTGATTGAGTATATCAATCCGTTTTTGCGCACCGTACTCGGCTACAGCGAAGCGGAAATGCTGGGCAAACCTTACGCCGCGTTCGTCAGCGCGGAAAGCGTTCCGGTGGCCATAGATCATTTCCGCAAATACTTGAGCAGATTCACCGCGACGGAATACGAGATACGGCTGCAACCCAAACAGGGCGAGCAAATTCCGTTTCGCATTTCAGCCACGCCCCAGGTCGGAAAAGATCAAGCGGGCGAGATGTGGGTCAAGGGCGCGTTCGGCGTCTTGGTGGATTTACGGCAGCAGAAGAAAGTGGAGGAACAACAGAAAGCCCTCGAGACGATTCAGGATAATTTTTTTGCGATGGTCATTCACGATCTCAAAGTGCCGCTCTCGGCCATCTACGGCTACAGCCAATTGCTCAGCGATCTTGAGCCGAACTCGATAGACCCGGCGCGGTATCATAACATTGTTTCGCAGATTCACTTATCGTCGGAAAACATCACGCGACTCGTGCAGGATATTTTAGATTTTTCGAAGTTCGAATCGCACAAGGTGTCGCTCCAGAAAGTGCGTCAAAGTTTATTGCTTGCGACGGAACTCGTCGCCGAGCAAGTGCACCATGATTTGGCGGGCAAACAACTGACGATTGAACGCCGCTTCACGGCCAGCGAAAGGGAACTGACGTTTGACTTTGACTTTGATAAAATCGTCCGCGTGATCAACAATCTTATCGGCAATGCGATCAAATTTTCGAATCCGAAAACATCCATTCATCTCAGCCTCAGCCGCAGGGATGAAGGTGAATCGTGTTTCGCCGTGTTTCGGATTGAAGATCAGGGCGACGGGATGAGCGAGGAAGAAGTCGGATATATTTTCGATGCGTACCGGCAGGCGAACTCCAAACACGGTTCGCGCGGCACGGGTCTCGGCCTTTCCATCGCCGAACAGATTATCGATCTGCACGGCGGATACATTCGCGCCGAAAGCAAGTTGGGCAGAGGCACAGTCATTGAGTTCGGCCTGCCGATGTAATCGAACCCCTCGTCCCGCTTGGCGGCGGGACACTCCCCTTTCGCAAAGGGGAGATTGATGAAGAGGCGTTCGACAAAAAATTGACGGTTGCACTTCGGCTTTTTCAAATCGCTTCGTCCTTCGAATCTTTTCTTTTGCTTTTACACTTCTCCCTTTACCAAAGATCTTTGCTTTTGCTTTTGCTTTTACACATCTCCCTTTGGTAAAGGGAGATGTCCCGCCGAAGCGGGACAGAGGGTTCGAACAAGGATTCACATTTACATGTTGTTTCGTATCTTTGCCCCGCTTCGCACCTCGCTTCCGGTTGCCATCACCATAAACGCCTTGTCTTCATTCTGCATTTATGAACTCACTTCTGAGCATCGCCATTTTGCTTCCGTTTGTACTTGCCTTGCCGCTTCTGTTCTTCGACCGCAAAAACGAAGGGTTGATTAAATTTTATACGCTCTTCGTCTCGCTTGCCACCTTCGCCATATCGCTCGTGCTCTATTTTAATTTTGATAGCAATGCGTCGGGCTTTCAATTTCAGGAAGAGGCGTTGCAGCATTGGCTCGGCGGCGATTTGGATGTGAAGTATAGCGTAGGGCTGGACGGCAACGCGATCTTACTGTTCGTCTTTACCGCGTTTCTCTTTCCCGTCGTCATCATCGGTTCGTTCGGCCACGCGGTCGAAAAAGACCTGCGCGAATATTTTTTCTTTATGCTACTCTTGGAGACGGGCGTGCTCGGCGTGTTCAGTGCCACCGATCTGTTTCTCTTCTATATTTTCTGGGAAGCGATGCTCATTCCGATGTACTTTCTCATCGGCGTTTGGGGCGGATCGAACCGCATTTATGCAGGCACGAAGTTTTTCATCTACACGATGTTCGGCTCGCTGCTCATGCTCGTCGGCATTATTTATCTCGGTTACTACGCACGCGACTCCAACGGCGGCATCTTTACCACCGATTATCAAAAACTCATCACCGCGCCCTTGCCGACGAGCGTGCAAGAGATTTTATTCTGGGCGTTCGGCATTTCATTCTTTATCAAAGTCCCGCTCTTCCCGCTCCACACGTGGCTGCCCGACGCCCACACCGAAGCCCCGACCGCCGGTTCAGTCATCCTCGCTGGCGTGCTGTTGAAGATGGGCACGTACGGTTTAATCCGCTTCAACCTGATGCTGTTCCCCGCGGCCTCCGCAACCTTTGCGCCGTTCGTTTGCGTGCTGGCGGTGATCGGAATTATTTACGGCGCGCTTATAGCGA
>JACMJS010000307.1 GCA_014380515.1 Chlorobiales bacterium
TTCATAGCAACCTTCGTCAACTGATCTAATAAAGGTTTCGCCTTAACCGTCATGCCTGCCAACACGATGAGCCAGCCAAGCAAAACGCAATCCGGCCAAACCGAGAGGTCTATTCGCCTTCAGACTGAAACCCGCACCGGCATTGCGCCCGCCGCCGATGCCCAAAAAATCATCGAGATTCTCGACCTGAAATATTTTTATGGCAACGTCCGCGCCTTGCACGGCATCTCGATGGACGTCAAAAAGAATGAAGTCGTGGCGATGATCGGGCCGTCGGGTTGCGGCAAATCCACCTTGCTTAAATCCATCAACCGCATCGCCGAAGTCTCGACCGATGTGCACACCGAAGGCAAAATTTTACTCGGCGGCGAGAACGTGTATGATCCGGCGATGGACATCACCGAACTGCGGCGGCGCATCGGCATGGTGTTTCAAAAACCCAATCCGTTTCCGAAATCGATTTACGAAAACATCGCCTACGGTTTGAAAATCATCGGCGGCTTTGCCAAAAAGCAAGTCGATGAAATCGTCGAACGCTCCTTGAAGCAAGCCGCGATTTGGGATGAAGTCAAAGACCGCTTGGATAAAAACGCGCTCGGCCTTTCCGGCGGACAGCAGCAGCGGCTCTGTATCGCCCGCGCGCTCGCAACCGAACCCGAAGTCATTTTGATGGATGAACCGTGCTCGGCTCTCGATCCGATTTCGACGCAGAAGATTGAAAACCTGATCGATGAACTCAAGCCCAAATACACGATCATCATCGTTACGCACAACATGCAGCAGGCCGCCCGCGTCAGCGACCGCACCGCATTTATGATGCTCGGCAAGCTGGTCGAGTTCGATGCGACGAGCAAAATCTTCACGAAGCCCGCCGATAAACTCACCGAAGATTACATCACGGGACGCTTCGGTTGATGCCGTTTCGCTTGAAATTCCTACAGACGCACGCTTCACCAACATTTCACGCTTGTCCGAATCACGCATGCAAACAACGCTTGAGCAACTTCTCGCCGAACTTCGTACGCTCATCAGCCAGATGGTGCAAGACACGTCGGAACTCGTCAGCGATGCGGTCGATGCCCTCCGCCACCGCGATGTGCAACTTGCCAAGGAAGTCATCGACCGCGATCAGCAGATTGATCAACAAGACACCCAAGTTGATGAACTCGTCGCCAAAATTCTCGCGTTGCAGCAGCCCGTCGCCAGCGATTTACGTGCGGTGATCGGCACGCTCAAAATTTCGGGTGAGCTGGAGCGCGTCAGCGACCACGCGGTCAATATTGCCGAGTCCGCCATCGCGCTCGCGGTGAAAGAAGAACTTCCCATCTCCAACGAAGTGCTCTACATGGCTGCCGTCGCGGAACTGATGCTCGCAAGCGCGGTTGAAAGTTTTATGGACGCCAATACGATCATCGCCCGCGGCGTGCTTAGCTCCGATGATGAAGTCGACGATCTCAACCGCAACATCACGCGGCAACTCACCGATACGATGACCGAACAGCCCAGCCGCATCGAGGCGGGAATGGAACTCATCCGCGTGTGCAAAAATCTCGAACGCATCGCCGATCACGCCACCAACATCGCCGAAGACGTCATTTACATCAACGACGCCAAACTCGTCAAACACACCGGTCGCTAAACGACTTCCTCGCTTCCCAAACATCTCCTCCAAACAACAATGCGGTTTTATTTTCCGGCGGCTTCATCCGCGCGGGAATAGAACGGGTTTTTTATATTTTCACCGCAGCCCCCCTTCAACACCAAGTATTCACAAACCCACTCGCACAACACGCACGATGGCTTCCGACATGACCGACGAAAAAATCAACGCGGTTCTTAAATATGTTGTCCGCACCTTCCAGGCTCAAAGCATCAAGAGTGAGTCCGGCATTTCCTACGCTGCGATTGAAGCATCACCGTTGCCCGCACAACTGAAAATTTTTTTGCTCGATGAAATCATCCGCATGGCCGAAGCCGATGTCGCCGCCGTTCAAAACACCCGCTTCGTCTTTGCTGATGAGAAGTTACAGGCAGAGCGCGAAACGTTTGCCCGGGCATTAGGCAAAACGGCTACCTTCGGGCAAAATGAATTTTTGACGCTCATCGAAGCCGCCGCCGCGCAGCATCTCAACTATCTGTTCAGGCCGCAGCTCTCGCTTTCGGAATTTATTTTCGGACGCACACAGGAACGCACAACCCGGGAACTTGGAGCGAGGCTTTCGAACTTTACCGACTACCGCTATCTCACCGACGTCTTTTTGCAATACCTCGAAAAGAAACAGGTCGACAGTATCACCGCGCCGAAGTTTGAGAAACTCATCTTCGATATCGACCGCAAGATTACGCTCAACTACGATAAGAACGATTTTCTTTTGTTGCTGAAGCCCATCTACGATTTCTTCGAAGAGGCCAACGAATCCGAAGTGCCGGTGCAACTCATCATCGGATTTTTTCAGGAAAAAGATTTGATGGTCATCGCCAATTTGTTCGAAGACTTACGTCAAAAAAGTGTTTTCTCGATATCGATCGTCGAAGTCAATGAAATTTTTCAAGGTCGCTCGGAAGAAGTCGTTCGCCGCAAAACCGGACGCAAAGACGCCGCCGCAGTGCCTTTGCAACCGGCACCCGCACAACCTGCGATTTCCACGCCCGCCGTTGAACCCGTTGCAACGGTGTCAGCAACAAAATCGCCGTCAAAGCCCGTCGCCCCGACGACGATGCAGCAAGCCGCTGCAGCCTTGCCGGATGAAACCGCGCCCGTGCCGCCCGTCCTCGAGCCACTGAAACTCTCGAATGAGATCGAGCAACTGCCCGACGAAACCTTCGATGAATACATGATGCGCCAGCAGGAATCAGGATTGATCATCGATGATACGAACGTGAGCGAGACGCCGCAGCCGGTCAATCACGAGGCGGAACTTTCCGTGTTCAGCAAGGTGGAATCGCCGCCCGCGCCGCCGCAAAAAATTGAAGCCGATGAATCGATCAAAAAACTGGCCGTGACCGAGCCGCCCAAGCCTGCGTCCGCAGCGACGGGCGACAGCGGGCTACCCGATCTGCGCGTGCTCATCAGCGAAGAAGACCGCCGCAAAATCATCAAGCGCGTCTTCAAAGGCAGTGAAGAAAATTACGACCGCGCGGTGGCGATGATCAACGATAAAAAAAGTTGGCGCGATGCGTCGCTCTTCATCGACGACGAAGTGTTTCTCAAATACAAAGTCGATGAATACAGCAGCGAAGCCGTGCTCTTCACCGACATCGTGTTCAGCCGCTACAAAAACGTCGGATAGCCTGCGCAGATAAACCCCGCATAGAAACGGATTTTACCCGCATCTGCAATCGCCCGCTGTTGCCTGCACTTCGTTGTTACACTTCATCATTAGTTGCCGCATCCCGCCATGACGCCGAAAAAACTTCGAGTAAAAAACTTTTTGAGTTACGCCGCCGAGACGCAGGAATTGGACTTCGATCTGTTTCACGTCGCGTGTCTGACCGGCGAAAATGGGGCGGGCAAATCGAGTCTCATCGAAGCCATCGCGTGGTGTATCTGGGGAGAAGGCCGCGGCAAAAGTGCGGAACTGATCCGCGAAGGCGCGGCGGAAGCGCGGGTGGAATTGGATTTCGAGATCGATGAAAATCTCTACCGCATCGTTCGCATCGCCAAGCGCAATAAGAAAGGAAATGCGCCCGAGCAGCTGGAGTTTCAAGTCTACAGCGGCGAACGCAATGATTTCATTGCGCTTTCCGGCACGGGCGTCAAAGAGACGCAGCACAAAATCACGGAGACGGTTGGCATCACTTACGAGACTTTCATCAGTTCGTCGTTCATTCTGCAAGGCCGCGCCAACGAGTTTACAATCAAATCGCCGAAGGAACGCAAGGAAATTTTATCGGAGATGCTGGGCATCAACCGGTATCAAATGCTGTCGGAGCGGGCGAAGCAAAAAGCCTCCGCACTTGAGAAGCAACTTTCGGGGGTGCAAGGCCGCATCGCGTTGCTGAAAACGGATGTGGAAAAAGAAGAGGCGATCGCGCGCGAACATGATGCCGAAAAAATCCATGAAGCCGCAATGGGAGCGGCCTTGCGGACGCTGAAAGAAAATTTGGAAACCATCGCGGCGAAACTTTCACAGTTCGATACGCTGCGGTTGCAAAAAGAGGAAGCGGAGCGGTTACGGATCAGGATTGAATCGGAAATGCTGGTGCTGTCGCGCGAAGTGAAAGAGAAACACACGGAGCGCGAGCGTTTGCAGCAACTGGTTTTCAGAAAGCCGGAACTTGAAAAGCGTGTTGCCGATCTAACCGCCGCGCAGATCAAACTTTCGGAAGCTGACGAGAACGCGAGTGCCGCACAAGTGTTGGAGCATGAGCGGTTGAAGGGTGAATCGGAAGTTGACCGGCTCCGGCGCGAACTCGAAGCAAAAATCACCGAGAAGAAAAATTTTTCGGAGCGGCTGCGGCGCGAGTTGCAAAAGCAGAAAGCGTTGCTCGGCGAAAAACCGGCGTTGCTTAAGCAGCAGGTTCAGCTTCAGGAATCGCAATCACGTCTGGCCGCATCCGCCGGAGAACTGACGGCGGTGCGCGCCGAAAAAATTTTACTTGCCGGAGAGCAGGCCGGTGCGGATAGTCTGATCGCGCAGTGCAAAGAGCGGCAAAGTGAAATCATCGTCAAAGGAAAGACGATCAAGGATGCCGCTGAAGCCGCGTGTCCATTGTGCCGCCAGCCGCTGACGGAAACGCACCGGCAGGAAATCGTTGGCGAATACCGGCGCGAGTATCAGGTTTATCAAAGCCGTGAAGAAGACGCCCGCAGGCAAATCGATGCATTGAAAATATCGCTGCAGACGCTCGTTGAAAAGGAAAAACATCTGGAAGGGCAGCAACAGCAACTCGGCCTGTTGGAACGACAGCAGGCGGGCATCGCGGAAAAATTGGAGCAGCAGGCGCGGTATGAAACCGAAGTGCAGGAACGCACGGCGGAGCTAGATGCAATCGAGACGGAGCTTGAAACCCTCGTCCGCTCGCAGCAGTCGGGCGAGACGGTGAAAGTCGCGGCGATGCAGCTCACCGAAACGTTGACAAAACTGCGCACGCTCGGATATGACGCGGGAATACATCAATCGCTGCGAGCGGAAATCAAATCGCTGTCCGCTGCACCGGCGGAACTGATGGCGGTAAGCAATGCTGAAGAGAATATGAAACGGCTCTCGGTGCAGTTGCAATCGCTCTCGGAAAAACAATCGGCAGCGGATGCGGAATCAAAGATGCTCGAAACGCGCGTAGCGGAACTGGCGCAGTTGCTTCTGCCGGAACGCGACATTCGCGCGGAGGAATCGGCGGTGAAGGCGAGGGCGGCGGAAGCGGAAACGGCGTACCGTGAAGCGATTGTGCGGCGCACGCGCTTGCAAGAAATGTTGCAAACGATCTTGCGGCAGCGGGCGGAAATTAAAACGCTGGAATCGCAGGCATCGGGCGATGTGGAAAAGCAGGAAGTCTTTCAGGCGTTGCAGGAAGCCTTCGGCATCAAAGGCATTCAGAGTTTGCTCATCGAAGCGGCGTTGCCGGAGTTGGAAACGCAGGCCAACGTGCTGTTGCAAAAACTGACGCGCAACCAAGCGTCGCTTTCCATCGATACGCAGAAGGTGCAACAGAACGACAAGACGGTTGAGACCTTGGAAATCAAAATCTCCGACGGGCAAGGCGTCGTGCGCGACTATGCGACGTTTTCCGGCGGCGAAAAATTCCGCGTGGACTTCGCCCTTCGCATCGCGCTTTCAAAACTCACGGCGTCGCAGGGCAGCGGACGCGGCATTAAGATGTTGGTGATCGATGAAGGATTCGGCACGCAGGACGATGAAGGTTTGGAGGCGATCACGGAAGCCATTCAACTCATTAGCGATGAGTTCGAAAAAATCATTCTCATCACGCACTTGGAGAAATTGAAGGAAGCCTTCGAAGTAAAAATTTCCGTCTCGCGCGATGCCAACCGTGGCTCGGTCTTTACCATTGACGGCGGCAGATAGCGTGAAATCAAAAATTTAATTTGGAAACATACTCGCGTCGGATTTAACTTCATCGCGCTCTGAACACCTATCAACGACAAAAGCCCATTGCAATGATCCGCCCGATTGCAAACATCTTCCAACCCCGACGACACTTCCGTTCCATCATCATTTTCCTTGTTCTGTTTTGCTTTGCCGGTTCATGCAAAGAAATGCCGCCGGAAGTATTACCCATGCTTTCCAACACGGTCTCACTTGTTACGGTTGATTCCTCACTCTCGCAAACATGGCTGCGACTGAAATTCAACGACACCAACACGCCCCGCACGTTTCAACTGCTGCGCGACGGGATTCAAATCACGCAAGGTTCATTGAACGCATCAAGCACCGCCGATACTTTGATTGTGGATTCGGGTTTGACGATTGGTAAAAGTTACCGGTACAGCGCAAGGCGGATGGATGCGTCAAACGCGGTTGTAGATTCGGCGGTGCTCACGGTCAATACACTCGACAGCACTTCGCATAATTTTGTTTGGACAACGGAAACGCTGGGTGAGGGCACGAGTTATCTCAGAGATGTGTGCATCATTAACGACACTTGCATCTGGATTACCGGACAAATTTATTTGCGTGATTCCACCGGACAGGTAGAAGCAGTGGCTCACAACGCCGCCTGCTGGGACGGCACGAAATGGCACATCACCAAAGTCTTCTTTCCGGTAGGCACGATTTTAGTCGCTTTTGATGTGCGGGCGGTATATGCTTTCTCGCCGAGCGATGTATGGTTTATGAGTGGAGCAAGTTTCTCGCATTTCAAGGATGGAATATTCACAACGAGATATGACAGTGGCATCGCTCAGGGTCAGTTGACCAAAATGTGGGGCACAAGCAGCAACAATCTGTATGCGGTGGGAGATTTGGGCACGATCATTCACTACGACGGGGTGAGTTGGAAGAAGATGGAAAGTGGGACGAGCGTGGATTTGACCGACATCTTCGGCACGCCCGATGGCAAACACGTCTGGGCTTGCGGCGGAACAAATGCTCCCAACCTCAAAAGCGTCCTGTTGCAA
>JACMJS010000308.1 GCA_014380515.1 Chlorobiales bacterium
CCAGCAACACGCTCAACGGCGTGGCTGCATCGGGCAGCAGTGCCCTCGCTATCGGCGACGGCGGGCAAGTGTATCAATCAACCGACGGCGGCGCGAGTTACGCAGCTTCCGCACCCGCCGCCGCGGGCGGCAATAATCTTAACGGCTTGACGACCTCATCAAGTTTCGGGCAGCGCGGTGCCCGCAAAGGTGATGGCACCGTGAGCACCGAAGGATTCGGTTCAGCCGTCGCGGTCGGCGTCGGCGGCACGATTCTGCGCAGCGGCGACGGCGGCGGCACTTGGTCTTCGGTACAGAGCAGCGGCAATACGCTCAATGACGTGGCGTCGACAGGAAACTTAGGAACGGCGCGGGTCGGAAAAAGCGATGGCACCGTGAGTACTGAAGGATTCGGTTCAGCAGTCGCGGTCGGCATCGGTGGTACGATTCTGCGCAGCGGCAACGGCGGCGAGAGTTGGAATGCCGCCGCCAGCGGTTCGTCGGCGACACTCAACGGCGTAGCAGTTGCAGACGACTTTGTACTGCGCGGTGCCCGCAAAGGCGACGGCACATTGAGCACCGAAGGATTCGGTTCAGCCGTTGCGGTCGGCGTCGGCGGCACGATTCTGCGGAGCGGCGACGGCGGCGAGAGTTGGAATGCTGCTTTCGCCCGCGCGGCGAAAGGCAACGTCGCTGCTTCAACAAATGCAATCACTTCACAAAACTTGAATGCCGTAAGTTTCGCTTCGCAAAGCATTGTGGTTGTAACGGGCGATGGCGGCACGATCCTGCGCAGCACTGACAGCGGTGCAAGTTGGAGCATCATCGGTTCGGGCACGGCAAAAAATTTGACGTCGGTCAAAATGATCAATGCGTCCGATGGATACATCGCCGGCGAAATCGGTACGCTGCTCAAAACCACCGACGGCGGCGAAACATGGAATCGCGAAGGCTCACCGACGACCGAAGACCTCAACGCCATCGCCATCACCGGCAACGGCACGGCGTTCTCGGCGGGTACGGCCAGCACGGTCGTCAAAACTGAAACCGGCACGAGCGCAATCGTTGATAACAACAGCGGCACGAAACCGGAAGTCTTTGCGCTCTCGCAAAACTATCCGAACCCGTTTAATCCCTCGACAACCATCCGCTATCAATTGCCCGCAAGCGGCGACGTAAAACTTCGCCTCTACGATGTTCTCGGGCGCGAAGTCGCTTCGCTTGTCGGCGGGCGGCAAGCGGCGGGAAATTACGCCGTGCAATTCAACGCGCGGGGACTTTCGAGCGGTGTGTATTTTTACAAGTTGTCGGTTTCCGGCAGTACGGGAAATTTCGTCTCGACGAAAAAAATGACGCTGCTCAAGTAAAACCATCAACCCGTTTAAACTTCAAAAGGGCATTCATTGAAATGCCCTTTTGTATTCGAGACGAAAAAATATCTGAGACGAAAAATCCTACCAGCCCGAAACCATTTTGTTGAACACGTCTTCGGTGGCATTGTCGATGGCTTTATCGATGGCGAGTTGCTGTTCAGATAAATTGCCGATGGGATAATCGGCGAAGGCGTTGAAGGATTGTTCAAAAAGTTTTTTGCTTTTGACCAAATCGCGGTAGGTCGCTGTCAGCCCAAGCGTGATGCGGTTCTGCGTCGCCCGTTCGGTGGGGCCGGAAACGACGGAGGGCGAATTGGTATAGCCGGTAACGACGCATTCCAACACACTCGCCGAAGCCGCGCGGTCTTGGACGAGCAACAAGCCGCTGCGGCCTTGAACTTTTTCAATCATCTTGGCCGTAAATTTTTCGCGTAGTTGCAACACGCCGCTCCGCGATTCATCACCGAAGATCGGCACGGCGATGGATTTGATATGCGGCGGCAGCGACGCGCCGGTGAAGGAATAACACGAAGCGCAAAGCAGCAACGGCAACAGGAGAACAAATCTAAAATGACGCATCAGTTTCTATTTTAGACGCATGGTTTGACTGTCAATTTTTTACGTCATCCCGCGACCTGCAAGCCTCTGGCTCAAAGGCGGGAATGACAAAAGACAGAAGTCTTTCATCGCAAGTGTAAATTAAAGTCTCTGAAAAAACATAATGAAAAAATTTCTCACCGAAAATGTCTTGGGCGCGCTCGCGTTCGCCGTGCCGATGGTTGTTTATGTGCTTACGCTTGCGCCGTCGGTAACTTACACCGATGCGGGCGAACTCGCCGCTGTCTGTACGTCGCTCGGCATCGCGCATCCGACGGGCTATCCGCTTTTCACGCTGCTGGGATTTGCATGGACGAAATTGCCGCTGCCCTTCACGCCGGTCTTCAAACTCAACTTGCTCTCCGCCGTGTGCACTGCGCTCGCCACGTTTCTTTTTTTTAGAGTGATGCTGCGATTGTTGAAATCTTTCAATGTCAAAACGATTGTATCCGGTAGCGGTACGGGCGATAAAAAAAAATCAGTAAAGAAAAAAGTTCAGCCTGAAAAGAGCAACGCCGCATCTGTAAGTTCGCCCGAAATCCTCATCCTCATTGCATTCACCGCGGCCTTGATGTTTGCTTTCGCGCGAACGGTGTGGCAGCAAGCCACCGCGATTGAAGTCTATGCGCTGCACCTTGTCATGTTGCTTCTCACGATAGAACTTTTCTTACGCGCGGTGCAAGATGCTGAACCGCGTTTGATAAAATTTCTCGTGTGGGCTTTCGTATTGGGATTGTCATTTTCAAATCACTTGACGACCGTACTCCTCGCACCGGCCATGATTTTTCTGTATCTCAAACGCTTCGGCCTCGCGCCGGAAAGTTTGAAGCGCATCGCATGGATGGCCGTGCCGTTTGCCGCCGGACTTTCATTGTATCTCTACCTGCCGCTCCGAAGCGCAATGCTGCCGGAGTTTGATTGGGGCGGCGTCTCGCGCGGCATGGACAAATTTTTATATCACGCCACCGGCAAACAGTTTCAAGTGTGGATGTTTGACGGCAAATCATGGCCGACACAACTCGGAAAATTTTTCACGCTCTTTGCGTATCAAGTCGCTTTCATCGGCGTCGTACCGATGGCTTTCGGGATGTGGCGGGCGTGGCGGGTCGACCGCGACCTCTGCATTTTTCTGTTGCTGCTGATTGCCGGTTGTGTCGCCTACTCGGTCAACTATTCGATTCACGACATCGATGCGTATTTCCTGCTCGCGTTCGTCGCGGCGATTGGGTTTGTTGCAATCGGACTTTTGGATGTTGCTTCGCGCAAACCGGAATGGATATTTCTTGCACTTGTATTACCCCTCATCTCAATTACCATAAACTACCGCGAAAACGACCGCTCTCAAGAATACAAAGTATTTGACTACACGGCCAACATGGTTTCGAACCTCGACCCGAACGCCGTCATCATTTCGTCGCAGTGGGATTATTTCTGTTCGGCCTTTTGGTATTTGCAGCACATAGAGGGCTATCGCCGCGACGTGGTAATGATCGAAAAAGAACTTCTGCGCCGTACGTGGTATTTGGATCAACTCCGCCGCTGGTATCCCGACCTGATGAAAAAATCCGCCGCCGAGCTTGATGCCTACGCCCGCGATTTGGAACTCTTTGAATCGGGCAAGCCGTATCCGCAAACGATTCAAGGCAATTACGAAGCACTGATCAATTCATTCGTGCTGAAAAATTTAGATGAGCGTCCGGTCTATCTCACGCTTGAGGTCATGCAATCGGAGCAAAATGTGGCGGCATCGATGCGGAAAATTCCGCGCGGCTTCGCGTTTCAAGTGCAACGGCAAAGCGATACAACCGCAAAGCCATCACGGTTTTCATTGGAGCGATTCATCGATTCGGGTTCTGAAACCTCCAAGCATGACGGGCATTTGGACGAAGGCATCCGAAACACCGCAACCGCAAGCGTGCTCAACTGCGCGATGCACGCCGCACAAACAGAAGACCGCATCGAAGCCGAAAAACTTTTCAAACTCGCATTGCGTCTCTCACCCGACAATCCCACCGCCCTTCAAGGCCTGCGGCAACTCACCGCCGGAAAATAAAAAAGCACCTCAAGCCGAGATGCTTTTTACGGTCTATCGTTGTAGGGGCGAGGCCACAGAGCGTAAGCTCGGTAAACTCGCTGTCGCCCCTACCATCAAAAATAAAATTACGGTTGCGCGGCGTTTTTCTTCAGACCGTTCGCCCGGTTCGCCGTCTCCCAGCCGACGCTGAACGCAAGCCGTGTGATGAGCGACATTTTATCGAAGTTGATTTTCTCCACGTCATCAGTTGGCTTATGATAATCGGCATGGGTGCCGTTGAAGAAAAAAATGATCGGAATGCCGTTCTTGGCGAAGTTATAGTGATCGCTGCGGTAGTAAAACCGGTTCGGATCGTTCTCATCGTTGTAAGTATAATCGAGCGTGAGGTTCACCGTTTCTTTGTTCTGCTTCTGAAGCAACTCATCCAACTCTTTCGAAATTTTATCCGAACCGATGACATACACATAGTTCGGGTTTTTGAGCGCATCATACTTCGGATCGATGCGGCCAACCATATCGATGTTGAAATCCGCTACCGTTTTTTCGAGCGGCCACTTCGGATGATCGGTATAATACTTCGAGCCGAGCAAGCCTTTCTCTTCGCCTGCGACGGTCATAAAAAGAATGCTGCGTTTCGGACGTTCGCCGTTGCGGGCGAAGGCTTCGGCGAGGGCGATTACGGCGGTGGTGCCGGAGCCGTCGTCGTCGGCGCCGTTGTTGATGACGCCCGAATCGGTGATGCCCAAATGATCGTAGTGGCCGGTGTAGACGATCAGTTCGTCTTTCAACTTTTCATCCGAGCCTTCGAGCAAACCGCACACGTTTTCCGTCTCTAAAATTTTCTTCTGAAAGTCAATCGCAATCGTGAGCGAAACGCCCGCGATCTCAAACGATGCCGGGCGTCCGTTTTTCTCCATACCTTTCTGAAGCGCATCAACTGTTTTGCCGGTGGACTTTAAAACTTGGTTGGCGAGCGCGCTTGAAATAAAAATAAGCGGTGTGCCCTGCACGCGCGATTCCGGCCTGATCTCTTTGGCTGACGATGAACCGACGAGCGACATCGTGCCCGACATCATCACATCACGAAGCGGCTCCACCTGCTGCGGGAGAAACGGCAGGCCACCCAAATCATTGACCATCAACACCGCCGCCGCACCCGCGTCAATCGCCGCCGTGCGCTTCGTCGCCCAATTCGACCAGCGCGTTGGTTGATCGCCGTTGAAAACACTTTCTTTGCTTTGGGCTTGCGGCTCGCCCGCCATCACGACGACGATTTTCCCTTTGACATCGAGGCCGGAATAGTCCGAGTACTTGTAAGTTTTCAGATCGTTAATACCATAGCCGAGAAACACGACGGCGCCTTTCACGCTGTCGCCCGTGATGCCGAAGCCGCGCGGAAAGAAATAAAAGTCTTCGAGAAAACTACTGTTGACGGTCGTCTCAACTTTTGATCCGCGCTTCGGCTTGGAAGCAATCACAAATTTGCTGCCGCCGCCGATTTTCTGTTCGGTTACGGAAAACTTTTGAAAGTATGTGCCGCTGTCGCCGAAGGGTTTCAGACCGAGCCGTTCGAACTGCGTGGCGATATACCGTGCGGCAATCTTCTGACCGCGCTTGGCGGTTTCGCGGCCTTCCAATTCATCGCTCGCCAAAAACTTCAAGTGCGGCCTGAGCAAGTCGGGCGTGATGAGCGTGTAGCCGGATTGTTTGGCCGCAGGCGTCTGGGCGAAAACCGGCATTGCTGCGGATGTAAAAACAGTCGCCAAAAATACAAGCAAAAACAGACGTTGGTTCATTCGGTTGATTTAACGGGTCTCACAAATAATGATGTAAAAAGAAAACGGAACATACCGAATTTTCTGGCCGAATTTTCCGGCGTCCGTCCGGCGAAAAATACTTCACGCGGGCTTCAAACCGGCTTCACACGGCTTGAAAAATATCAGCGATTCTTTTCCGCAGTTCGGTAAGCGGATACGGCTTCTGAAGCAATCCGGCGATGCCGCCGCGGTGCATCTCGACCGCCACGTCGTGCTCGGCATAGCCCGTCGCCAAAAGTACTTTGACCGATGGATCAATAACTTTGAGTTCCGCGAATGTTTGCAAGCCGTTCATCACCGGCATGTTCATATCCAAAATCACCGCGCCGATGGATTCCCTGCGCTGCTGAAAGACGACAAGTCCTTCTTGACCGTTGGCCGCCGTCAGGACTTCGTAGCCGTCGTCGGTCAAAACTTCGACCGCAAGATCGCGCAACATTTCTTCATCGTCAATAATCAGCACGGCGGATTTATTGACCGTCCGGCCTGAACCAGTCGTTGCAAACGGCTGTGCGGTTGCGTGAGACGATGGTTGAGGCGAGCGATCAAGTGATTGCGTTTCATGCTTCATGGCGTTGGGAAAGCGTGAAGTATTTGGAGAAGATGAGCGGATGAAAAGTCCGGCGGATTCCGCTGCATCATTTGCTGAATCATTTGCCGACGCGATTGTAGAATCACTTATGGATTCGATTGTCGATGCGTGTGCGGCGGCATCAGGCTTGCTTTCGGAGAAAGAATCAACTCCGCTGCCGCTCGCCTCTTCCGCCGCGGCAGGCATGACGGGAAGATAAATATCGAACACCGAGCCGTGGTTCAATTCGCTTTCGGCAACGATGAAGCCGTGATGATTTTTCACAATGCCATAAACCATCGCAAGGCCGAGACCGGTGCCCTTGCCGACTTCCTTCGTTGTAAAGAACGGCTCGAAAATCTTTCGCTTGACTTCCTCCGTCATCCCGCTGCCCGTATCGCTCACACTCAGGCAAACATATTGCGCTTCTGTGTTCGCCCGATATGCGGTTGCGATGGCGGAAGGAATGGACGTTACGCGCGTTTGGAAAAAAATTCTGCCGCACTCCGCCGTATCGAGCGTGGTCAGAATAGCATCGGAGGCATTGACGGCGAGGTTGAGAATCACTTGCTCCAACTGACCTTCATCGCCTTCTACATGATCGAGGCCGGGTTGCAGGGCGGTCGAGATTTCGATGCGCCTATCAAGCGTATGTTCGATCAGGCCGACGACTTCTTCCACGCACGTGTTGAGCGACACCGGTCGCTGTTCCAATTTGCCGCGCCGGGAGAATCCTAAAAGTTGGCGGGTCATCGATGCTGCGCGGTGTGCTGCACCCTCGATGCGCTCAAGCCGCTTGATTGCGGTGGCGTCGTGTGAAAGCGTCGCTTTTAAGAGCGAGAGGTTGCCGGTGATTCCGGCGAGCAAGTTGTTGAAGTCGTGGGCGATGCCGCCTGCAAGCGTGCCGATAGCTTCAAGTTTTTGCGACTGTTGAAGTTGGGCAGTCAATTCAAGGTTGTGCGCTTCGGCCTGTTTGGATTGGGTGATGTCGCGCATCGTGCAGACGATGCTGCCGTCTTGCAGCAAGATGAGCGAGAGGTCTTGCGGAAACGACGAACCGTCTTTACGCAGGCCTTCAATCTCGCCGAACCAATAGCCGTCGCGCTGGAGAGCGGGTTGAATTTCGCGGTCAAACCGTTCGAGCGTCGCCGAGCCGTAAAGCATCCGGTAATTTTTTCCGGCGAGTTCATCGGGAGCGTAGCCGTAGTAGCGGGCTTTGGCGGAGTTCAAATAGATGAACTGATGATCGGCATCCAAGATGGCCATGCCGTCCCGTGCGGCTTCGATGACCGTGGCTTGTTGCCGCATCGTAGCTTCGGCTTTGCGGCGTTCGGTGATGTCGGTTACACGCACCAAATGAATTTCCTGCCTGCCTGCGGTAATGACCGAGAAAATAATTTCGCCCCAGAACTCACGGCCTTTCCGGCTGATGTATTCCACCTCGCCTTTCCATGTTTTCGTAAGCCGCAGCGATTCGAACGCTTCGGCGTACATACCGGACGACGTCGGGTACTTGCGAAACGCATCGCCTCTTGTGCCGATCAATTGTTCGCGTCCGGCGACCTCAAAAAGTTCGGCGGCGCGGACGTTGCAATCCAAGATGCGTTCCGTTTGAGGATCGACGAGAAAGAGCGCATCGGCGGTGTTATCATACATGGCCTGCAACAGTTCCTTGCTTTTGCGGGCGGCCTCTTCATTCTGTTTGCGTTCGGTGATGTCGCGCTGAACGGATACCAGATGGGTGAATATGCCGCGATCATCAGCGACGGGCGTAATCTCAAACTCGACCCAAAACTCCGTACCGTCTTTGCGCACATTGACGAGTTCGGCGCGAATCGGCTGCCACAGCTCAAGGGCTGTGCGAATGCGGTCAAGCACTTTCCGGTTGGAGTTCGGGCTTTGTAGAATACGCGGTGTTTGGCCGATGATTTCTTCGGCGGTGTAGCCCGTCATTTCAGTAAACGCCGGATTGACGAATACAATCTGCGGTCCGGGCAGATTAATCGTCGCGGCTTCGGTAATAAGAATCGCGTCCCTCGTATGGCGCACCGCCGATTCCAGCAGGTGCAACCGTTCCTCCGATTTTTTCTGGCGGGTGATGTCGGCGACGCGCATCCGCAATACTTCCTTGCTCCCGTTTTTAATCAGGTTCGTTACCATGCTGCCCCAAAAAGTACGACCACGGGCGGTAATGAGTTCAACTTCGCTCCGCCACCCGTCCGGTTCGCGCACGCTTTGGTTGTACGTCAGGATTTCGGATTCCGTCGGCGGACGCTTGTTGAAACTCAGTGGTGATCGGCCAAGTAATTCTGCCTTCGATTCAAGGTCCAAAAACTCAAGAGCTTTGGAGTTGCAATCCAAGTAAGTATTGGTTTGCAGATCGATCAGAAAAATCGCGTCGGCGGATTGGTTGAAGATTGATTCATAAAAAGAAATGCGGTATTGCAAAGCGGCGTCGGTGCGCTTGCAAGTCAGCGCGGCTCGTTGCCGGTTGATCGCCTGATCAATTGCAAGCGCGAGCCGTGAGCGGTGTGATTTAAAAACAACATCGGCGGCCCCGGCGGCAAGAAGCAATGCCGCTGCGGTTTGGTCAACTTCCGAAAAGAACACCACCGGCAACGAGCCGCCGCCGCCGCTACCATCGGGCGAAACGGATTTCACCGCATCAAGCACGGCAACCCCGTCCGGTTCCGCATTGCTCGCACCGGCGAGAATGAGATCAAACGGCTGTTCGGAAACCGCCGCAAGTGCGGCGGCAAAATCTTCCGCCGACCGCACCCATTCAATCACGGCAATCTCACCGCCGATGGGTTCGCTCCGAAGGGTAAGCAACGTGAGCTGGGCATCAAGCGGAATGGGTTCGAAGTATAAAAAACGTAGTGGCATGATTCGGATAAAATGTGAGTCGCCATGCACGCGCATCTGAACGAGCACGCATGGAGCAATGTGTAAAAACGAATGTTGAAGGTGTATCAGGATTGGAAAATATCATCGCTGGCAAAACTGCTCCGGCGGTGCGGGAGAGCAAACCCTGAAGGGCTTGGCTAAGGCTGTTGAGAGGTGAAAAGGGGTGGTTGTTGTGATCGGCTGACGCCAACTTAAACAAAACTTTACGGCATCGCAAGCCTTTGCATGAATTCTTCCGAATAAAGTTAAACGGCGTCCGGCGGGTTGCCGGGTGGCGGCGGCTTCAGCAACTGTTTCAATACTTCGGCGGCTTCGCTGGCATCGGTCATGTCTTTACGGGCGGTGAGCAACGGGGCGTAATAAGGCGACGGCGTTTCGACGAATTGCGAGACGAACTCATAAACGGTTTGCGGCTCCGTGCCGAGAAGCGTTTCGACGCGGCTGATAAGTTCGGGATTGGTTTTCGAAAGTTCCGTCATCAAAATCTGAACGAGCACGCGGTTGGTGGCCACTTCGTAGATCAAGTTTTCAAGTTCCATTGCGGTAGGCTGTTTCGCCTGCGGATGCGTCATCGTGCAAAAAATAAAATGCGTGTTAAAAAGGACTGAAAATCTCTTACGAATGCGGCGAAGTGCGTTTCGAACCGGCACGGCAACGGTCGGAACAGTATTTAACTTCGTTCCAATTTTTCGCCCATGCCTTACGCCACTCCATCGGCCTGCCGCACTGCTGGCAAATCTTCACGGGCAGGTTGCCTTTCTTATATTTTTTTTCAGCGTCCGCTTTCATGCTTCACCTTGCCTGCTTCATCTGTCAAATCGCATCGCATCCTTTTCGATTTTATACCAGAAATTCATAAAGCGTTTCGGCGTCGGGCCTTTGTAGGTTACGAATTTTTCCGGCTCATGCAACCGGATTGAAAAATCTTTTTCCAACAGCGAAAGCGTCTTCGCTTGCAATGGCGCGATGCCGGAGGTCGTATGAATCTCGGTCGCCCCGAAGGTCAGGGCAAGGCTGCGAAGCGTTTCGCAAACGTGGCCGTGATGAATCTCGAAAAGTGGATTCTGTGCTGCAATCTCCACCGCCGATTCATACAGAAATACCAACCGCTGATGCGAGAAGCCGTGCTTCGAAAGCAATGCGTCATCGAAAATAAAAACCGCCGGTGCATTGCCGTTCGCAATCATCGCAGGATCGGCTACCGACAAACTATCGGCGTGAATCCATACGAGCACTTGACTCGCTTCCGTCATTGTTCGAATCGTTTTCCGAAAAGCCGCTCTTCCAACACACCGGGTGGAAAGTTAAACGGGCAACTCTCTTTTACTTCGCAGACTTTGCAATGCACGCCGTCCGTGCATCGCTCCAAAACTTCCTTGTTGAAAATATAAGGCTTCGCGGAAAAAGTCGAAGCGACCCATTGCCACGAAAGTGCGTTTGAAGCCGGATCGCCATCGATCAAATGTTTGTAGAAAAGACGTTCGCCAACAAGCCAATCCACCCGCCGGTGATGTACGAGGTAACTGGCAAACCACATCCGTTCGTGATTGTGTAAATATCCGGTCGCCAAAAGTTTCTGCATAAAGTAATCCATGCAGCGCAGACCTGTACGGGCTTCAGCGACGTCCTGCGGCAAAATGCCATCATATTTTGAAACGCCGGTCTTACCGGTTTCCATATCCCGGTAAATTTTATCACCGGATGCGGCATAAACAAGTTGGAAAAAATGACGCCAGGCCAGCTCGAAAATAAATTTGTAAGTGTCTTTACCCTGCCCGAATTTTCCGAGCACGAATCGCCGCACTTCGGCCAGTGTCATCACACCGTGTCGGATGTAGGGCGAGAGCATTGAGACAGCGGAAACTTCGGTGAGGTTGCGTTTGGCCGCGTAACCGTGAAGGGAAAAGGAATGAAGTCTGCGAAGGGCTTCGGTACGTCCGCCAGTAAAATCGGGACTGGGGTCGCCGGATGTGCCAAATGTTTCGGAGACATAGCGCGAAAGATCATCGCGGGAAGTGAAGTCGGTACGGAGTTTCATCAAAGCATATTTTCCCGACTAACTTGAACCGCACAATGAAAGTTCGCCTTGCTGAAATGCGCACGCTAAGCGCGCCGTAACTCGAACACGGAAATTTCGGGTGGGCAGCCGACGCGCACCGGCACGCCCGCAACGCCGTTGCCTGCGTGAACAAAGAGCGTTGAAGTCAAACCGTTCGCCAGCACTTCGTTGTAAAAGCCGATGGTTTGTTTGTAGACGATGTTGGCAATCGTGATTTGCGTGAAGGGAATCGCCAACTGTCCCGCATGCGTGTGGCCGCAAAGGGCGAACGGCAATTGCAATTTTTTCACCGCTTCCCATTGATCAGGCCGGTGCATGAGTACAACCGGAAAGCCTTGCTGCGACTGCATCGCTTGACGAAGCCCGCTTTCGTTCGTCGGATCATTTTTATCAATTGCGCCCATCGGGTCTTCGGCGCCCAAGAATGAAATCGTGCCGCCGTTGTAAGCAGCGTTCAAGGTTTCATTCCGCAACAGCGTGAAGTGCGATGCGCGAACGGCACTAGCAACGATACTCGCTCCGGCGTAATGATCGTGGTTGCCGAGCACCGCGATGCACGCTTGCTTGGCCGATAAAAGATTTAAGCCTGCGGTCAGGACGGGCGCATCGTCGGGCGAGTTATCGACGAGATCACCCGTGATGACGAGAAAATCGTGATTGATCGTTTTCAATTTCTCTGCAACTTCCTCGAAACGTTCGATGCCCCAATACGCGCCGACGTGAATGTCCGAAAGTTGCGCAATGGTTACACCGTTGAGTTCTTCCGGCAAATCTTTCAAGCGAACGGTGTAGCGGCGAATGCGATCGCGCTGCGCGGAAAGAATCGAATCGCCGAGCGCGACCGCGTAAAGCCCGACAAGCGAAATGCGGGCGGCCTTGTACAAAAATTCGCGCCGCGAAAGTTCTTCCTGTTCGCCCTTCGCCCCAAGCGTTGCCGCCCTGCCGATGAGCCAGTAGAGCGGGAAGAGCAGCGAGAGAATGAGCGTGGTAGCGACATAGACCGTCGGCAACCGGTAAATAAAATCCATCACCCAAGCGGTTGGCTTGACCCGCAGTTGGGCGAACACAAAAAACGACAGCGTGATGAGCACGATGCCCACCGTCAGCCAAAAGAAAAATCGCTTGTGCCCGAAGAGCGCGGTGAAAGTTCGATACGCCCACCACTGCGAGAGTCCCAAAATGGTGAGCAGAATACCGAAGAAGACGAGAATACGAATGAGCATGTTGTAAGATCAAAAGTTTTTTTAGAGAGACGAACGGCCTCGCAAAACATTTTAAGAAACCCCTGCCCCGCCGATGCGGGACGTCCCCTTTGTTAAAGGGGACGGTGTAGTTGCAAAGACTGCATTTTTGTTCGATGCCTCGTTGCGCATCGTTCCCCCTTGTCAAAGGGGGTTAGGGGGATTTGAAACGACCGTGCGAATGCTTTCGCGCGGTGCGGCGGTTTTGTATATTGTCCGCCCTTTTTATACAGAGCCTTGGTTCTCTTCATTTACATCTTAAATACACAGCCTCACCATGCAGAGAGAAAAAATTGTCCCGATCAATATCGAGGACGAAATGCGAGACGCTTACATCGACTACTCGATGTCCGTCATTGTCAGCCGCGCGTTGCCCGATGTGCGCGACGGCCTGAAGCCCGTTCACCGCCGCGTGCTTTTCGGTATGAACGAACTCGGTGTAACCGCCGGACGCGGCCACAAAAAATCCGCGCGTATCGTCGGCGAAGTCTTGGGCAAATACCACCCGCACGGCGACAGCGCGGTCTATGACACGATGGTTCGAATGGTGCAGGAATTTTCCCTGCGCTATCCGCTCGTCGATGGTCAGGGTAACTTCGGGTCGGTCGATGGCGATTCGCCCGCCGCGATGCGATACACCGAAGCCCGTCTCGCCCGCATCGCCGGTGAGATGTTGAAGGACTTGGATAAGAATACGGTTGACTTTCAACCCAACTTCGACGATTCGCTCGAAGAACCCAAAGTCATGCCCGCATCGATTCCGAACTTGCTCGTCAATGGATCGTCGGGCATCGCAGTCGGTATGGCCACGAACATTCCGCCGCACAATTTATCGGAAGTGATCGACGGCGTCGTTGCCTATATCGACGACAAGAACATCACGATTGACGAGTTGATGAAAATCATCAAAGCCCCCGACTTCCCGACGGGCGGCATCATCTACGGCTACGAAGGCGTCAAGGACGCTTACCGCACCGGACGCGGACGCATCATCATGCGCGCCAAAGCGGGCATCGAGGTCAATCAGAAAAACAACCGCGAGTCCATCGTCGTAACCGAGATTCCGTATCAGGTCAATAAATCGCGGCTGATCGAACGCATCGCCGAACTGGTGCAGGAGAAAAAAGTCGAAGGCATTTCCGACGTCCGCGATGAATCCGACCGCGACGGGATGCGCATCGTCATAGACATCAAGCGCGACGGACAAACGCAGGTAATCTTGAACCAACTGTTCAAGTACACCCAGATGCAGGAAACCTTCGGCGCGAACGTGCTTGCGCTCGTGAAGGGAATGCCGCAGGTGTTGAACCTCAAGCAACTCATCGAGTATTATGTGGCTCACCGCATTGAAGTCGTCAAGCGGCGCACTGCGTTTGACTTGGCCGAAGCCGAAAAACGCGCGCACATTTTAGAGGGCTTGAAAATCTGTTTGGACAACTTGGATGAAGTCATTCAAAC
>JACMJS010000309.1 GCA_014380515.1 Chlorobiales bacterium
AGAGGAAGGCATCGGCGATTGGTCGGATGCGGAGATTGCGGTATTGCTCAGAACCGGCATCAACCCGCGTCGCGGCGGCGTCTATGTCCCGCCGTATATGCCCAAACTCGCACACCTTTCCGATGAAGACCTCGCCTCGATCATTTCATACCTCCGCTCCGATGATCCGATTCTCAAAGCTGATGGCACACCGAGCGCGGATTCGCAACCGTCATTTCTCGTGAAGTTTCTTTGCCGCGTCGCCTTCACGCCGCTTGAGTTTCCGAAGTCCGCTATCGCCCAGCCCGATTCCACCAACGCCCGCGCGCTCGGAAAATATCTGGCCGATGGCGCGCTCGATTGTTACGGTTGCCACTCGGCGGATTTCAAAACGGTTGACATCGCGGTGCCTGAAAAAAGCGCGGGCTATTACGGCGGCGGAAATCCCATGCTCGATATCAACGGCAACTTGATGCACACAACCAACATCACGTCCGACAAAGCCACCGGCATCGGCAAGTGGAGTGAAGCGGAATTTGTGCAAGCGATGCAATCCGGCTTTCGTCCCGACGGCTCGCTCGTTCGTTATCCGATGGAGCAATACAAAGAACTTTCGCCGCGCGAACTTTCCGCGCTCTACCAATTCCTGATGAGCACGCCCGCGGCTCAAAATCCGCGCAAAGAAAATTTTCAGTATGCGGCTCAAGGAAACGCCGGTGAACAGGCATACTACCGCTACGGCTGTCAATACTGCCACGGCACGACGGGCGTCGGCCTCGCGGATTTGCGCAAAGCCCACACGAAATTTCCCGCAGACAGCGTGCTCGCCGACGTTATTTTAAATCCCGGGAAATACAAGCGCGGCGTCAAAATGCCGCAGTGGTCGGGCGTCATCAAAGAACAAGACATCGCCCCGCTGTGTACCTTCGTGCGCGAACTGGCCGCGAAATAATTTGATTTCATAATTTGAGATTGTAGGGGCAACCACAAGGGTTGCCCCTACAATGTTGAAAATTATTTCGTCGCTTGCGGTTTCGGTGCGAGCCGGTCGAGCCACACGGTTTTAAGATCACGGCGATCCATCGCGTTCATCGGATAATCACGGACATCGCCGGAGATGATGCGTTCATCGAGGTCGTAGAAAAGCAGGAGCAGCGGCGCGTCTTGCATCGCCAATTGTTCGGCTTGTTCGTAGAGCACGAAGCGCAGTGAATCGTTTGAGGTTGCGAGAGCTTCTTCATAGAGTTTGTCGAACGCCGGATTGTTGTAGCGCGAGGTGTTCGGAAAACTAATTTCGCTCCGGTTTTTCGGAATGAGTTTGCCGTAGAACTGATTCAAAAAATTTTCCGGCTCAGGGTAATCGGCGACCCATCCCAAGCGGGCGAATGGGGCTTTACCGTTTTGCAAAGTCTCTAGATGCTGCGCCCACTCGGACTGAAACAGTTCGATCTTGATATTCAAATTCTGCTTCAGCATTTCCTGCACCGCCTGCGCCACCAAAAAATTTCTGCCGCCGCCGGAATTGATTTGCAACGTGATTTCAGGAAAGTTTTCTCCGTTCGGATACCCCGCTTCGGCGAGCAACGCTTTGGCTTTCTCAGGGTTGAAATCGTATCCGGTGATTTTTTGATACGGATACCGCGCCGAAGATTCCGCCGTGATGCCGTCCCGAATCGTTCGTTGATCGTTTTCCGCGGAGGCTACGGGGGCTGCGGACGCTGACGGGGCGGGCATTGCGGGCGGCACGACGCCGTGAATTGCAGATGCGTACGATTCACCTTTCAAAACGAACTTTGAGATTTTATCGCGGTCGACCGCATAACTGAAGGCTTGGCGAATCCGCTTGTCTTTGAACAGTTCATGCTGCGTGTTCATGCTGTAAAATTGCGTCGCCATTCCCGGAACTTGCTGGAGCGTGAACTCTTTTTTGAATTCCGCCTTGAGTGCCTGTCCGCTGCCATCGAGCCACTGCGAGCGGAGTTCTTGCGGGATGCGGTAGCATTCACTCACTGCGCCTTGCTTGACCTGCATGAGCGCGGTCGTTAGATCGCGGATGAACACCATCTTGACATGATCAACGAACGGCAACTGATTTCCGGCTTCATCTTTTTGCCAATAGTTCGGATTGCGTTTCATCAACAGATATTGTCCGTCCTTGAACGCTTCATACACAAACGCACCCGTGCCGACGGGGTGCATCCGAAAATTCTCTTTGTAATAACCAACCGCTTCCGGCGGTACGATATAGCAGGTCGTGTGGGTGAGCGTAACGAGAAACGGGCCGAACGGTTTTTGCAAATGCACCGCGAAGGTTGAATCATTCACCACTTCAAAACCTTTGACTTCTTTGACCCTTGGCTCGCGCTTCTCGGCGGTGGCGGCTCGGCGGTCGAGATAGTAATCATCGGCGCCCGTGATCCGGCTCTGGAAAATCGAGAAACCTTTTGTTTGCAACTGCGGGTTGCACGCACGCTCCCACGAAAACTTGACGTCGCTGGCCACGAACTTACGACCTTTGCCGGTTGGGTTTTCTTTGGTTACAAAACAGGAATCATCGTGAAAGTAAACATCCGTGCGGAGATGAAACGTGTAGGTGAGACCGTCGGGCGAAATCTCCCAGCGCGAGGCAAGTTCAGGGACGAGTTTTAAATCCTTCTGATCGAGTTCAACCAAGAGTTCATACATCTGATGCGTGGCGTGATAACTCGTAACGTCGCTGATCTTGATCGGATCGAGCGTCGGCAAATCCTGCGGCTCGTTGAAGGTATAAGTGCCGCCGTAAACTTTGCCGCCTTTGGCTTCGCGGTAAGTCGCGTCGCCGGTCGCCGAAGGTTTGTTGCCGCCGCAACCTGCGGAGATTGATACGCACAGCGCAGCATATGCGATAAAAAAAATGCGTTGGTTCATGGATGTAATGTTGATGCAGCGTTGTTGGTTGGCAGAGAATGTTTGATGATCTCATCTCTGGGAGCACGGAAAATAAAAAGGCTTGCCAGATTTGACAAGCCTTTGCTTTTAACCAAGCCTTTTGCTTTTCACTTTCTAAGGTTTCTCTCTCCCCGAGGGAGAGATGTCCCGGGGGACAGTGAGGGAACTCTACCCCATGTATTCCTTCAGCACGGTGCTGCGTCCGGCATGGCGCAAACGGCGAATCGCCTTCTCTTTAATTTGCCGCACACGCTCGCGCGTGAGTTTGAAGCGTTCGCCGATTTCCTCCAGCGTCAAGGGATTTTCCAAACCGATGCCGAAGTACGAGCGGATCACATCCGCCTCGCGCGGCGTGAGCGACGCGAGCGAACGCTCAACTTCAATCTGAAGCGATTCTTGAATCAGGCCATGGTCGGGACGGTTGTAATCGTTCTGAAGCACGTCGAGCAGGCGGTTGTCGTCGCCCTGCGCGAACGGTGCATCGACCGAGATATGACGGCTGGCGATTTTCAACGTGTCGGTGATTTCTCCGGCCTGCATGTCGAGCATCGTGGCGAGTTCCTGCGTTGAAGGATCGCGCTCGTATTCCTGTTCCAACTGCGAAAACGCTTTACCGATTTTATTGAGCGTGCCGACGCGGTTCAATGGCAATCGCACGATGCGCGATTGTTCCGCAAGCGCCTGCAAAATCGATTGACGAATCCACCACACCGCATAAGAGATGAACTTAAAGCCGCGCGTTTCATCGAACCGCTTGGCCGCTTTGATGAGTCCCAAGTTGCCTTCATTGATCAGATCGCCTAATGAAAGACCTTGATTTTGATATTGCTTGGCAACGGAGACGACGAAGCGCAAGTTGGCTTTGATGAGTTTCTCCAGCGCACGGCGACCTTCCTTGTATTCTTTGCCTTCAATCGGTTTGCCGTCGCCCTTTTTGATTTTCATCGTCAGGGTGATTTCGTCTTGCGCGGTGAGCAAATCAAACTTTCCGATTTCCTGTAAATACTTGTCTAACGATTGACTTTCACGATTAGTGATTTGCTTATTGATTTTCAACTGACGCATGAACGCTCCGAGATTTGATAGTTAAATGAAATTGCCGCCGCCGGGGTTCTACCCGCGAGGCAACAGTAAAATTATTTCAGCTTATTAGATTCAACGCGGCCTAAGTCGATGCGATCAATGATGCCGACAATCGTCGCATCCGTCGCCACGAGATCAATGTTCTTTTTTTCCCGTACGGGGATCGCCGCTTCCGATGAGGTTACATACAAAACCGTTTCGCCCGCTCCCGCTCCGGCGGAATCCACCGCAACAATGACGCTGCCGACAGGCCTTCCTTCGAAAGTCAATGGCTGGACAAGTTGCAACTTTTCACCCGCGAGACTTTCATCTTTGAGCGTCGCCCACACGGTGCCGATAACTTTTCCGAGTTGCATCTTTTTCTAATGAGACTGTAAGACCGTACGAACCGCCGTCGCCCGTCAATCGTTTTAGAGCGGTCGATTTTTTCTTCAACTTTCTGTATTGACAGCGGTTAGCCTGCGCGTTTCGATGTAATTTTAATCGGCGACATCAAGTTTATCGACAATCGCCATAATGACGGCATCAATGGGTTTGTTCTTCGTCAGTTCGGTTTGACGCGCCGAACTTCCGGTTGCCACGAGCACGATTTCACCCACGCCCGCGCCGACGGAATCGACCGCGATCACAAAACTTTCTTTGGGTTGATAATCCAGCCCGACCTGTCTTACGATTTGAAGTTTCATGCCGACAAGACTTTCGTCTTTGCGCGTCGCCCACAAGGTTCCAACTACTTTTCCGAGTATCATTTCAATAAACTTTAATCGTGTTGCCGCCTGATTGCATTGCGTGCCCCAGCGCGGCTTCGGCGCCTTCGAAGAGCAAATCGATGTCGGGCTTATCCGCCCTGAGCCGCGCGATGCCGATGCTGACGCTGGCCAAGATGGTTTTGAATTCATCCTCCGTCTCAAACGGAAAGTTGACGATCTGCTCCCGAATCTTTTCCGCCCAGAAGCGCGAGTTGATTTCGGAAATGCCAAACAACCCGACGGCGAATTTCAAGTGCCCGAACCGCGCGAGTAAATCATAACTGCGAATGTTGGCACCGATCAGCCGGGCGGTCGAACGCATCAAGATGGATGTGCCTTGCTTGCCGTAGCGGGTTGTCAAACCGGTTTGATCATCGAACTCAATCATCATCAAGGAAAGGTCGCCCGATTCGCGCGTCGCACGGTTGATCTCGTTGCGCATCCGTCCCGCGAAAGCGCGTTTGGAAAGCGTGCCGGTTTCTTCATCCGAAATGCTCTGGCGCCGCAGTTCATCCTTGAGCAACATCGTTTGCAACGCCGATGCGAGCGACTCGGTAAAGAAGCGCACCTTCGCAAAATTTTCACGGTTGAAATACCGCCGCAGCCCCGATTCCAAGGTCAGCACACCCGCGGTTTCTTCGCCTATCTTAACAGGTACAATCAGAAGCGACCCTTTGGGAGCAACATTTTCATTTCCGTCATCACCGTTCTTGCCGCTTTCGGCGGGAAGCACATCACCGGCGAAAAAGCGGACGGGTTCTTGAAGCAGTGAGAGATCGTCAATCGTACCGTGCTCGCCGCGCATCACCGCCGCGCCCGCGAGCGATTGTGATAAATCAATCTTGCCGCCTTCCGCCACATAATTTGAAACCGTCATCACTTTTCGAATCACCAACTCGGATTTCGAATTGACGAGCGCAAGAGCCAAGTGATCCACCTCGATGGCTTCCGCAAGCATGCGGCAAAAAGTTTCGATCACTTCATCTACTTCCGGCGCGGCGAACAGCCGGTGCGAAAGTTCAATCGCGGGCTGCACGAATTTCAGTTCTTCCAGATGCGCCGATTTGACCGCGTAGTTTTCAATCAGCGACGAACAAATTTTTCCGAACCGGTTGAGCAACTTGACGTCTTCGGGACTGTAGGCTTCTTTTGCGATGCTATCGACGAACAGAATGCCATAGACCGACGCTTGATGAAAGACCGGCACGCCCATAAACGAGCGGATGCCGTTGGGTTCGGCGTAGTAGCGAATGAGTTTGGTTTCGTCGGCGGCACTGATTTCGGTGTAGAGTTGGGCGTTGCCCGCGAGGAAAATTTGCGTGAGCACGTCGCTGGCGAAGGGCAACCATTTTTCGCGCGTGAAGTCGGGCGAATCGGAGTGCCGGGCGGCGATAAAAAACTTTTTCTTCGCGCCGGAAGACCAGCAAAAAGCCGCCGTCCGCGCCTGCATCGTTTCTTTGATCGCCGTCAAGATTTCCGAAACGACGCTGCTGAACTCTTCCTCGACGCTCGTTCCGGCGTTCTCCGGTTTCGGCTCGGATGGTTCGAGATCGGGAATTTTTTCGAGATTGACCTTGACCGATTTCGAGACCGGCTCCGGTTTATACTTGCGGACGTTGATGACGCCCTCGACTTCATCGGAGATATTTTTGAAGATACCTTGATTGTCTCCCGATGTGTTCAACGGTGCGTGGCTGTTTGGTTGACGGTTCGCAGCGATGCGGCTTAGCAGGGTTTGAAAAAGGTGATGAATATAGCCTTTCCGCCCCGAAGCGCAAAGCATCGTAGCCTGTGCTATTTAATTCCTCACCTCAGATAAGGCGGGGTGTCCGCAAGGACGGGGCGGTTGAACAACTACAATTTCTTCAACCACCCCTGCGCCCCGCCTCATCTGAGGCGGGGAGTAGTTTTAAAGCGGCGAAAACGGCTACAGTTTCGGCAAAATTTGCGAGGATACATCTTGCATTTGGAAACCCATCGGCTTAACTTCTTTTCAAAGTTTTCCCGCGCGTTCGCTTTTCCCTCGTAGTACAGAAGTTCCGGCAGTTTTAATTCACATCTTCGTTGCCATGAGTTTATCACAGGGGCAACGACGGCCAAGTCGCTTAGAGTAACTTCATACATCACTGCAACCAAACAGGAGACCTTTCCAATGGCAAAGACCAAAAGCACTTCCGAAGTTGAAATCGGCACGGCCATCGAGCCGCCGGTTTCGGCGACATATGGCGATGCGATTCGCGTGTTGCCCACCGCGCTCATTTACCACTTCACACTGCCGCACGCTTTTCCGTTCCTGCCCGAAGTTACCGAGTCGCTCGGCATGCGGGTTGAACTCCGCGACACCGGAAAGAGCGGCATCGATCAGTTTTTCGATTATCTCAAAGGCGATCTGCAGTACGAACACATCGCCGACGACAATCAGCGCCGCATGAACGACTGGCTCACGACGTTCATTCTGCTCAACTCCGCGTGGCCGTACATCCCGCTGCTCGGTATTTACCGCGGCTTCAAGATCGGTCAGGATGCGGCGATGCGAGTCTCCAAAGATGAAGGCATCCAAACGGCGAGCGGCGTAATTTCATTGATGCTTACCGCGCCGTTCAACGTGTTCATGGGCATTTATGATGCGGCCAATTTTCTTTCGGCCAAAATCCGCGAGGATGAATTGGATAAAGCGATGCTCAGTGTGAGCGACCGCTTGCCGCTCGTCTTGGGTGCCGGCATCGATGAAGCCGATAAATCGCAGCCGAAAGATGTGGTTGCCGATACGGTGGCCAAAACGCTTGCCAACTTCATGCTCGCACCGTGGATGCCGCTGATGGGCACGTACAAAGGCATCTCGATGGTCAGCGACGCGACGCACCGCAACCGCGAAACGCAAATCATCACCACGATGCTCGCTATGCCGATTATCGGTACGGTCGCTTTGCCGTTCCTGATGGCCGCACAATCAAACCAGTTCGCTCAGAAGCTCATCGATGGTTCGGGGATCAGCAATTGGCTTTCGGGCGTGTTCAACAGCGGCTCCAAAACCGTAGCCGCGATCACGAAATAATCTCTTCCGTAAATTTATTCGGTGTCATTGTGGAAACCTTGCTCGTTTGCGGACGGACAAGGTTTCTTTTTTTGTGATACACTTGTGAATCCATTTCGATACTCTGTAGGCGATCAAAGCGTCCAAACCTTTCGTTAGAAGTCTTCCACTTCTCTCACGCATTCCCACCAAACGGCTTGAAGTCCTGCTTCGCCGACCCAACATTTTTTTCATCCATCTCCGCCGGAAAAAAGTTGTTTCGCGGTCTTCAGGGTTTGTTCGCTCAACCCGGAGGCTGCACTTAACCACGAGCGAAGTTTCTCAAAAGAGATGTTATGAAATCACCTAGAAATTATTTGTTAACCGCTTGCGTCATCCTCGCAAGTCTAGTTTGCGGCTGCGCGGGCACGGCGACGAAAGTTGAGTCCGACCAAATGCG
>JACMJS010000310.1 GCA_014380515.1 Chlorobiales bacterium
TTCTATGATACAACCGCAAAATATATGGGTGCTTTCGGTGATGCGACTTCGCCAAATTGGGCAGAAGGTTGGACAAACTGGGAGAAGACCTACACCCCCCCAATCGTTACGTCATCGGTTGACAAAGAACAATACTCACCGGTTGCGACCAACTTTGCGCTCACGCAAAACTATCCGAACCCGTTCAACCCGACGACCAACATCACCTACACGCTGCAGAAACCTGAAACGGTTTCGCTCAAAGTGTATGATGTGTTAGGCCGCGAAGTCGAAACGCTCGTGCAAAGCCGCAAGGCCGCGGGCACTTATACGGTGACGTTCAATGCCAGCAAACTCACCTCTGGCGTCTATTTCTATCGCCTCAACGCAGGCGGCTTCGTCTCTTCCAAGAAGATGATGCTCGTCAAGTAATCAATCACATTACGGTAATTAAAAAGGCTTCCTGCAATGGAAGCCTTTTCTTTTTCGATAACAGTTTTTACAGTGCTACTCAAATAAATTCGCCGCATCCTTCGGCCTTTCGATGCCGAAGCGTTTATAAACCAAATCGGTCGCAATTCTGCCGCGCGGCGTGCGCATGAGATAGCCTTCCTGAATCAAGTACGGTTCATAAACTTCCGCCAAGGTTTCGTGCTCTTCGCCGACCGCAATCGAGAGCGTCGAGGCGCCGACCGGTCCGCCTTTGTACTTCTCCACCATCGTCATCAAAATCCGCTTGTCCATTTCATCAAGGCCGTATTCATCAATCTCCAGCGCATTGAGTGCCTGTTTGGCAATCTGCTCCGTGATGACTTTCGAGCCGCCGACCTGCGAAAAATCTCTCGACCGGCGCAAGAGCCGGTTGGCGATCCGCGGCGTCCCGCGCGAACGACGCGCGATTTCAACCGCACCTTGTTTATCGATCTCAACGCCTAAAATCGTCGCTGAACGCACCACGATTTTCTCCAGCAACTCCGCCGTGTAATAATCCAACCTCGAACTAATTCCGAAACGCGCCCGCAACGGCGCGGTGAGTAAGCCGCTGCGCGTCGTCGCGCCGACGAGCGTGAACGGCGGAATCGCAATCTGCACGCTGCGGGCGGAGGGGCCGCTATCGATCATGATGTCGATCTTGTAATCTTCCATCGCCGAGTAAAGATATTCTTCAACGATGGGATTGAGCCGGTGGATTTCATCGATGAACAGCACATCGCCTTTATCCAGATTCGTGAGCAACCCCGCAAGGTCGCCCGGTTTATCCAGCACCGGCCCCGACGAGGTTTTCATGCCGACGTGCATTTCGCTTGCAATGATGTGCGCGAGCGTCGTCTTCCCCAGCCCCGGCGGGCCGAACAGCAACACGTGATCCAAAGCTTCTTCGCGCTGCCGTGCGGCGGCGATAAAGACTTTAAGATTGTCCGTGATTTTTTTCTGTCCCGTAAAATCGTCGAAGCGCGCAGGGCGGATCGTTTCTTCAAACTGTCCTTCGCTCGCCGCGGCCATTTTATTTAAATCCGTTTGCATTCTTCTTGTGGTATTGTCGTGGTTACTTTACAAA
>JACMJS010000311.1 GCA_014380515.1 Chlorobiales bacterium
CGCGCACGGCTGCTGTCACGGAATCGTCGCCCGCTTCCAATCGCCTGTAGATATTTTCCAAGACGACAATCGAGTCATCGACCCAGATGCCGACCGCGAGCGAAAGGCCGAGCAGCGTCATCAGGTTCAGTGAGAACCCGAAGAGATACATCAGGCCGAAGGTCGAGATGAGCGAGGCGGGAATCGCCACCATCACGATGAACGAGTTGCGGAAACTGTGCAGGAAGACGAGCATCACAAGCGCGACGAGCACGATTGCAATCATCAAATCTTCTTGCACCGCGTGCGCGGCATCGAGCGTAAAGAGCGAACCGTCTTGCGCGATGTCGAAGCGAAGGCCGATGCCCGCGTAATCTTTTTCGATCTTAGCGACTTCGGCGCGGACGAGTTTGCTCACATCAACCGCATTGGCGTCCGATTGCTTTTGTACGTTGAGGCCGATGGACGTGCGGCCATTGAGCCGGTTGATTTGCGTGTACTCTTTACTGCCGTCGGTAACTTCGGCGACGTCGCCGAGCGTGATTTCGCCGCCGGTGCGGTTGCGCGAAATAATCAGAGTGCGCATTTCCTCGACCGAATTAAACTTACCCGCTACCCGCACCACATACTGACCGTCCGAATCTTTGATGCGGCCCGTCGGGAAATCGAGGTTCGAGTTTTTGATCGCCTGTGTTACTTGCAAGATCGACAGGCCATATGTTTTCAGTTTGCCTGCATCGAGATTGACTTTGATTTCGCGCTCGTCGCCGCCGATGAGCGAGATGTTGCCTACGCCCGAAAGCCTTGCCAGACGCGGCTGGATACGATCTTTGAGCAGTTGATAAAAATCGCGCGGATCGGATGTGCTCGTTACGCCCGCACGAATGACGGGAAATTCATCGAGCGCGATTTTGGAAAGCACCGGCGTTTTGGCATCCGTCGGCAGCGTGGAAGTGATTTCATTCACCTTCCGCTGCGCGTCCTGAAGGGCGACGTCCAATTTGGCACTCTGAAGAAACTCAATCGTAATGACCGAGATGCCTTCCGAGGACGTTGAGGACACGCGGTCGATCTTATCAAGACTCGAAATCGCATCCTCGACCCGCTTCGTTACGCCGGTCTCGACTTCATTGGGCGACGCGCCCGGATAAACCGTCGTGATCACAACCACCGGCGGCGAAATCTTCGGCAGCAATTCATACTTCAATTGCGTGTAACTGAAAATGCCCAGCACACCTAAAACCGCAAACAGCACAACGACGAGCGTCGGGCGTTTGATGACGAGTTCCGTAAATGACATAATGATCTCCTATGTGTTTAGTAGTTTTCTCTCGCTTATTTAACAATGGTAACCGCAACGCCGTCCCGCAAATTATTTTGTCCGCTGACGACGACTTGATCCGTCTCCGACAGTCCGCTGCGGATTTCGAGGTTCGTGCCGACTTCGCTGCCGACGATCACATCGCGGAGTTTGGCGACGTCGCCCGCCACCACATAGACCTGCGGCGTTTTCAAACTGCCGACGAGGGCTTCGCGCGGAATGACAATCGCGTTGTCGCGGGCGGCGGCTTTGTAGGAGACGCGGCCAAACATGCCCGCGCGGAGCGGATTCTCTTTCGAGTTCACAATCGAAACTTCAACCGGATACGTGTGCGCATCGTCCGCTTTGAAACTGACGGTTTCAATTTTGCCGGTGTATTTGACGCCCGGATAGACGTCGGTGGTGATGGTAACTTCGTCGCCGGTTTTCATTTTGAACGCATCCAATTCCGCGGCATTGAATTTCAATTTCAGTTTCGAGATGTCGACCACATTGCCGATCACCATACCGGGCGAAACCATCGTGCCCATGTCGACCGTCCGCGCGGTTACCGTGCCGGAAATCGGGGTTTTGATGCGCGTGTCGCTCAGTTGCCTGCGGGCGGTGATGAACTGCGATTCGACGGTTTTAAAATTGAGCCGCGTGCCTTCCAATTGTGAATCGGAAATGCCGCCTTCTTTGAGCAACGCATCGTTGCGGTCGAAATCTTTTTTGGCTTTTTGATAGGCGACTTCGGCGGAGACGTAGGCCGCGCTGCGAAGTTCGCTATCGACTTGCACGAGCACGCTGCCCGCGGGTTTGTAGTCGCCGACTTTCGCGTACACTGCGGTTACACGGCCTTGCGTTTCGGAAACGATGGCGACGTCATTGACGGCGGTAATCGTGCCGACCTGCGAAATGTCGTCGGAGAGCGATTGCTTTTTGGCTTGCACGACCGAAACCGGCGAGGACTTGAGCGTCTCGACGCTCTTGGCTTTCGCATCGCTCTTGGATTTGTTGTTGAGCAGGATGAAGACGATCAACACGAGCGCAACGACCGTTCCCAAAATGGCTTTCCAGTTTTTCATATATGACCTTCGATTTAGAGTTTGATGTATAAAAAATTGATTCGGCTTTGAAATTATTTTTTTGCGGCCACGCGCCGCGGTGAAAACCTGCGTGTTGCCAACGGATTGACGGCGAAGTTTTTCGGCTTTGATTTGCTTGTCGGTTTAATGCTGCTCGGCAACGCATCGGCAGGGCACGAAACCGTTGCGCTGAAACTTGCAAGTAGGTTGCTGACGAGTTTTCTTAGGAAGATGTTTGCGTCGACTTTGCCGAACATTTCCTGATGACGCTCGCACTTCGAAAGAATCATCATCGCGCCCGCCGTCGCCGCCCGCAGCATGAGCATCGCTTCGGTCGCATCGAGCGAGGCCTTGAAGCGTCCAGCCTGAATCTCTTCGGTGATAATGGTTTCAATGCCATGATTGATCTCGCCGATCAATCCCTGAATGCGTTTCATCTTCGCCTCGCCTACCTTCTCGAACAACGCTTCGGCATTGATGGCTTCGGCTTCGATGAGCATTAAAATTCTAAAGTACTCTTTGTGCTCCTGCGTGAAAGTGTAGTAAGCAATCGACGACTCGATCAATCTTTCCGAAGCGGTCGTCAAGTTCGCCGCAACGCGGTTCAAATCCTGACGCATAATCATAATGCCTTCTTCAACAAGCGAAACATAAAGTTCTTCTTTGCTCTTGAAGTAGAGATAAAGCGTGCCTTTCGCCAAGCCGCAGCGTTCGGCGATCATGTCCATCGATGTCTGTTCAAAGCCGTGCTTAAAAAAAACTTGCTTGGCCGCTTTCAAAATATCGGCTTGACGCGATAGCCGTTCGCGCTCTTTACGCTCAACTCGCTCGCTGCGTTCGGGTGGTTTGACGAATGTTTTAAGTTTATCGTATCGCTCGGAAGTCATGTTCATCTTTTCTGTGCGTCGCGCGGTTGTAAAGTTTGGGTGTAAATGAGTTATTAAAGTTCAGTGCAAATTATCGTTCGAACCCCTGTCAGCCTCAGGCTGACGTCCCCTTTATTGAAAGGCGACAGTGGTGAAGATCGTGCGCAAAAAATTATTTTTTCTTCAACCACTCTTTTCTTCAGTCAATCTCCCCTCTACAAAAGGGGAGCGCAGAGGGGCTTATTATTTCGTGCCCAAGTCGCTGTCGCGTCCGAGCCTGCCGAGAGCTAAATCCAAATTCACTTTGGCCGTCAAATAGTCGGAGACCGCTGAAAGATAATTCGTCTTGGCTTCGGTGAGCGAGCGGTCGGCGTCGGTGAGTTCCAATTGCGTGCCGATGCCCTGCTGACGGCGGCTGCGGGTAATGGCGAAACTGCGTTCGGCGGCATTGACGGTATAACGCTGCACTTCCAATCGCTGCCGCGCCTCAACGACGCCGGAGAGCCGAACACGGATTTCCGAACGGACGACTTCTTTCAAATTATCAAGCTGGGTTTCAGTCTGCTTCTTGGCGATGACGGCTTGCTGAACTTTCGAATCCACTTTGAAGCCCTGAAAAATCGGCACGGTGAGTTGCAAGCCCGCGTAGAGGCTCGAGGGAAAAACCGATTTGGAAAGGTCGGTCGTTTGTGTGAGGACTTGAAGTTGACCGACGGCGATGAGCGAAGGCAAGTGTCCTGCAAACTCGGCGGCAATTTGTTCATCACCCAACTTCACATTCAATTCCAATTGCCGTACTTCTGCACGGTTGGCAAGGGCTTCGGCGTAGGCGGCAGGTTCGGTGGGTTCAGTGGTTTGTGGATCATAGACGAGCGAATCGGTTAGCATCAGTTGTTCCGACTCAGGAATGCCCATCCGAATCTTGAGCAAGGTAAGCGTGTTATCGGCGCTGTTCTTGGCTTGAATCAATTGCGGACGCAAGTTCTCGACCGCAACGAATGCGCGGAGTGTATCAATATCGGCGACGAGACCTTGCCGGAAACTTTTGCGCGAGTCCGAAAGCGCAAGTTCGTTGCGAAGGATGCTTTGCTCCAGCACTTTCACCCGCTCGTAGCTGGTGAGCACCAAGTAATAAGATTGCTTGACGCTGCTCTGTACCGACGCCCGCGACCCGACATACGATTCCTTACTGAGTTTATCGACCACGCTCGCCGCACGCACGCCTGCATAAATCGCGCCTTGAAACAGCGGTTGCTGAATGGAAACGGTCGCATTGACCAATTGAAAATTTTCGAGCACGAACGGCGTGAATGATAAGGGCGGCGGCGCCGCCTCGGGCGACTGTGCGGCAAAGATGGTATTGGGGAAAAACTGAACGGCGCGGAAATTGTGAATGGCCTGTGCCGAGCCGCTGATGGTTGGATAAACATTGCTCCACGCTTCACGCACTTGCTGGCCGGACTTTTCAAGTTCAAGTTGAGCGACTTTCAAATCGCGGTTTTGTTCCATCGCCACAGCGACCGCCTGATCAAGGGTTACACGCCGGGCTTGTGCGAAGGCGGGTGTGGATGAAACGTGAATCGCGGAAAAAATCAGAACAACTGCGGAGATATATCTGAAGGCGTGCATGAATGGTCTTTTTTGATGTGAAAAAAACTTGCGCTGGAAATGCGGTTCACCGTTGCGGCTTACAAGCACAGACGGACGGATTCGCAAAACATTTTGAACTTTGATGACTTACAGTCATTTTTTTATTCGTGAGGCAATATCATCCGCCCAAAAGCGTTAAAAGCCGGAATTGCGATGAAATGCAACGGGTTGCGATGAAGTGTAACCGCCTGAGCGACAGCCCGTGAAACAGCGTATGATAGATAATGACTTCGGGTCATTGACTTTCAGTCATAAAATGACTTGCGGTCATTAAACGGCTTCAGGAAGCAAAGTTTCACTTTCAACGTTTCCGCCGGAATAATTTTTTTATTTTTGTGCGGTGCCGCTCACCGTGCCGTGTGCGCAATGTTTTAAGGGGGCGGGGAAGTAAACTGCGGTGCTGGTGTGGTTCTGAAGGCAGGCTCGCTTATATTTGGCCTCACCTCCCTCTATCGCCTGATGCCCGCTTGAAGTTGAAGCGAGCCTCTATCAATACACCGCAGCGATAATTTTACCGATC
>JACMJS010000312.1 GCA_014380515.1 Chlorobiales bacterium
GCGGCATGAAAAATAATCGTCAGGTTCATCGCGGAGACCGGCGGAAGTAAAAACCAAACGATCAGATTGAACGGATGCAAGAAGCCGCCTTCGCCCTCGGCAAAAACGGGAAAGCCGCCGTACTTGAACGGCATCCATTGCAGAAGTTCGCCCTGCTTTAAGGCTTCGCCGTAGAGGGCGCGCAGCGGCAGGTTGAGATAAAGCAAGTCGTTGGTGCCCACGTCGTTCGTCGCAACCACCTCGCCGAAAAACAAGTTTCGAAAAAACAACGCAACGATTCCGGCGATACACATCGCTGCGGTGAGATTCTCTATCAACTTCGCCCGCCGTGCCTTATCCGACATGGTATTCGGGGCGGGGGCTATCAAATCACCGGCAGGCGCAACAGACGTTTTCTCTCGGGTCATGGCTAAGATATTCTGAAAGGTTTTGCAGCAGCGGCGCGAAGCCATCATATTGAGCAATCGTTTTCCGCCCGTGTCAACATACCGATTCACTTTAATTTTTTACACCGCCGAAAACCATGGCCAGCCGCACGGTTACGCTTGCATCCGAAGAAGCCGCATCTGATTTTACAACGTGGGTTCGGCAGATTGATGCCGCGCTGCACAATCCCGAAACCAATCGCAACGACCTTTGCCGCGAAGTCCTCGCTGAACTTTACTTCGGCAAAACCTATTCGGCACTCGAAGCCGGTGCGAAGACGCTCGCCTCAAAAATTCTGATCCATAGTTTTGATCCGCGCTCGGTTACGCTCGAAGCGGAATACTACGCGGAACTCGACCCCGAAAAATTCGCCCGCGCCAAACCCATTCTATGGCTCTGGCAAATGTTTGACCGCAGTCCCGCGGGACACAACGTGCATTTGGGCGTGATGCTGCGGCAAATGCTCGCGGGACATCTGTTCAAACACTGCGGCGACAACGTGCGGCTCTTTCATGGCATCGAGTTTTCGTTCGGCTACAATGTCTCCATCGGCGATGGCACGACCGTGCACCGCCACGTGCTTATTGATGATCGCGGCGAAGTGGTGATCGGGAAAAACGTGTCGGTGTCGGATTACGTGAATATTTATTCGCACGCGCACGCGATTACGGATATTTCAAACGTGAGCACGGGCAAAACGGTGATCGAGGATAACGTGCGATTGACCTATCACTCGACGGTGCTTTCGGGCATGACGGTCGGGGAAGATTCGATGGTCGGGACGTTCGGCGTCGTTACAAGAGATGTGAGGCCCCATCATATCAACGTCGGCATTCCGGCCAAGAGCGTACGGGTGAAGCCCGGCCACAGCAGCCGCGAAACACTGTCTTAACCGGATCGCTTGAAATGAGTGAACCAAAACGCCCCGCCTTGGATAAGGAGGGGCGCAGGGGTGGTTTGAGAATTCGTCTTCGTTCAACCGCCCCGTCCTTGCGGACACCCCGCCTTAATTTGAGCTTGACGAAATAAATTTCGTAAGGCGGGGAACATGAAAACGCAACGCCGCGAAAAGATTTTACAATTTGTTTTTGTAGGCGGCTTGACGATTCAAAAGCCTGCGCCTATCTTCACCTCGCCTGAAAGTAGTTTGCCCGACTTGCTTTACACAGGCTTCTCACTTCGCCCCGTTCCTTCAACGGACAGTTTCGGCAACGAACCTGCTCCCACGCGCATCAAACGCTTCGCTTTGCCTAACCTCGCACCGCGGGCGCATCATCTTGCTTTTAGCGTTGCATCCAAAGGCTTCGGCCTAAACATAGATTTCTCGATCCGTTCATTGCGCGTAAAATTTCCTTCCTGATTTGAATTTGACGAAACTGATCACATCAGCCTGCGGCTGAAGGTTTGGTGCGGGAATTTTTATCGAATGAACGCCGGACTGCCGACGTTGAACAAACGTTGAAAGAGCGTTCTTACTTTGGTGCGACTTTCCCTTGAAACTCCGGCCTGCGGTGCTTCCGGCGATTTGCGTGCAACGAAGTGATGCCTTTACAATTCCCTAAAACCTATCAAACATCAACACCATGAAACAGAAACAATCATTCAAAATGCGGACTTCACGGTTCGCGGTGCTTTCAATCCTACTGATGCTGGCTGGCGTGCTTTGGGCAAATGCGGCGATGGCACAGGTCTCGTTCGGCACGGCCACTAACTTCGGCGTCGGCACAAATCCTCGCAGTGTGTTCGTAGCGGATGTGAATTTAGACGGCAAACCCGATTTGCTTACCGCGAACAGTGGCAGCAACAATGTGTCGGTGCGAATCGGCGACGGGCTCGGCGGATTCACCGGCACCACCACGATTGGCGTCGGCATAGGTCCTGTTAGTGTGTTCGCAGCAGATGTGAACAATGATGGCAAACCCGATTTGCTTACCGCGAACAGTGGCAGCAACAATGTCTCGGTGCGGATCGGCGACGGGCTCGGCGGGTTAAGCGGCACCACCACGATTGGCGTCGGCACAAATCCTGGCAGTGTATTCGTCTCGGATGTGAACAATGATGGCAAACCCGATTTGCTCACTGCGAACTTTTTGAGCTCCAATGTCTCGGTGCGA
>JACMJS010000313.1 GCA_014380515.1 Chlorobiales bacterium
CCGGCAACGCGATTTTTCATTGAGGAGATGTTCGAATGAACCGAAAGATTGTAGAAGTCAAGATGCTGATGCTGGCTGACGCTGCACATCAGATGATTTATTTGATGGAGTTTGTCGATCAGTTCCGCCGGTCGGCAGATGCTGCGGTGATTGAGCGTCCGCTGAATTATTTTTCCGGTAAAACGGTGGCGGTTCAAATTGCAGAGAGCAGTATGGCAGGCAATGGGACTACGGCGAGTGATGTTGCTGTTCGGGTGGAGGAAGAAGCCATCGATGCGTTGCTCGCGGCGACGGTGGAGAGTTTGTGTTTGGAAGTGAACTTAGCTGTGCCCGTATGGGTAAAGGCAGTGCCGCCGTGCCGGTATCCGTATTTTGTTTCGGGCGTTGAGAGTATCAAAGCGATTACGCTGGTTGAAAGTCCGGTATCGTTTCGGCGGCGGAATGTATTTGTGCTCAAAAACTTTTTGAGCCGTGCCTGAAGTGCGGAAGGGGCTAGAGGAATATCTGCGGTCAAGTAAGCCGAATGATTTTCACACTTTTATTTTTGTACCGTTCCATGTCCGGGTCGGAGGTATAAATTTCTCTTGCTTTTGCAGCGACCAGACTTTCTAGAATCAGCGCGTCCATCGCAGGGATGCCGAAGGTATGTGAGGCCTTCGCACCGGCAAACAAGATGCCTTGTCTTTCGGCATCTATCCAGAGCACGCGGCATACGTGTGGAATGATGCGTTGAAGCTCGGCTTCACGCTCGGCTTTGATCCGGCTTTGCAGGGCCAATCGTTTCAATTCAAAGAGAGTCAGGCAAGAAGCGACGGCCTCCGCTTTTCCGTCAATGACTGTTTGCCAAACGGAAGTCGCAACCGGATGTGCGGCTGTGAGCCTGATGAAAAATCCGGTGTCAAATCCGATGACTTTTGGCATGTTCTTTCCGCGAGTGATGAAGAGCGTCAAGGGCATCTGCCGTGATGTTTTCCGGCGAAGCCTGTTTGAGAGCAAGTTTGCCGTAATAGGTTCGTTTGGCTTTGGCGGTGTAATCTTTGACGGCTTTTGCCATTAAGGAAGAAACGGATTCGTTTTCGAGTTCGGCAGCTTCGCGGATAGATTGAGCAATGTCGTCGGGTAAATGGACGGTGATTCGCATAAAAAGTATGTGTTTAAGTTATGCTATTCGGTTATGCTAATTTAGCAAGGATGGTTTGAAATCCAAAGTTTGATGTCCAGGGCAAGCGGTTGTGGGTAATGAGTGGCGAGAAATTATTGTCAAATTATGGGCAAAGGGCTGTAGATGCAGTGTGGGTAAGGGTAAAGGGATTCGAGTCCTACCTCCTCAGCATAACTCCAAGAAAAAACGCAACTTACATGGGTTGCGTTTTTCGTTTCAAACCCTTCTGCCCGCCTCCCGCCTGAAGTGTGAGGAAAAAAAGCATTAAATCGTGTTAGGCAGAATTAGAAAATCAACCGAATACCGAACAGCTGGCCGACGCACGGTGTCAAACCGAAAGTTCTCGCAGAAGCATCTGAATCCGAAAGTCAATTTATAACACGCATTCGGGAAGCGAGAGCAAGGCGGAATAAGTCTGGCTACCCGCTTGATACAACTTCGCCCGGTTTCGCCCACGCCTGCCGTGATGCGGGTTACACTTTAAGATGCCGGCGCACGGTGCCGGTCATCTTGCGGATATTCAACGCATTAAAAATACCAACCGCCGCCGCGATCTAGCCTTGCACCCGTGGGGAAAAATGTTTATCTCACCCCGGCAACCTTTTCTGCGCGGGCGCGTTGGGCGGTCCTCAACCTGTTTCAACCGCCGCCGCGTGGCTCAACCAAGCATCTGTCCTTGCCCATGATTTCACACCGACCGTATTCTCTGGCTGCCACTTTGCCAAAACTTATTTCCATTCCTCTCTGCGCAGTTCTTGCATCTCTTTTTTCAGCCGCATCCGTCGCAACGCTTTTCGCGCAACCGCTGGCAAGCCCCGGCGGCAAGCCGCTCTCGCAGTATGTCCGCGACCTATGGACGACTGACAACGGCCTGCCGCAGAATTCGCCCGTCGGCCTGATGCAAACGCGCGACGGCTACCTGTGGTTCGGCACGCAAGAAGGCTTGGTTCGATTCGATGGCTTGAAGTTCACCGTCTATGACGGTACGACCGTCGATGCGATGCGCAGCCGCAATGTCAGTTACTTGTATGAAGACGCAGATTCGTCGCTTTGGATCGGCGCGAACGGCGGCGGCGCGTTGCGGCTGAAGAGCGGCGTCTTTACCGGCTTCCACAACAAACAGGGTCTTCCCGGCGGTACAGCCTTTACCGGCTTTCGACGGCTGCGCAGCGGCGTATTTTTGGCCGCCACCTACTACGGACTTTTCGCCAGCCGCAACCCGCTCACCGAAAAATTTCAGCCGTATCCCGATACATCGTTTCAACGTCTGCCCACCGCCGCGATCCTTGAGTCGCAAGGCAACGATACACTTTGGATTGGTTCGCTCGGCGGCCTTATCGCGGTGCTCGGTGGCAAGCGTGTCGCCACTTACACCGTCAAAGACGGCCTTGCCGATAACAACATTAACGCGCTGTGTGAAGACCGTCGGGGACGGTTGATCGTCGGCACCGCGCACGGCGTTTCGGTGCGCGAAGGCGGCAGGTTCAAAACTTACACCGTCAAAGACGGCTTGCAGAATGAAGGCGTCGCCGTTCTCACGCTCGATGCCGCCGGAACGCTGTGGCTCGGCTCTCCTTCCGGTTTGATGCGGTTTCCCGGCGGCGTCATTGACTTCGCCCGCGCCGATGCTGTTTCCGGCTTCGATGTCCGCTCCGTCTGCCGCGACCGTGAAGGCTCGATCTGGATCGGCACATCGGCTACCGGCCTCATCCGGTTGCGCGACAGCAAATTCACCAACATCACCGCCGAAGACGGCCTTCCGGGCGACGTCGTTTTTCCCATGTTTGAGTCGCGCGACGGCAGCGTGTGGATCGGCACCGACCGGCGCGGCATCTCGCAGGTCAGAGGCGGCAAGGTTGTGAAAACTTTCTACAACCGCGCCAACAATGAATTCGACAGCCAATCGTTTGCCGAAGACAGCGACGGCAATTTGTGGCTCGGCTCGCGCGGCTTGGGCGTCAAAGTGCTCCGGCAGGGCAACCTGACTTCTTACACCGTCAAAGACGGCCTCGCCAACGATGCCATCGCCGTTATGCAGGCCGGTACGGATACCGACGGCAAACCGCTGATGTGGCTCGGCACCCAAGGCGGGCTTTGTAAATTTAAAGACGGAAGATTTTCGACCCTTGATCGCCCGCTTCGCTCCATCGACAACCCTATCGTTCAAGTCCTCGGTCAGTCGCGGGACGGCGGGTTGCTCTTAGCGAACTTCTTCGGCTACTCGCGTTTCAAAAACGGTAAGTTCACCACGGTCGGCTATCCCGACAGCATCTATACCGGCATCGCCGTCATTTGTGAAGATATCGATGCACCCGGCACGCTTTGGATTGCAACGACCGGCGCAGGACTTATCCGGTTTAAAGACGGCCATTTCACCCGCATCCGCGCCAAGCACGGCCTTTTTGACGATGTGATGTGGACGCTGATTGACGACCGGCTCGGATATTTCTGGACGAGCAGCAACAAAGGCGTCTCGCGCCTTTCAAAAAAAGACCTCAACGCATTTGCCGATAGCACAATTACAAGTTTCACTTGCAACGTCTTCGGCACGGCGGACGGCATGAAGAACCGCGAATGCAACTCGTCCGCCCCGGCAGGGCTGCGGGACAGGGACGGAAAACTTTGGTTCTCGACCGTCAAAGGCGCGGCGATTATCGATCCGAAAAATCTTTTGCCGAATAAGATACCGCCGCCCGTCATCATTGAAGCCGTTCGAATTGACAGCGCGACGTTTTTACAGCCGCCCGCCGCCATTGAGGCCGGAGCCTCAAGGTTTGAATTTCACTATGCGGGACTTTCATTCATCGCGCCGGAAAAAGTAACCTACAAATATCAACTGACCGGCTTCGATAAAACATGGATCGAGGCGGGCGCGAACCGCGCGGCGTACTATACCAACTTGCCCTCGGGCGATTATACTTTTAAAGTCATCGCGGCCAACAACGACGGCGTGTGGAACGACGCCGGCGCGAGCGTTTCGTTTACGCTCCGGCCTTATTTCTATCAAACTCCGTGGTTCTACGGCCTGTGTGCGATTGGCTTCGTAGCACTCGGGGCGGGCGGCTACGGCCTGCGCGTGCGGCAGTTGCAGCGCGAGCAATCGCGGCTATCGAGATTGGTCGATGAGCGCACCGAGGCGCTTTCGGCGGAAAAAGAAAAACTCGCCGCTGCCTACAGCACCATCGAGATAGATAACGACCGCAAGACGAAGGAATTGGAAGACGCCCGCCAGTTGCAGTTTTCCATGTTGCCCAAAGACGTGCCGCAAATGCCCGGCCTCGACATCGCCGTTTACATGAAAACCGCAACCGAAGTCGGCGGCGACTATTATGATTTTAAAATTCTCAGCGACGGCACTTTGATCGCCGCCATCGGCGACGCGACGGGGCACGGTATGAAAGCGGGCATCATGGTAGCCACCGCGAAAAGTTATTTCCAGACGTTCGCCTCCGAGCAAGGCAACCTGCCGACGCTCTCGCAAATCTCCGACGGCATCAAGCGCATGAACTTGCGCGGCCTCTACATGGGTCTCACTTTGCTGCGTTACAAACAACCCCGCCTCGATGTGGCCGCCGCCGGAATGCCGCCGCTTTTCTTTTACCGCAGCAAATCCGCCGCCGTCGAACGGGTGGTGCTCAAAGGAATGCCGCTCGGCAGTTTCACTAATTTTCCCTATCAGGAATTCAGCACCACGCTTGAACCGGGAGACGCGGTGCTGTTGGTGAGCGACGGCCTTGAAGAAATGTTCAACGGGCAGCGCGAGATGCTGGGGCTGGGCGCGGTCGAAGCCGAATTTACGCGCGTCGCCACTTCCGCACCGGCAACGGCCATAGAGCGGCTGGTGAGCATTGCAGAAACATGGGCGGCAGGTACGCCGCAAGCCGATGACATGACGCTCATGATTTTAAAACTGAAGTAGATGGCGTGCAGACCAAACGCCGATATGGCTTTACAAACACAATGAAAAATTATTTGCGCACCGTTCAGGCGTTTCATCCCGACGCCAAACGTTTTCTCATGGGTTCGTTCCTGCTCTCCATCGGCACGGCGATTAACGATCTGCTGTTCAACTTACACCTGAAAAATCTGGGCAACACGGAATCCTTTATCGGCGGCGTCATCAGTGCGGGTGCGTTCGGGATTATGCTTTGCTCGGTTCCGGCAGCGTTTTTGGCGAAGAAGTATTCACACAAAGCGATGCTTATCGCGGGCGTCGTTGCGGTGGCGGTGCTTTATGCGGTGCGGGCGTTGGTCTCGCAACCGGTTTCTATCATGTTGCTTTCTTTGCTCATCGGCTGCGCGGCAAGTCTTGTGCGCGTCATTCCGACGGCCTTGTTGATGCGGCTTTCAACGGCAAGCGAACGCACGTATCTCTTCAGCGTCAATGCGGCGACGGGAATGCTCGGCCTCGTCGCGGGCGCGTTTATCGGCGGCCTGTTGCCGTATCTCTTCATCAACTTGTTCGAACTTTCGGGACGGGTGTTGCTGCTGGATGATGCGTATCGATACAGCCTCATTACCGGCGCGGTGATTGAATCCCTCGCCGCAGGTTCGTTCATCGGTTTTGCTTCGACCTCGATGCCGGACGTGTTTCAGCGGCCACGATTGTCGGAGTTTCTGGCGCGGTTGCCGAAGCGCAGTCAATTGAAAAAAATTTTATACACCGTCTATCCGCACACCATTGTAGCGATTGGCGCGGGCGCGGTGATTCCGTTTATTCCGCTCTACCTGCATGATCGTTTCGGCGCGACGTCGCAAGGCATCGGTTTTTATATGAGCCTTGTACAATCGGCGGTCGCGGTCGGTTATGTATGTTCACCGTTTATTGCAGCGCGGCTCGGTGTTTTGAAAAGCATCGTCGTGGTGCAGCTCTGTTCGTTGCCGTTTATGGCGGTGATGGGTTTCAGCGGCAGTATTACGCTCGTCGTCGGCGCGTTCATTTTGCGCAACGTGTTGATGAACATGTCGGGGCCGTTCGTGGAGCAATACACGATGGAATCGGTCGGTGAAGACGAGCGCGAGTGGACGAGCAGCATTGATATTTTGCTGTGGAACTTGGCGTGGGTGGTGATGGCGGCGGTTGCCGGATTTATCATCGAACACTATTCTTATCAACCGCTCTTCGCCATCACGATCACGCTCTATGCGGCATCGAGCCTTGTATATTGGCGGCGGCTCCGGCAACGGCGCACGGCAGGGCGAACCGCGGAGCCGCCGCCGGTTCACGCCGCGACGGCCTCTGAACTTGTAGAATCATAATTCATTTTTACATTTACCTCAACCCAGCCGTTATGCTGATTGAAACCGGATATGTCTGCGCGGTGTGCGGCGAGTGGAACGACGCAACCGTAGATGCCTCGGCGGGCGAACACCAAGCCTACACCGAAGATTGTCAGGTGTGCTGCAATCCGAACTTTCTGCGCATCACCATCGACCGGGAAACCGAAGCCGCCCACATCGACGCAAGTTTTGAAGAATAGCCTTGCTCCTTTCCCCTTTGCTCAGATGTGTTCCGCAGTTTGTTTTTCACAACTCATTGGTTTACTTTTCTTCGCATCCACCGTGCCGACCTCTCACGCACGCTCGCCACCATCACCGCCATTGCCGCCTGTGTCCATATTCCCATCTCCTCTCAAACTTTATCCGTTCGATTCTTTTCCGGCAGATGCTCCGGCAGATTTTTTTATAGATGCTTTTTCGTAACTCTTTTAAGCTCTGATGATGATGACAAAACGTGGTCTCTTCCGCATAGCCGCCGTTGTCCTGATGTCGGTGTTGCCCCATATCGCTGGCGCACAGTGGGCATCCACGCCGAACGCGCCGTATAACAAACCGGTGAACAGCTTGGCCAAAAATTCCCTCGGCTGGATTTACGCAGCCAGCGATGAAGTTTATGTCTCGACCGACGACGGATTCTCTTGGCTCCGCGCGGGATTGTACGGCGAAAAAATCAATGCGGTCGGCGTTGATAATCTCAACAACATCGTCTATGCAGGCAGTTACGGTACAGACAAAGGCATCTTCAAATCCACCGACTACGGCGTTACATGGACGCCTTCCGGCCAAACGACCGGCAACTTCTGGGCTATCGCCACCGACCCCGGCGGCAACACATATGCGTGCGGCGCGGAAGGCGTTTACAAAACAACCGACAACGGGATCAGTTGGACGGGGCAACTTGGGCCTTCGACCACCGGCGAAGAGTTTCTTAGTCTCGGCATCAGCAGCGAAGGCTATGTCTATATGGGCAGCTTCTCCACCGGGAGCAACCTTTCCGGCATCTACCTTACTTACGACGGTGGTATTGCATGGTACTATTCCGATTCGCCCAACATCATTCCTCAAACCGTCTGGTCGATTCTGCCCGATCCCGTTACGAGCAGCGTGATCTGGGCGGGCACGCAGAGCAACGGCGTTTATAAAAGCACCGACTACGGCGTTACATGGGAAGCACCGGCGGCGGCCTTTGGCACCGTTTATGGCCTCGCCTATTCCGGCGGCGTGTATTACATCGGCTGCGGCCCCTCGGCCTCGCCTACTTCCAACCGGAGCAACGCCGTCTATGCGACCACCAACCCAACCGCGAATACATGGGCTTTGTCGCGGCTTTCCGGCAAAGCGATCTGGTCAATCACCGCAACATCCTCAAGCCGCGCGGTTGCCGGGACCTCGGGCAGCGGGGCTTTCTTCAGCGACGACGTTAATACTTCCGGCCTCACCAACGCTTGGACGCAATCGCCTTTCAGCGGACAAATTGCTTGGTCGGTATTGGATCAGAACGGCGACGGTCAAAACTTATTCGCAGGCGGATCGCAACTTCACCGCACCACCAACGGCGGCGGCGTGTGGACAGCCGATCCGTTTTTTCTGCCGCTCTTTACGCAGGTCTTCCGCCTTGCCCAATCAGCCAGCGGCATCATCTATGCAGGCACGCTTGACGAAGGCATTTGCGCCAGCGACAACAGCGGTGGCAGTTGGACGCAACGGACGCTCGATCCCGGTTACGGCATTTACTCGATTACAACCGACAATGCGGGCAATGCTTTCGCCGCCAGTCTTTACCTTTACAAATCCGGTAACGGCGGTCAAAGTTGGACGTTGAGCCTTAACGATCCGGCGGTGTGGGACGTCGCCGCTGGTTCCGATGGCACGCTCTATGCCAGCACGATTTACAATGGCATCTGGAAATCCATCGATGGCGGTCAGAACTGGACGAACGCGCCGCTCAATGAATTCACCCGCACGCTTGCGATTGATAACACGAACGCGGTCATCTACGCAGGCACATATGACAACGGCGTCTATAAATCTCTCGACGGCGGCCTTTCGTGGCTGCCAACGCCGCTCACCGGTAGATCGATTGAGTCGCTCGTCGTCGATAATTCCGGTAATGTTTATGCGGGCACGCTTTCCGGCGTGTTCAAATCGGCGAACTTCGGACAAAGTTGGACGGCCTTCGACAACGGCCTTGACTTCGGCGCCATCGTAACCAAATCGCTTTATTACAACCGCACCGGTGCTCAGGCCGGACGGCTCTACGCCGGTACGTCCGGCAGCGGCTTGCTTTACTTCGATAATGTGAGCGGCAACGGCGGCGGCACAGGCGAGAATACATTGATCAACAGTGCGAAGCTCGGCGGCGGCATCGGCGTCGGCGTCGGTTCGAACGGATACATCGTGCAAACGGTCAATAGCGGGCGCGATTGGAAAACGCTCGTTTCCGGTACGGATAAAACGCTCAATGATGTTGCGATTTTTACGACGCCTTCCGCTTCACTTCAGCAACGCGGACAGCAGACCGGCGGCCTTACAACCGGCGAAATCTTCAAACAGCGGTTTGGCTCTTATCGCAAAGACGCGCAACGGGCAGCCGCACGCAAGGCCAAAGGGACGACCCAATCCGAACCGGCTCAAAGTCCTCTCGGCACAAGCGGATTCGGTTCGGCGGTCGCGGTTGGCGTCGGCGGTACGATTCTGCGCAGCACCGATAACGGCAACACATGGGCGAGCGTCTCCGGCGGCAGTGCCGATCTCATGGGTGTTGCCGGAGTTTCTTTGAGTGCGGCGGGCAAAGGCAACGCAGCTGAAAGCGTTCAAGGTTTCGGGAGCGCGGTGGCGGTTGGCGTCGGCGGCACCATCTTGCGCAGCACCGACGACGGTCAAAGTTGGTCGACGGTATCGAGCAGTGGCAGCACACTTAACAGTGTCGCTTCCGCCGCCGCGCCCGCCGTCGTACGCAAAGGCTATGGCGTATCGGGCACGCAAGGTTTCGGCAGCGCGGTGGCGGTCGGCGTTGGCGGTACGATTTTGCGCAGTACGGACGGCGGAGCCAGTTGGCAAAGCATTTCGACCGCCGCCGCCGGTGCAACGAATTTGCAAAAGGTGATCAGCGATGGCTCGGCCACTAACTTCACCGCCGTCGGCACCGACGGCCTCGTCATCCGCTCCGTCGACGGCGGCCTGACATGGAACGCACTTTCAGCCGTCGCCGATGATTCGCCTTACGCGCCGTTGAAGTTCACACTCAAGCAAAACTATCCGAACCCGTTCAATCCGAATACACTGATCAGTTATCAATTGCCGACGAACAGCGAAGTTCAATTGAAAATCTTCGATGTGCTTGGCCGTGAAGTTCAAACGTTGGTGAGTGAGCGCAAGGCCGCGGGCAACCACACGGTTTCCTTCAACGGCGCGCGATTGGCATCGGGCATCTATTTTTACCGGCTTACAGCGCGCTCGTCAGGCACTCCATCCGGCTCGCGGGCGAACTCTGGGCAGAGCGACTTTGTGCAAACGAAAAAAATGCTTTTGATCAAGTGACAGTAGGGGCGAAGCATGTTTCGCCCTGCATCGAAGAACGGGCGAGGCGTGCCTCGCCCCTACGAATATGACAAAGCCCCGCAGTTACCGGCGGGGCTTTGCGTTTCAAGAGTGGCCTGCGGGGATTATTTCAAAATCGTCATCTTCATCGTCTTGCTTTTGAAGTTTGGTGCCGAGAGCCGGTAAAAATAAATACCGCTCGCAAGGCGCGATGCGTTGAACCGATACGTGTTCCCGCCTTGCACCGCATCGATCTGTACGTTCTGCACGGCGCGGCCTAAAAGGTCATAGACTTGCAGCGTCGTTTTTTCAGCCCGCTTCATCGTAAAGGAAATCGTGGTTTCAGGATTGAACGGATTCGGATAATTCTGAAACAACTTGTATTCAGTCGCATTGCCCGCCGGTGATTTCACCGAGAGCGTCGGGCTGATACCGAAGATGAACTCTGAAAAGGCGTTTGTCGTCGCGCGGATTTCATCGGGCGCAGCGCTGTCGAATACATTCGGCAGCATTGCGAAACTTCCGTTGCCCGGTGTTTCGCGGCGGTAGACTTGCGCGGCGGCGGCATCGCTCACGCCGCTGTTCGGAATCCCGGTGCGGTTGAACCGGAGCAGCGCGCTAAATGATGAAAGTCCTGATTGCGTAATCACAAACCGGTATGCGCTGCGGTCGGTTTCCGCAACGCCGTCCTGCACGGTTGCCGGTTGTGCAAAGCGTTGCACGGTTACGCTGCCGGAATCGATCACGTCCGAAAAGTCAATCGTCAGTCCCGTGCCTGCGAAACTCACCGTGCCGTTGCCATTCACCGTTTGCGTTGAAACCGTATCGGGCAAGTTCCATGCGGCGATGTCGGTGGTGATGAGATCGCCCGCCGATGAAAAATTTCCGCCCGTGTAGAGCGTGCCGTTCTGCGCCACCGCGAGCGCATTCACCGTGCCGCCCGCACCGACGGCGGTATCAAGCCCGAGTGCCGACCACCCTTCGGATAAATTCCATTTGGCCAAACTCCGAACGCGGGCGTTCGCACCCGCGACGTCGGCAACCGTAAATGCGCCCCCGACGTAAAGTTCGCCTTCCTTTACCGCCAATGACGACACCGTGTTATCAACGCCGCCCGCGAGCGTGAACCACTGCTGCGACGCCGTGTTCCACCGCGCGATGCGTTTGGTTTCCGTTGTACCGGTGAATCCGAACGAACCGCCCGCATAGACGTCTTCACCGATTACGGCAATAGCCTCGACGAAACCGCTCGTGCCGCTGCCCAACGATTCCCAATCAGTGCCGTTCCACTTGGCGATGCAACTGGCAGCCGTGCCGCCCGCCGCCGAAAAGTTTCCGCCTGCATAGAGATCGCCGTTTGGCGCAACCGCCAGCGAACGCACTTCATTGTTCATACCGCTATCGAGCGTGCTCCATGCTGCGCCGTCCCACTTGGCGATGTTCGATACGGCTACGCCGCCCGCACTTGTAAATGATCCGGCGGCAAATACATCGCCGTTCGACGCCATCGCCAGTGCGGAAACATAGCCGTCTACGCCCGTGCTTACCGGCTGCCACGACGTCCCGCTCCACTTGGCGATGTTCGATACGGCCACGCCGCCCGCACTTGTAAATGATCCGGCGGCAAATACATCGCCGTTTGGTGCGGCGGCGAGTGCATTGACCGTGCCGTTGATGCCCGCACCGAGGCCGCTCCAGCCCGTCGCCGGAGTCCATCTGGCGATATTCGAAACCGCGATGCCGCCCGCAGCGGTAATGCTTCCGGCGACGTAGAGACTGCTATCCGGCGCAACCGCCGCCGCGCGAACCGAGCCGGTGATGCCGGATTTCAAGGCCGACCACCCGCCGATGCCCGCCACCGCCATGCCTGTGGGCGCGGCGGTACCGCTCGTCAGTTTGTAAATGCGTCCGCTGTTGTAGCCGCAGAAATACAAATTGCTTTGTTCATCAACGCCGAACGACGAGACCTGCACGCCGCCCGTCGTTTTGAAAAGCAGTTCGTTGCCCGCTGCCGCACTGCCGTTGTAGGTCAGTGCCCACACGCGGCCTGAAACATAATCGGCATAAATATATTTGCCGGAAAGTTCCGGCAACAAACCGCCGCGGTAAACATAGCCGCCGGTGATCGAAGCATTGCCATCCGAGTGCTGATAGGTGAAGACCGGCAGTACGATGTTTTTTCCAACCGTGTCGGCGGCAGTCGCGCCCACTGCCGTATTGAGATCGTTGCCTTCCGTCTCGCGCCAGCCGTAGTTGCGGCCTTTCTGAACAAGGTCAATTTCTTCGACGGCATTTTGCCCGACGTCGCCAGCCCAAAGCCGTCCGGTTACGGGGTCGAACGAGAACCGCCACGTGTTGCGAACGCCCCACGCATAAATTTCCTTGCGCGTGGCACTCGTGCCCGCGAAGGGATTGTCCGCCGGAATCGCGTAGTCGCCGGTAACTTCGTTGCCTGACTTGAGGTCGACATCGATGCGCAGAATCTTTCCGAAGAAGCGCGAGGTATCCTGCGCGTTTTTTTGCGGGTCGTTGCCGCCGCCGCCATCGCCGATGGACGCATACAAATATCCGTCCGGCCCGAATGCAATTTTGCCGCCGTTGTGATTGGAATTGCTTTGGTTCTTGACGAACGAGAGCACATTGACTTTGCTGGTCAGCAAGGCCGCGTCGGGATTGGCCGGATCAGCTTGGTAGCGGGCAAGATTCATGCGGGTCGAGTTGCCCGTGGTCAGGTCGGTGTAGTAAACGAAGAAGGTTTTGTTCTGCGCGAAGTTCGGGTGAAACGCAAGGCCGAGCAGCCCGCGCTCTTGTCCGGCGGTGAAAGCCACCGAGTCGCTGAGGTCTAGGAAAACTTTACGGTCGGCGGCGGTCGCTGCGGCGGTATTGGGGAATACATAAATGAGGCCGCTTTGCTGCACAATGAAGATGCGGTTCGTGCCGTCGTCCGCCGTTTGAAACTCGACCGGCCCGCTGAAAGCGGCGAGGTTCGGGAAGGCGTCGGTGTAAGTAATTTGTGCGGTCGCGCCTTCACAGATGCAGCAGGTCAGGAGCAGAAGTAGTAGGACTTTCTTCATAATCGTTTGTCGTTTTAAAAACGTTGAATCAAGGTTTCATTGTTAAAAAATGTTCAATAAACGTTTGTAGAGAAAATGTTGAAAGTGGCGGATGCGGTGGATACACGGAAGGTCTTGTATTTGAGAGGCCGCGAAACATACTCCGCCCGTTTGCAGGCGGCTGTGGCTGCAATCACAACCCTTTTCGGTGTATAGCCACCGCGTCATAGTGTGAATGCGTATCTTTGCATCATTCGTTTTCATTGACCCAAACCAAACTCTATGTCCCGACCGCGCACGCTTGTTCTCAGCCTCAAAACCGCGCCCGATGATTTCGGCGGTGCGAATGCTGAACGAAGCGGGGCGGATACAACCCGCAGTCTCGCGCTGCGACATCTCGCCTTGCAAAGCGGCACGGCCAGTGAGTTGCTTCGTTCGCCGCTCACCGCCAAGATCGTCGCCATCGCGCTCTGCGATGCGGACTTGGGTAAGGGCAAAGTGTTTTACGAACCGGCTTATCCCGACAACGAATCGCTCCCCGAAGCCGTCTCGATGTTCAGCGATGATGAACGCACCGCCGTGCAGTTCGAACCCGCCGATGAAGTTGAAATGTTGATGCGGTTCTGGAGTGCGTCGGCGCACTACACCGAGTTCATCACCTTCGGCGGCGCGATCTTCGATCATCCGTTCATCCTCACCCGCTCGGCCTTGCACCGCATCAAACCTTCCAAGCTTTTGGGGAAAAGTAAGGACGTTTGCATCGATCTCTCCGACGAACTCTCGCAACACCGCGCGCTCCATCTGTTTCCGCTGGAGTTCTATGCCAAACGCTTCGGCCTTTCTATTGGCGCGCCGCTCGAAGCCGTCCCGGACGCCGCCGCCGTCGCCGACCTTTACACGCAAGGCCGCCTTCACGAAATCGCCGAACTCTGTTGGCGCGACGCCGCCCTCACCGCCGCCCTCTACAAAATCTGGCGAGAGCACTTTCGCCTTTGAACGCAACCCCTCTGCACTCCCCTTTCTATAAAGGGGAGATGATTGAAGAATGATTGAAGAGTGTTTGAGGACAATCGCGCTGTTCATCTGCTTTCGCTTGCTTTTGTTTCACTCTCCCCTTAGCCAAAGGGGAGATGTCCGAAGGACAGAGGGGTTCTCGACTTGCCAATCAGGAAAAAATGTCTATTTTCCTGCCACATTTTTGACATCAAAATCTGTTTCCAATCCACCGAACTATAGACTTCCGAGGAGACCTTTCGATATGACCAACATCCTGCAACCGCTCGGCATCACGCCCGCCAAATCCCTGTTTCATAATCTCAATTCCATCGAACTTCTTGAGCACAGCGTTCGCCGCAGCGAAGGCACGCTTTCCGATAAAGGCGCGCTCGTCGTCAAGACGGGCAAGAAAACCGGACGCTCAGCCAATGACAAATTCATCGTCGAAGAGCCGACATCCAAAGACAAAATTTGGTGGGGCAACAACAAGCCATTCTCACCGGCACAGTTCGAAAAACTTCAGACCAAGATGATGGCCTTCGCGGGCAATCTGGATTTGTACGTGCAGGATTTGCTCGTCGGGGCGGACACGAACTACAACCTGAAAATTCGCGTCGTCAATGAATATGCGTGGCACAACCTCTTTGCCCGCGATCTGTTTATTCGCCCGACGGAAGCGCAACTGAAAGGCTTCGCACCGGAATTTACGATTATCAATTTGCCGTCGTTCAAAGCGACACCTTCCGAGGACGGCACGCTTTCGGAAACGTTCGTCGTCCTGAACTTCGAGAAAAAAATCGTGCTTATCGGCGGCACGGGTTATGCGGGCGAGACGAAGAAATCCGTCTTTACGATTATGAATTATCTGATGCCGTTGCGCGGCGTGCTCTCGATGCACTGCTCGGCCAACGTCGGCAGCGACGGGAAATCGGCGGTGTTCTTCGGACTTTCAGGCACGGGCAAAACATCGCTTTCCGCCGACCCGCTGCGCGGCCTCATCGGCGACGATGAACATTGCTGGTCGGATGCGAGCGTCTTTAATATCGAGGGTGGCTGCTATGCCAAGTGCATCAACCTGACGCACGAACAGGAGCCGCTGATTTATGATGCCGTCAAGTTCGGCTCCGTCGTTGAGAATGCGGTGATGAACGAAACCACCCGTGCGATTGACTTCGCCGATGCGTCGCTGACGGAAAACACCCGGTGCGCTTATCCGCTCGAGTACATCACAAACGCCTTGTTGCCGAGCGTCGGCCCGAAACCGGCGAATATTGTTTTCCTAACGTGCGATGCTTACGGCGTGCTGCCGCCTATCTCGAAACTAACGGCGGAGCAAGCGATGTATCACTACTTGCTCGGCTACACAGCGAAGGTCGCAGGTACGGAAATCGGTATCACAGAGCCGACGATGACGTTCAGCCCGTGCTTCGGCGGCCCGTTCCTTGCGTTGCACCCGACGGATTACGCCAAACTTTTGGGCGAGAAAATTAAAAAAGAAAATGTGCAATGCTGGCTCGTCAATACGGGATGGTCGGGCGGTGAATATGGCGTCGGCAAGCGGATGAAAATATCTTATACAAGGGCGATGGTCAATGCCGCGCTGTCGGGTAAGCTCGATGGCGTCAAGTTCGTCGAAGACCCGATCTTCAAAGTGGCCGTGCCGACGTCCTGCCCCGAAGTCCCCGCGGAAGTATTGATGCCGCGTCATACATGGGCGGATAAGGAAGCCTACGATAAAAAAGCCGTGTGGCTGGCGAAGGAGTTCATCAAAAACTTCGAGAAGTACTCGGAGTTTGCGAGCGATGAAGTCAAAGCCGCCTCGCCGAATGTAGAAACGGTCGTTGCCTGATGCTGCTGTGGATTATTCCGCACTGTATGTATTTGCACAGTTGAATATTTTACTCTTACTTTTGGTATGACGCTTTTATCTTTTGCCCCAATTCAGAGCATAATCAGCAATTTTGGTGTGGCATGTCATTTGTAAAGTGAAGAAGTCAAGACGATACAACTGATAACACAACTATTAGCGTATCTCTTGTGGTCATGCGATTCAGAAAGGGTGACTGAACCGTGATCATCTTTTACATTAGTAGCCGGGAAGCATAGCAAGAAAGGGTGACTTGCTTTTCCCGGCTACGCTTATTTTAAAGCCCGCCACAACCACCCGCGAAATGACAAAGGCTTGGATCGATCCAAGCCTTTTGTGTTTTAAAACTTTTCCTTTCAATGTCATTCTGAACGGAGTGAAGAATCTGCATTTGAAGAATCTGAAGACGAATGCAGATTCTTCGCTGACGCTCAGAATGACAAAGAGAAAATTGCAGCGAAGGAAAAGAATTTATTCGCTGACCCACGCGGCGATTTTCTTTTCGTATTCGGAAACGAGTTTCGTCGCGCGGCTTTTCGACCGCGATTCGGCGTTGATGTGAAACAAGTCGCGCTCGTGATCGGGCAGGAGCAGAAGTGAAGTCTCGTTGTCGTAAATGATTTTCACGCCGTCGACGAGCATCCGGTAATGATCGCCGGTGTCTTCCATAATCTTGCGCATAATTTTTCCTTTCGAATCGCGCGGACACACGGCGTTGCGTTTGATCATAAAATACTTTTCAGGATAGCGCGCCGCAATTTCGCCGATGTGCAATTTTGATTTCGCCATCAACTCCAGAATTTTAATCGTCGCAAACATGCCGTCGCAGGCGAATAGAAACTTCGGAAAAATGAACCCGCCTTTCGTGCCGCCCGCAAATCCGATTTCAGGATCGGCGGTGATGGCGCGCATCAAATCCAGATGACTGTCGCCCGTCCGCACCACGACGACGCCGCGCTCGCGGCACAGATCATCGATCTCTTGCGACGCCGTAATCGGCACGGCGACTTTTTTCGTTTCGGGATAGACGTCCAAGTAAAGCCGCGCAACGAGTGAGAGCAACCGTTGATGTTCGAGGAACGCACCTTTTTCATCGGCGACGAATACGCGCTCCGCCCCGCCATCGAGCATAAACCCGACGTCGTATTTCAGCGAGACGACGATTTCCGAAAGCCTATCGGCAGCCTCGAAAAATTCATCGGCCTCGCGCGCAAATTTTTTCGAATCCATAAACGCATTGAGCGAAATCACCTCGATGCCGAGCGAACCGATGATGTTCGGGAAAATGGTCGTCGCCGCGCCGTGCGAATAGTCAAGCGCCACGCGGAGTTTCGAGCGTTGAATGGATTCAATGTCAATCGCCTTCAAAAAATTATCGGTGTAACTTTCAAGCGCGCGTTCGGGGAAATACAGATTGCCGACTTTTTCATAATTCGCTCGCCGGTATTCTTCGCTGTAGAAAACGCGCTCGATGGTTTTGGTTTTCGCCGCGGGTAAATCCTTGCCGCCCTTGTCAAAGAAAATCAGGTCGCACAGTTTAGCATCGAACGGCGATTTGCGGACATGCACGCCGCCCGATTCGTTGCCGTGTTTTAAACTATGACGCGCTATCGGAATCGGCGTCGCTTGTAAATCGTTGATCGAAACGCCTGCGGACAGCAAGCCCGAAATGAGTGCGCGGTTGATCATTCGAGAGACCTTATCGACGTCGCGGCTGACCGAGCAGTAAGTCCCCTCGCCGAGCATCGTGCCGAGTGCCGAACCGATTTTGGCGGCGAACTCAGGACTGATTTCGATGTTGGAGATGCCGGTGATGCGGGCACCGGTGAACAGTTCGCGCGACCATTTCGATTCCCATACGAGGCTTTGCGTCAGCGTCGCATTCGATTCTACTTCCTTCTCCGGCCAGATACGTACGCCTTGGCGAATCACCGCACAGTTTCCGATGCGGCAGCGATCGGCGATGAACACTTGCTCACCAATTTTAACCTCGCTACCGATTTCAACTTCTTCCGCGATGACGGCCAGTTTCGCGCTCGTTTCTTTGCCGATGGTCGTGCCTTGCCAGATCACGGTGCTATCGAGCGAAGCATCGTCGCCGATGACGCTGTTGTCGCCGATGACGCTGTTCGAAATCATCACGCCCTTACCAATCTTCACACCTTTGCCGATGAGCACGCTGCCGGAAAATTTAATTTCATCGCTCAGGCGCGCCGACTTGTGCGCATACACGTTGCCCGATACTTTTTCCAGCCCTTCGGTGAAATCCAATTTGACGCGGCCTTTGAGCGCATCCAAGTGCGCTTCTTGATACTCAGACAATGTGCCGACGTCGCGCCAGTAGCCTTCGGCGATGTATCCGTAAAGTCCCATGTTTTCGCGGAGCATTCGCGGGAATAGGTCTTGCGAGAAGTCGAAGTTTTCGCGGAAGGGAATCAAATCCATCACCTCGCGCTCCAAAATATAAATGCCGGTATTGATCGTGTCGCTGAAGACTTCGCCCCACGAGGGCTTCTCAAGGAAGCGCGTAATCTTGCCGTCTTTATCGGTGATGACGACGCCGAAGGCGAGCGGGTTCTTGACGCGCGTCAGAATCATGGTGGCTTTCGCGCTGCGCTTGACGTGAAACTCGATGGCTTTCGATAAATCAAAATCGGTGAGCACGTCGCCGGAGATGACGATGAAGCGTTCATCGATCAGATCGTAGGCGTTGCGGACGCTGCCTGCGGTGCCGTAGTCGGCGTCGGATTGGATGTAGTTCATTTTGAAGCCGAACTTTTTGCCATCGCCGAAATAGTTTCGAATCGCGTCGGGTTGGTAGTAGAGCATCGAGGTGATTTCCTTTGCGCCGTAATCGCGGACGAGGTTGGCGATGTGGTGCATCATCGGGCGCATCATCATCGGCACGAGCGGCTTGGGCAAGTTGCTCGTCAGCGGACGCAGGCGCGTGCCGAAGCCGCCCGCCATGATGATCGCTTTGCGAATTTGGTAGTCGGGCTTGAGATCGGATTTGAGGTCGGACATGATGAATGGTGTCGAAGGTTTTTCGTATTGGTGATGGCATCCATGGAAAATGCGAAAGAAGTTAGTCGCCGTTTTTCAGATAAGCAAGTTTGTTTGCCGTGCGTTGTTATTCGTAGGAGCGAGACCTGGCTCGAGCTTACAACGGGTGCTCGCAATGAGAGTGGCGAGGCGGGTTGCTTTGGAAAATGAACGGGCAAAAGTTATACTTCCCGCCGCTCACCACAACTGCTCTTCAAAGAACGCCATTCAACATTCCAACCATGACGCAAGGGGTTTTCATCGTTGCGACCGACCGCGACATCGGCAAGACGCTCATTGCGACGGGCATCGGAAAAATGCTCAAGAACCGCGGCGTCGGTGTAGCGATGATGAAACCGATTTCCGTCGGCAGCCGCTACAGTATGGATGCGAAGTTCTTCACCCGCGAATTGGAACTGAGCGATCCGCTCGAAGATATTTCACCTTACTGTTTTGAAAATATGGTTGTGCCCTCGCTCGCCAGCGAGTATGAACACAAGGATATTGACGACCGCAAAATTCTCGCCGTCGTGCGCGGCTTCCAAGCGCAAAAGCGGTTTGTAATTTGTGAATCGCAAGGCGGCGTGATGACGCCCTACCGCAAAGGGTTTTACAACAAAGATTTGGTGAAACTGCTCGGACTTCCGGTGATTGTCGTTACGCGCGCGGCCTATGGGACGGTCAATCACACATTGCTGACGTTGCGGGTGTTGAAAGCCGAAGGCATTCATGTCGATGGTATCGTCATCAACGAGTTCGGCAAGTTCGGCAACGGCCTTGCGGAAACGACGAACCCGCAGGTGATTTCGGATTTTTCGGAAGGCGTGCCGGTGCTCGCCGTCGTCGATTGGAAATCACATTATCAGGAAAATTTCAGCTCGCTCATTCCCGATTTGGAAAAGCAGCTCAAGCTCGCGCGGTATTGCGACACGGTGGCTTCGAAGTTCAAGTCGCAAGTCAGCATGGCCTGAGATATTTTTGTACGCACATTTGTTTCGGGACATCACCACCAACTTCTCCTTCAGATCAAAAAAATGTTTGAACGCATCACCGCGATGCCGACATCGCTTTTAAATGCACAGGCTGCCAAGCAAAACCGCACGCCGCAGTTTTCGGGATCGCTTTATCCTGCCGATGCCGCCCTGCTGCAGTCGCAAGTTGCCGCTGCGCTTGACGGCTCGCCCGCTGCGCCGGTTTCAAATCTGCGCACGCTCATCGTGCCGCATGATAATTATGCAACCGCGTTGCCCGCGATGGCCGCCGGATACAAAGCCCTCGGCGAATCGATCTATGATTTAGTGATCGTGCTCGCCGCATCCGCTGCGCCGAACGGGCGAATCTGTATTTCGGCCAACGGTGCGTTTGAAACACCACTCGGTAAACTTGACCTGAGCGACTTCGTGCGCAATGAACTCGCCGACGAGGAAGACGACATCTTTGTAACCGACGCGGGTTCGCTGGAAACCTCAGCGATTGAAGTTCAATTGCCATTGCTTCAAGAGAGCGTCGCCAAGCGCGGAGCATTTAAGTTTTTACCCATCTTGCTCGGCGAACAGAGCATCGATTTTTGTAATGAATTGGGTTCGGCACTCGGCGAAGTGTTGCAGCAAAAACGCGCGTTGCTCATAGCAACGACCAATTTTAATTTTTCGTCAGCCAACGAAACCGCTGTGAGTGAATTGCTTACCGATCTTCAGGAACAGAACTACAGCGACCTGCTGCGAAAGACAATGATGGGCGGCACGAACTTGGGCGATGGTCTCGGTACACTGGCTGTGGCCTCGCGGGTTTCGCGCACGCTCGGCGCAAATAAATTTTCACTCATTCACCGCGAGTCTCATCAGAGTGCCGGAAAAATTTACGTCGCCGCCGGATTTTCGCGGTAGCCCGTGCACAGACCGCTATAATAGTTGCTCGACGATTTTTCACTCAATGGTTTTTATTCATTGCCTCGTATGATTGCCGCAACCTCTTCGCTTAAAACGGCGGACTTCCGCGTCGCTCTCGTCGGGGCGGGGACGCTCGGTTCAGCGATGGCGAAAGGGCTTGCAGCCAAAGGTTATCACTTCTCCGCCGTCATCAACCGCACGATTGGCAAAGCGGAAAAGTTGGCGATCTCCGTCGGTTCGAAAGTTTTCGCCGATGCGGTCTTCGCCATTCCGCCCGATACCAATCTCATCATCATTGCCGCAGGCGCGGCGGAAATTCCCGTCATCGCCAAAGACCTCGCACGGGGCAAACTCTCGTTCAAAAATCTTTATGCTGTCCATGTTTCGGGCGCCCTGACGTCCGATGCGCTCCAGCCGCTCGCCGACCGCGGGGCGTCGGTGCTATCGCTGCATCCGTTTCAAACTTTTCCGCGCACAGGCCGGAACGGCAAAGCGGACGGCGGTAGGGCAGATAGTAAATCTGAACTTTTCAATTGCTACTTTGGCTTGCAGGCGGCGGAGGTCGAAGGCTTGGAAATCGGCAAGAAACTCGCGCACGACTTGGGCGGTAAAGTGATGCTCGTGCCCAAAGACGCCAAGACGCTTTATCACACCGCCGCCGTAATGATGAGCAACTACCTTGTAACGCTCACGAGCGTCTCGGCTGAAATTTTCGGGTCGTTGGGATTGAAACCCAAAGAAGCCTTCAAAGTCTTTGAGCCGATTATTCAAAGCACGCTGGCCAACATCAAAGCGGGCGAAGATATTTCCGACGCCTTGACGGGCCCGATTGAGCGCGGCGATGCGGGTGCGGTCGAAAGGCATCTCACCGAACTCTCGGAGCAAATGCCGCATCTGATTCCGACCTACGCCGCGCTTGCGATGGAAACCGTGCGTGTGGCGATTCGCAAAGGTTCGATTACCAAATCGGAAGCCGTTGAAATTCTCGATCTGCTCGAAACTTTTTCCCGCCGCGAAAGCGAAATCTAATCGCTACTTCCCTACACTGCACATTTTCCCCACGCCCTTCCCCTTGCTTCAACGTCCTCTTTTGTGATGCACTGCATAGCATCAAGCTGGTTCGCGCGTATTCGCATCCTTTTAAGTGATTGCCCGCACTCGGCTTGATGCACTCGTGAAGATGCGGAGATGGAGCGTCGTATCCTTGTTGTGTCCAAAAGGACGGCACTCTAAAAAAATATCTTACACGATCGAGTTACATGCACAAGGAAAAATTTATTCAGCATTCCGGTTTGGCCTCGCAACTCATGGCGCAAGGCCGCTACGATGCCGCAGTTGACGAATACAAAGCCGCACTGCGCTACGCGCCCGCCGATCCGGTTACATACAGCCGTCTCGGTGCGGCCTACGCGAAAGCCGGAATGATCAATCTCGCTCTTGACTTTCTCTATCAAGGCAGTTTGCTTTATCTGCACACCGGAGACCGGACGAAAGCCCTGCAAGTGGCGGATAAAATGAAAGAGATCGACCGCGAATCGCGTTACACGCGCAAAATTTTTCAAGAGTTGCAGACGGTATAACTGCAAGTCATCAGAGATTACCTCGTGAACCTGATTTGTACTCAGGCCCTCAGTGAGCGAAAAGCATCCAACTCCCTTGGATGCTTTTTTATTTCCTTGCTAATTCATTTGGTGATGCTCCAAAAAAGTGTTTCGTCGTTGCGGAAGAATCGGCGTTCGCGGTGTTCCCGGCATTCGTCTTCGTAGGGGCGAGGCATGCCTCGCCCTTACAATGTCGCTCAGGAAAAAGAAAACACGGTTTTCGAACACGACTATTCATTTTTCCATTCTTGTTGTATGTCCTTCCGGCGAAGGCGGGATGGGCATCAGAATGCAAGAAAAAAAAGACCGGATTGCTCCGGCCTTTGCATCAAAAAAACATCAAAAAAAATTCAACGCAAACTCATTTTAGATTTCCGCCCATGAGTTTGACGACGCTTTCAAACATTTTGGGATCGATGTCTTTGAAGCTCGTTAC
>JACMJS010000314.1 GCA_014380515.1 Chlorobiales bacterium
CTTGTGATAGTCAAACAGCGATTGATCGAACTTCACTTCGTATTTCGCTTTGTCGCCATTGACGGTTTCGGTCGATTCGTCGTCGTACTTCAAATCCGGCCAGAGCATCGGCTTGCGGTCGTCGGGATCGTCGGCGCTCCACATACCGGCTTCCGTGCCGTAGTACAGCATCGGCGCGCCCAGATACGTCATTTGAAACAGTGCCATCAATTTTTGCACTTGGCGTTCGTCGGCGTTCGGCTTTCGCAGTACATATTTTGGATTGTCGCGCGGCGTCGCATCGCGGTCGTAGTTGCGGTCGGGATTGAGAATCATGGACGCGAGCCGGTCGGTGTCGTGGCTGTCAAACAAATTCATCAACACGTGATTGACTTCATCGGGGTACGAGGCGAGATGCTGCGCGAGGCTATCTAAAAACTGCGACGCGGAAATTTTACGCTGTTTGTCAATGAAATAATTCACTGAAAGTTTGGCGAACGGATAGTTCATCACCGCATCGAACTCATCGCCTTGAAGCCACTGTGCCGCGTTGTCCCACAGTTCGCCGCTGATATAGGCATCGGGGTTAATCGAGCGAACGAGTTTGCGCCAATCCTTCCAGAAAATGTGCGGCACTTCGTTGGCCACATCCAATCGCCAGCCATCGATACCGTTTTCACGGTTGCCGTCGGGCGACATCCAGCGTCGCGTGGCGGCAAAGACATGTTCTCTAGGGCCTTTGGCCAAACCGAGCACCGAATCTTTTCGGAACTCCGGCAGCGAGCGAATGTTCCACCAGCCTTTGTAATCGAACGTCGTGCCCTTCGCTTTGTTGTCCCAACTCGTTACGATGAACCAATCCTTGTAGCGCGATTTTTCCTGATTCGCAATCAAATCATCAAACGCCCAAAACTTCCGGCCTACGTGATTAAACACGCCATCGATCACCACGCGCATCCCTCGCCGGTGCGCTTCCGAAACGACTTTCAAAAAAAGTTTGTCGGCACTCGTCCATTGCCATGTTTCGGGGCGGGCGGCATCTTCGCGCTGCATGATTTCTAAATCACCTTTCGGATCGGGACCGAAATTGATGTCGATGTGATGAAACATCGAGGCGTCGTATTTGTGGTGCGACGGGGCTTCGAAAACAGGATTGAAGTAAATGACCTGCGCGCCCAAATCTTTGAGATAATCCAGCTTATCCAACACGCCTTGCATGTCGCCGCCGTACCGCCGGTGGGTGAGATGATCGTAAATATTTTTTGATTTGGCGCGTTCGGCGTCCGTCAAGGCATACCAGTTGCTCGTCCACGGGTGACTCTTGGCCGTGGGTGATTTCTTGTCGGGCGCGGGATCGTTTGAAGCGTCGCCGTTGCGAAAGCGTTCGGGAAAAATCTGGTAGAACACCGCGCCCTTCGCCCACTCCGGCGTAAAAGTTTTGGTGTCATTAGAAACATCGGTTGAATCAGGCGCGGCAAGTTGCGGTGCGGCGGTCGGGTTCATGGCAGGTTGAGATGGCGGTGAAAGAAAAATAATCAGCAAGGCGAGGCGAGAAACCTGTAAAATCATTTGCGGCGATGAAAGATGCGTTGAGATATTTGAACTCCCCACCTTAGATAAGGCGGGGTGTCCGCAAGGACGGGGCGGTTGAACGAACGCAATTTCTTCAACCGCCTCTGCGCCCCTCCCTACGAAACCTGTTTCGTCAGGCTCAAATGAGGCGGGGAGTGTGTTTCGAAAAATACTTTAGTAGCGCACTTGGTTGCGGCCTTTGGCTTTGGCTTCGTAGAGTTTGGCATCGGCGGCGGAGAGAAGTTTTTCATGGTTGGCTACCGTGAGGTCGTCGGAAAGGCCCATGCTGATCGTTACGCTCAGGTCGGGATGCAAATCTTCCCACCGGAAGTTTTGAACGGCGGCGCGAATTTTCTCGCACACTTCGGCGGCGCCCACGAGCGGCGTTTCTAAAAAAACAATGGCAAACTCTTCGCCGCCGTAGCGGGCGATGATGTCAATCGAGCGGCAGTTTTGTTTGAGAATCAAGGCGACTGCCCGCAAGACTTCATCACCGACTTGATGCGAGAAACGGTCGTTGACAAACTTAAAGAAATCAATATCGGCCATCACCGCCGACATCGAATGCGAGAAGCGTTTGGCGCGTTCGAACTCGAGCAAGATGCGGTTATCGAAGTACCGCCGGTTGTAAAGCCCCGTCAGGCCGTCTTCGCGGGCTTGTCGCTCGAGTTCCTGCGCCTGCTGTTGCAGCCGAAGCAAGAGTTGCGATTTCTGTTCGCCTACTTCGCGGAGCGCGTCGTTGGCTTCGGCAAGTTCAATCGTGCGCTGCTTGTATAAATCGGCCTCGCGTTGCGCCCGCTGGGCTTCAAATTGAATCATCAAACTTTTCGTCTTCTTATCGCTTTCTTCGCTGAAGACCTCATCTTTGACGCGGTGATATTCCTTATGCGCGAGCCACGCCTGCTCGTAATCGCCCGTCTGTGCGGCGGCTTCGGAGAGCGAGAGCTGAGCTTTATAGATGAGTTCCTTCGAGCGAATTTCGACGGCGATGGCGAGGCCGCTGCGCAGGAAGTCAGTCGCTTTGTCGGTGTCTTTGCGTTTCAGATAAAGTTTGCCTAAGTCAATCGAGGTGCGCGACATGCCCCAGCGGTCGAGATTGCTCTCGGCGATCTTCAAACTGCCGTAGTAGCACTCGAGGGCTTTATCGTCGTCGCCGTGCGATTCATACACATTGCCGATGGCGCGGAGCGACGCCGCTTGGCCGCGCTGGTCTAAAATTTCTTCCTTGAGTCGCAGGCTTTTGAAATGACAATCGAGTGCGCTGGCGTCATCGCCCAAACTGTGATAAGTCGTACCGATGTGCATCAGCGACGCGCCTTCGCCCCATTGATCGCCGATGTCTTTACGAATGTTCAACGCTTTGAAATGAAAGGTGAGCGCGTTGTTGTAATCGCCCAAACTGTGATACACAACGCCGACTTGCATCAGCGAGGAACTGGCTCCCCATTTATTTTCCGACTCTTCGAAGATAGCGAGGCTGCTAAAATGACGCTCGAGCGCGCTGGCGTAATCGCCCAGTCGCCGGTAGACCATGCCGATGTTATTGAGCGACTCGGCTTCGGTTTGCCGGTTCTGCATTTCGCGGCTCATCTTGAGGCTTTTGAAATGATATTCAAGTGCAGCCGCGAAATCACCGAGACTGTTACAGACACTGCCCATAATACTCAGCGCGCTCGCCTCACCGTGCCGGTCGCCGGTCAGCTCGAACAGGCCGAGGGCTTTGAAAACTTTGGACAGAGCGGCATCACTTTCGGAAAAACGCCAGTGGCAGAACGACATGTTGCGCAGGCTATAGGCCAGACCTGAACGGTGTCCCAAAGTTTCGGCAAGGGCGGCGGCTTCACGGCTGAGAATTAGCGAGCGGCGCGGATTGGTAATTCGCAATTCCCACGCGAGTTCATTGGTTGCATCTACCTTCGCACGGTCGCCGCTCGCCGCTTGCACCAGGGTTTCCAACTGTTGAATTTTTTCCTGAGTCTGATTCATCAATATCTCTTAGGGGATTTTCAAAAAAGTAATCTGCGATGCCGGTAACGATAAACGCCCGAAGTCAATCCGGCCTGCAACGAACAATCGGTTGTATCAAGCGTCGCGGCGGAATTTATGCAAAAACCGGCACTCGGCCGACTTCAACGACAAAGGCTGGTGCGTAGGGTGAAGGAATCAGCGGTAGCGCGGCAGGCATTACAATAACTGCGGCTACAAGGGTTGTGCCTTAGGTGTTTGCTTCAAGGTAAATCAAGCCACTGTGCAGACAGTGCGGGCAGGACGGATGATAAGTCAAAGAGCGGAGATAGCAAACGACGTGCGACGGCACACATCAACGTGTAGAAACGGGGGAATGCGTCTGGGTGCGGCCTTCCGGGCGGTTCAGGGTGCCGGGGAAGATTTTTTAGCAACCATCGCCTGAGCCGCCCGCAGCCGCAGCCGCAGTGCGGTATCGCTCTGATCTTCCGCCGTTGAGGGGACGAATTTCTGAGCGGTCAATTGAAGATTCGCCGCCGGTGCGGAGGCATACTGCTGGTTGCGCAAGGCGGCGTCGGTGAGCACTTTTTTGAATTCGCCCTTCGCAAGCGGCTTGGTCAAATACTTAAAGACTTGCAACTCATTGATCGAGCGAATCGCCAGTTGGGCATCAACGACTTCCGTCAGGATTACGGTTACGATGTGCGGGTAATCTTGCCGCACCGCGCTGAGAAACTCAACGCCGTCGAACTCCTCGAACTTCACTTCGCTGACAATCACTGAAATCGGCTTGCGCGCAATTTCGCGGAAGGCTTCGTCAATGGAGGTTGCCGCGGAAACGGCGAATCTGTCCTCGAGTTGTTTGACAAGATGGGCGACCTCGCTGTTCTCGTAGCCGACGAACAAGACATTCGGCGTTTTCTCTTCGACCTCGATATGCGTGCTGTGATCGCCCTTCAATCGCTGATCCCACGCGGCTTGACGGATGATACCCGAAAGTTCATCGTGCACCTGAACGCCGAGTTTCACCACCGAGAGCAGCAAATCGGATTTCCAAGGCTTGTTGAGGTAACGGAAAATCTCGCCCGCATTGACGCTGTTCATCACCGCTTCCAAATCGCTGTAGCCCGTCAGCAGAATACGAATGGCGTTCGGACGGATCAGTTTGGCTTGACGCAAAAATTCATGGCCGAGCATTTCCGGCATCCGTTGATCGCTCAGAATGACGGCGACGGGTTCTTTCTGAAGAATCTTCAAGCCGGTGAAGCCGTCTTCGGCTGTGTGCACGGTATAGTCAAACTCCAAAAGATTTTGCAGGGTATTGAGCACCAGCGGTTCGTCATCAACGACCAAAACGTGCGGTTGCGATTTCATAGCGAAGGTGTTGTGATAGATGTTTGAGAATTGTTTTGAATCATCTTCGAGAGACGGGCATTCTGCTGCGGCGTCTGCAAGTGCCGCAGCGGAATGCGAACCGTAAAAGTTGTGCCCATGCCGACGTCGCTCTTGACGTCAATCGTGCCGCCGTGTTGCTCGATGATCTTGTACGCAATCGACAGTCCCAAGCCCGTGCCTTCGCCGACGCGCTTCGTGGTGAAGAACGGTTCGAAAATGCGCCGCAAATGTTCAGGCCGGATGCCCGAACCGTTGTCCGAAATTTTGATCGTAGCCCATTGCGGCTCGGCGATGGTGGTGATGACGATGCGTCCCTGCCGCTCCGCATCCGTTCCGCCGGTCTCGCCGGGCGCGGGCGTAATGGCTTGCGCGGCGTTCATAATCAAATTGAGAAACACCTGATTGAGTTGGGCGGCGTGGCACTCGGCAACGAGATGCGCGGCGTACCGTTTTTCGACCGTTGCCCGCGCCTTGAGCATATTCTGTGCGATGACGAGCGCGGAGTCAAGCCCCTCGTTGATGTCGGCGGGCTTCAGCGAAGCTTCATCGAGGCGCGAAAAGTTTTTGAGGTTCAAGATCAATTCCTGAATGCGGTCGAGGCCGACGAGCGACTGTGAAAGCAGCGTACGGGTTTTGTCGATCAGATTGAACTTGCGGATTTTTTCCGAGCGTTCCTTGACGCTCTGAAGTTGCGATTCAAGGTGTGAAAGATCGCCTTGCTCAAGCGTCGTGCTCATCGATTCATATTCCGAAATCGCATCACTGAGAATACCGTGGTTGCGCTCGGTGATTTCGATGTTGCTCCGCACGAAGCCGAGCGGCGTGTTCATTTCGTGCACCAAACCGGCGACCATTTGGCCGAGCGAGGCCATCTTCTCCGATTGAATCAATTGCTGCTGCGATTCACGGATCACCGCATCCTGCTTGCGCAGCGACACCGCCAGCCGTAAGCCCATCGCGGCAAACACCATCAGACTCAGTGTGAGCGCGGAGATTTGAATGAA
>JACMJS010000315.1 GCA_014380515.1 Chlorobiales bacterium
AGTGTAATCGATGACGATCACTTCATCTTTATCTAGCGTCGCGCAGGCGTGAAGCAACAAGAGCGTGAGCAGCAGCGAAAAGGTGAGATATAAAAAACGGCGTTGCGGCATGAACTGAAATTAAAAGCGTGCAAGTGAAATATCTTTTTGAATGTGATTTCTTTTGGTATGTCATTCCCGCATACGCGGGAATCTTGACTTCGGTCGCTCGATAGATTCCCGCTTCCCGCAGCGCGGGACCTTAGAGAGCAGCGCGGACGGGAATGCCATCTTAGTAAATCGGATTAAATTTTTGCGGTGCGTTTCGAGAGGGCTTTGGCCGAGTATGTAACCGGAAAGCCTTCACGCATACCGATGCGCTCGATCAGTTGGTAAATACTTTGTTGATCGCCGTGCCCAACGGCGGCTTGTTCATGTGCTTCCGTCAAAGTCATCGGATAACCGCCGCCTTTGGTGGCGTCATCAAAAATCGCGGCGTGCAAAAAATCAATTTCGCTGGCAACCCACGCGGGCAGTTCGATGCGGGCGATTTCATGCGGCAGTCGTAAGTAGAAAAAATAAATTTTATCGCCGGAATCATAATCGTTCATTGCCTCCGACATCGAGGCAAAGAGTGCCGAGCGTTCGCCGGTATTGAGATAAGCACAAAAAATCTGATGGTCGGTTAGGCGTTCGAGCGGCAGCGCGTGTTCTTTCAATTCCGCCTGCAACACCAAGCCCAGCGTGGCACGAACTTCCTTGCTGCCCGGATAACTCACATAACTCGCCACCGGAATTTTAGCTTCCCGAAACTTCGAGAGGATCGAAAGGTAACGGCGACGGAGCAAACTTTGCATCGGCTCGCGGAGATTTTTCAAGTGCCAACAAATCAACGTGCCGTCGGCGAGGGCGAGGCACGGGCGACCTGATTTTTTTTCTTGCAGCGCAAGGTCGAAAAGCGTTTCGAGTTCGCGCTGCCCGCGCAAGGCCGCAATGATTTCGGGGGTGGCGAACGTGATGTTGCGGTCGCCGAGATCAAGATCAAACGCGGCGGTAAATTCGTCGTCGTAAAGTTCGGTCGTGCTTTCCAAAAGCGGCGGCTCGTTCGTACCGATGTGAAACGCAATGCGGCTGAGATTGAGCAGAAAGAAATCAAGGTTGAGATTGCGGTCGGGGAAAACTTGCGAACCATCGGACGCGCAAAGCGTGAGTTCCGAAGGACGCGGCGGTACGGGCACTTTCAATTCCGGCGTTTCAACCGGACGGGCGGCGACGAGATTCAACGCCTTTGGCGACAGCCGGTGCCACCGCGACATCAACGCATCTTCAGTTGCCGAATGACTTCCGGCGTGTTCAAGCAAATACAGTAAGGCTTTGAGAATTTCCGCCGAATCCAGTTGCCGCTCCGAAAGTTTTTTGACGAGCTGGCATACGTCCGTCCAAAGGGCTGCGTGATGAATCATATCTTCCGCTTCGGTTTTGCTAAGGTTGATTTCAACTGTTCCATCACGACGGGCGCGAGCGCGGCGTTGGTGCTGATAAAGCCTTTGCCGTAAATCGTCGGCTCGCCATGGTGATCAAAGCAGCGTCCGCCCGCTTCTTCAACGATGGGCACGAGCGCGGCACAATCCCACGGGTTCATCACCGGATCGATCATGATCTCAGCACGTCCGGCAGCGACGAGGCAGTGGCCGTAGCAATCGCCCCACGTGCGGGTAAGCAGCGCGCGGTCTTTGAGAGCGGTGTAAGGAGAAAGTGTATCGGTTTCGCGCAAGTTTTTTTCGCTCGTGATGCAGAGCGTTGCATCGGAAATGGTATCGATGGCGGAGACGGTGATGCGTTGAAGATTGCAGTATGCGCCGCTGCCGCACTCCGCATAAAAAATTTCGCCAAGTGCGGGGAAATTCACGACGCCAACTTGAACAAATTTTTCTACTTCGAGGCCGATCATTACGCCGTACATCGGCACGCCGTGAATGAAGGATTTCGTGCCGTCGATGGGATCGATAATCCAGCGTCTGCCGCTCTTGGATTTGATTTCGCCGAACTCTTCGCCGAGGAAACCATCTTTGGGAAAAGCGGATTTGATGACG
>JACMJS010000005.1 GCA_014380515.1 Chlorobiales bacterium
GAACTGTTCATCGAGACGCCGCAAAGTGCCCGCACGGTCGGCGATATTCACTTGGGCCGCGTGCAAAAAGTGGTTGAAGGTTTACAAGCCGCCTTCGTCGACATCGGCCAAAACTCCGACGGCTTCCTGCACTTTTCCGACGTCGGCACGACGAACGAAGATTATCAGGCGATGCTCGACGAAGACGTGGAAGAAGATGAAGACGACGATGAAGACGCCGCCGTCGCACCCACAACGCCGCAACTGCCCGCGCAAGCCTCGCAAAGCGGACAGCGGCAACAAGGCCGCCCGCAACAACGCGGCGGCAACGACCGCCGTCCGCAGAATGGCCAGAATGGACAAGGCGCGGCCAATCCAAACGTACCCGTGAATCCGAATGACAAGCGCAGTGCCGAAGACCGTAAGAACGACGCCCGGCGCGAACGGCGCATGTCGCACACGCAGATGATTGCCAGCAAGTTGAAGCCCGGCGACAGCATCTTGGTTCAGGTCATCAAAGAACCCATCAGCACGAAAGGCTCGCGCCTCACCTCCGACATCACCATCGCCGGACGCTTTATGGTTTTGCTGCCGTTCGGTGAAGGACAAATCGCCATCTCAAAACGCATCTCCGACCGGCAGGAACGCAAGCGATTGAAGTTGCTCATCAAATCACTGTTGCCGAAAGGCTTGGGCGCCATCGTCCGTACCGTCGCCGAAGAGCAGGAAGAAGATGTCTTGCGAACGGACATGGAGCAATTGATTGCCAAGTGGAAACGCATCGAGGAACTGGTGAAAACCTCCAAGCCGCCGCGCGTGATTTTCAAAGAGGATAACATCACCGCGAGCGTCATCCGGGATTACCTCACCGAGGATGTGGACGAGGTCGTTACGAACTCCGCCAAGTTTCATAAGGAGACGCAAACCTACGTGCGCTGGGCAATGCCGGAGATGGAAAAGAAAGTCTATCTCTACAAAGGCCGCCTGCCGATGTTCGAAAGCTACGGCGTAACCAAAGACGTCGAATCCATTTTCTCCCGCAAGGTCTGGCTCAAATCCGGTGGCTATTTAATTATCGAGCACACCGAAGCGATGGTTGTGGTGGATGTGAACAGCGGACGCTATGCCGCGAAGCGCGAGCAGGAAGAAAATTCGCTGCGAACCGATATGGAGGCCGCCCGCGAAATCGCGCGGCAAGTGCGGATGCGCGACATCGGCGGCATCATCGTCGTTGACTTCATCGATTTGCTCGATGAAAAAAATTCGCGCAAGGTGTATGAAACGATGAAGCAAGAGTTCCGGCGCGACCGCGCGAAGTCCAACATTCTGCCGATGTCCGATTTCGGCATCATGCAAATCACCCGCGAGCGCGTGCGGCCAAGCTTGATGCAGCGCATGGGCGAGCAGTGTCCCGCGTGCAGCGGCACGGGCATTATTCAATCGAAGAAAACGACGGTAAACCAGATCGAACGGTGGCTGCGCAAGTATGCGCTGGATAAAAAACGCAAATCGAACGCGCTCGATTTGTTCGTCAATCCGGTGGTGGCGGGGCCGCTCTTGGAAGAAAAGTTGAAACCGGAATGGAAATGGTTTTTGCAGCATTTGCTCGTCATCAAAATCAAGCCCGACGAAAGTTTGCGCAATGATGATTTCCGGTTCGTGCTGCCTAAAACAACGACGGATGTAACACAAGATTATATCAATCTGAATTGAACGATTTTAAAAGAGGCTTCAGCGTTGTGGCTCCGGGAAAGTGGATTGACGGATTTCTTAACACGCGGTTCTGAAACTTTTCTCATCATAGGTTGTTAAAACGAAAGTTGTTGAAACGAGTATTTAGGCCTTGAACACGCTTTTAAAAAACACCTGTTATGATTGAAACCGTAAAGCAACTTTTGAATGCCGTCGGACGCTTTGCCGTCGTCGCATCGGCGGATGAATGGGGACTGGTTCATCTTTCACACGTAACCATTGTGGATGTCGCAGGCACCACGATCTACTTTACCGATAGCGGCGATTCGGAACTTGCAAAGAATATTTCCTTCAACCCCAAAGTCAGTTTCTCGATTGTTGACATCAAAACCTTTTCGGGCGTACAGGTCAAAGGCGCGGTGCGTGAAGTAACCGATGTAAAGGTACTCACCGACGTCGGCAAGACGCTTTACTATGAAAGCGTCAAGAACAACAATCAACCGCTCTTCCGCTTGGACATCGCCGAGATTTACGATGTGCTTCAAAAAAATCCTGAGCAATCACTTCGCACGCCGCAATGGACGAATCCGGCGAACACCGGCTATCAAGGCGTGAGGGTGAGTTACAAACCGTTCTCGGCACCCAAACCGCAGGCGATGCCGTCGCTGCTTAAATCGAGCCTCGAAACGTTTGCGAGCGCAATGCTGGAGAAGCTGTATCCGAGTTTCGTCGGCACGGCGGAAACCGGCGGCACACCTAATATCAGCCCGCGATTTTTATTGCAGGTGCAGAACGAGTTTCTGCTTTGGGGCGACAAGTTCAAGAACAAAACCTTCCTCAACTTCTCTCGCCCAAGTCCGATCTCATCATTGATGATGAATTGGGAGACGCTCACCGGCTACGAATTAAAAGGCTGGGCGCAGTTTCACTTTTTCGGTAAGACGATTCAGACCGTGCACGAATATTGGTCGAAGCTCGGTTTCAGCGATCCGCTTCAGGCTGTGCATTTTTATCCCGAAGAAGTCTACCGGATCGAGAACGGCAAACGCACCCGCGTTTGGACGTCGCACGAACGCACCGAATGGCTCACCAAGTCAACGCTTTTACCCGTCGTGTTGCCGCCTGTTGAGGAATCAGGTGCAACCGTAGGAAACTCCGCAGGTTCAAACGGATCGACCATCGCGGGCAACTCGGGCAACTCGGCCAACTTATCCGGCACCTCTCGCTCTACCGCATCCACACAGCCGCTACAGCCCGCCGCGCCGGTATCCGACACACCGAATTTGCTTGAGATGGGAAAACCAGTGCTGGCCGTTTTGGGCGACAATCCGTTTCTCGATTGGGCGACGGAGACTATCGGCGAAACCGCGTCGGTGATTTCACTCACGAAAGAACGCGAGAGCCAGCCGCAAAAATTGGAAAGCATCAAGAATCATCTGCGCTTGCAACCGACGCTGCCCGTTACGGTTATCTCGATGATGACGGGCGATTCCATTGAACGTGATTTCCGAAGCCTCTCGACTTTGTTCAACTTTATCGGTTTGTTTCTGCGCGGACGGACGGGCGAAACGAAACTCAAAATTATTTTGCCCTCGCTCAAATCGGCGGCGCACGCCGCGCTGCATTTCTCGATGATGAACGCCGTCGAGTCGTTCGTCAAAACATACAATCAAATGACCTCAGCCGATATTGAGATTGCCCATTTGCCTTTGCCGATGGAACAGGCCGGGCAAACCGGAGAACTTCCGGCGGCAATTCAAGACAAACTCCGTGAGAAATTACTGTCGCTCGTCGCCGTGGCCGAATACGCCTGATCCTATTTAAAGCCGACTCGAAACCAAACTCCCTGTCTCAGATGAAGATGGAAGTTGAATCTCGAATATGCTTTGAGCCGAATGTTACATCAACCATCAACAAAACCATTTTGCGATGACGACTGAAGAAAAGATCGCGCACATTTTTCCGGCGGCATCCGAGATTCCCGAAGCGCACCGGCTCTCAGTGCCGCTGGAACAAACCAAATATCTCATCGGCGGCAAGTTGATCGAGTGGCCCGGCGAAAAGCAAAACGTCTATTCGCCCGTGTGCATCAAGGGCGAAGCGGACACCGAGCCGCAGCGTATCGGTTCATATCCGAAACTGACCGAGACGGAATCACTTGCTGCGTTGGACGCGGCTACTGCTGCTTACAACAACGGTCGTGGCGAATGGCCGACGATGAGCGTGAGAGACCGGATCACGCATATCGAAAACTTTGTGCGGTTGATGCGTGGGAAGCGCGAGGAAGTCGTACGGTTGCTGATGTGGGAAATCGGCAAGACCTTCGCCGATTCGCAGCGCGAGTTCGACCGCACGGTCGACTACATTCTCGCCACCATCGAAGCGGTAAAAAATTTAGACCGGGATTCATCGCGCTTCGTGATCGAGGAAGGCATCATCGGGCAGATTCGCCGCTCGCCGCTCGGGGTTACGCTTTGCATGGGGCCGTTCAATTATCCGCTCAACGAAACCTACACGATTCTGATCCCCGCGCTCATCATGGGCAACCCCGTCATTTTCAAACCGCCGAAGTATGGCGTGCTGCTGCATCAACCGTTGCTCGATGCGTTTCGGGAAGCATTTCCGGCGGGCGTCGTCAATACGGTTTATGGCGAAGGCCGCGTGATCGTGCCGCCGCTGATGGCTTCCGGCAAGATTAGTATTCTCGCGTTTATCGGATCGAGCCGCGTGGTGGATTCATTGAAGAAGCAACATCCGAAAGTGCACCGCTTGCGTTCGGTGTTGGGGCTTGATGCAAAAAACGTCGGCGTCGTGTTGCCCGATGCCGATTTGAAACTTGCCGTCAAAGAATGTATTCTCGGGACGCTTTCTTACAACGGCCAACGCTGCACCGCCCTCAAACTTTTGTTCGTGCATCAGAACATCGCGGATGAATTTTTAAAACAGTTTTCGGAAGCGGTAGGCAAATTGAAAATCGGAATGCCGTGGGAAGAAGGTGCGGTGATCACGCCCGTCGCCGAGCAACACAAAACGGATTACTTGACGGAGCTGGTGAAAGATGCGGAAGCCTTCGGCGGCAAGGTGATGAATGAACATGGTGGGAAAGTCAATCACACGTTTTTTTATCCGGCGGTCGTTTATCCGGTGAATGAAAAAATGCGGCTCTACCGCGAGGAACAGTTCGGCCCCGTTGTGCCCGTCATCCCGTTCAGCGACATCAGCACGCCGATTGATTACATCATCGAGTCGAACTACGGTCAGCAGATGAGCATCTTCGGGAGCGACGCCAATGAGATTGCAAGTTTGATCGACCCGCTCGTCAATCAGGTGTGCCGTGTGAACATCAACAGCCAGTGCCAGCGCGGGCCGGATGTGTTCCCGTTTACCGGACGCAAGGATTCGGCGGAAGGCACGCTCTCGGTTACGGATGCACTCCGCGCGTTTTCGATTCGGACGCTTGTGGCGGCGAAAGGCACGGACATCAACAAGAACATCATCACCGAAATCGTCCGCGATCACAAGTCGGCGTTCCTCTCAACGGATTTCATTTTGTAAAAGAATTTTGTAGGGAAAGCAACGATGCAATTTTCACGCTTAAAAACATTTGCCATTGTGTTCGGCGGTACTACGCTGCTTGGCCTCGGCTTTGCGAGTACGGCGTATTTCCAGTCGGTCGTTACAGGCAAGCCGATTGATTTGTTCGATCTCTTCGCCGGTGAAATGTTCTACTACTACATCTGGGGCGCGGTCGGTCTACTCATCTATCAGTTGATCAAGTGGTTGCCGCTGGCGCCGTCGCGGTTGCTCGTTAGCGTGCCGGTGCATCTGACGGCGAGCGTGCTCTTGCCGCCGTTGGTGTTTATGATTGCCGTATCGGTGGGACGGATGATGCACAATCAATCCCTTGCGGTGATAGCGACGGAGATGCCGAAAGAGTCGCGGATGTTTTTTCTCTACGGCCCCGGCATCGTGATGGGACTGATGACGTATTGGGGCATCGTCGCGGGGATTTATATCTATCAATTTGCCGCGCAGTTCAAGACGGAGCGCATCAAAGCCGCACAGTTGCAATCGGCATTGTTGCAATCGGAACTGGCTGCGCTCAAAATGCAGTTGCATCCGCATTTCCTGTTCAATACGCTGCATTCGATCTCATCGCTGCTGCGTGATAATCCTGACGCCGCCGATGAAATGATCAGCCGCTTGGGTGATTTTCTCCGGCTGACGCTCGAAGGGACGCCCGCACAAACCCAAACCTTGCGGAGCGAGTTGGAATTTCTGCGCGGCTACCTTGCCATCGAAGAAATTCGTTTTCAAGACCGGCTCACATTTACGTTGCACGCAGGCCCCGACGTGCTCGATGCCGCCGTACCGACGCTGCTCTTGCAGCCGCTCGTCGAGAACGCCGTGCGCTACGCCGTCGCGCCGAAACCGGATAACGCGGTGCTGCACTTGCGGGCCGCGAAACATGGCGCGACCTTGCATCTCGAGCTCGAAGACAACGGCGAAGGCATTGCGTCGCTGCAAACCGCCAAACGCGGTATCGGCCTGACAAACACCGCCGCGCGGCTTGAAAAACTTTATGGCAACGCCGCACAATTCACACTCGCAAATGTCAAAGGCGGCGGCCTTTTGGTTACCATCGATTTGCCTTTGACTCTGCTGCCAAGCGTTGCATCCGAACCGCTCTTGAACGACCGCATTTTCAATGAACGCATCACGCCCGAACTCGCCGCCCTTGTTACCGATCCGCACGCTCATCGTTGATGACGAAGTGCTCGCGCGCAAAAAACTTGCCGATCTCTTGAAAACTGAACCGGAGATTGCGCTCGTCGGTGAATGTAAAAACGGACGCGAAGCCATCGAACAAATTCTCACGCAAACGCCCGACCTTGTATTTCTCGATGTGCAAATGCCGGAAGTGAACGGCTTCGATGTGCTCGAAGCCCTGAAGGCCGCAAAGACCAAGAATGCCGCGAGTGCCGCGGGTGAAGTTTGGATGCCGCAGGTTGTATTCGTTACAGCCTTCGATCAACACGCGGTCAAAGCGTTCGAGGCGCAGGCCTTGGATTATTTGCTCAAGCCTTTTAGCAAGCCGCGCTTTCAGGCCACGCTTGCCCGCGCCCGCGCCGCCCTACAAAAAAATGAAACCGGCGCGATCACCGAACGCATGATGCAATTGCTGCAACAGTTGCAGCCGCAAGCGACTGCAACACAGACATTCACCGAGCGGTTTGCCATCAAACAAGGCGGACGCATTTCGTTTGTGCAGTCCGATGAAATTGATTGGATCGAAGCCGAAGGAAATTACGTCGGCTTGCACTGCGGCAGAGAAACCTATTTGCTGCGCGAAACCATGACCGTCATGGAATCGAAGCTTGATCCCGCA
>JACMJS010000316.1 GCA_014380515.1 Chlorobiales bacterium
GAGGCGTTGATGCGTACCGCAAGGTCTTTCGGCACGAGAATCCTGACCGACCCCGCCCCAATGGAAATTTCCGCTTTGACTTGTCGCCGAATGTTGCCGCCGAAATCCAAAACAACATTGGTCGCCCCGCCGCTGAGTTCCATCGTATCAAAGTTGGCGTAACCCAATCCCGTCATTTCCAATTTCGATGCGCCGGTAGAAATCTCCATCGTTTTCATCTGCACGGGATTCGGCTTGGTAAAGCGAACGGCATTGTTGCTCGCGCCGCTGCTGAGTGAAAAGGCAGAAAGCTTCAGGCCGGATAAATCTAGGGTGGCCGCCGCCGCGCCCAAGGAAAGTGAAAGTTCCATCGGCAGCGAATCGGAGAGCGAGAGTTCCATCACGCGAGGCTTTTCGGTTTCTTTATCCTTGCTGAAAAAAGAATTGAACGAGATGCGAACCTTGCGCCGCTCGTTCTGTCCCGTTGAACTCGTCATCAGTTCGAGATTGGCTTCGCCGTCGGTGTCGACGCTGTAATTGCAAGAGAGATCGGTGCTATCGCCGGAAGTATAGATGTAATCGAAAAGGTTGCCGTGATGGTGCGGTTTCACCGTGAGTTCCAACGCGCCCAGTTGAAAATCGGCTTTGATGGATTTCTCAACGCCAATCGGCTCATGGCGTCCGCGCGTCTGCGCCGAGAGCGGCGGTGAAACAATGAGCAGCGACAGTAAGGCGAAAGCCGTGCAGACTTTGCAATGATAAAATGTCTGAATCATAAAAAATCAGGATTAAAACTTCAAAGCAGGATGCGGATAAGATCAGTTGATAAAAAGGTGTATTACTTGTAAGGAAGGTAGTTTTCCCAACGCCAAGGTGTAAAAGTATCGCCGATTGAAACGGCTAATAATTCTTTGAAAATACTTTCTCCGTTATCGTTGTTCGTCATGATCACAATGGCTATACCTTTATCGGGAAAACAAATTGAATAATGTCCCCAGCCCTCGTCGTGCCCCTCCTTAAAAAAAGCCGTCCCATATGGTGTTTTTAAGACGCCGAATCCTAACCCGTAACTCAATGCTATATCATCATTATCGCTGCCGTCTATCAATGCATTCGGCCCGAATTGTTGCTTAGACTTGATACGTATCTGAGGCTTGATCATTTCCTTGAAACTCGCTTGGGTTAAACCTTTGCTCTGTACGAGAGCCGTGTAGAACTTCGTGTAGTCAATCAGCGTCGTGCTCATAGAGCCGCCTGCACTTGCTTCATTCCATTGCATCAATTGATATGGCTCTCCTTTCGCGTTATGGCCGAGACCTAAATTTTCATCGAAGCGTTTTTGCCAAACGTAACTGGTATTGATCATATCCAGCGGCTTAAAAATCCTTTCGCGTGCTATCGTCTCATAGTCTTTGCCGGTAATTTGTTCGATGACGAATTGTAACAGATAAATTCCCTCGCCTGAATAGCTATAGCGAGTACCGGGTTGGAATTTAATTTTCAGCTTTTTGTCGGTTTCAAACCATCGCCAGTTGGGAAAACCCGTCGTATGATTGAGACACATTCTTCCGGTTATCCGTTGGTGCCGCTCGTCATTTTTTAAATCTTCATAGCCTCTGTTCCATCCGGTAATTTTATAGCTCGTCAAAGGCCTGCTCAAATATTGAACCAACGGTTTATCAAGGTCTATTACTTTTTCCTGCACCAATTGCATAACGATGTAAGCAAATACCGCTTTGCTGAAGGAAGCCGCATATAATACCGTCGTTGTTTTGAGGGTATCTTTTTTGGGAACATCGGCAAGTCCGAATGCTTGTATGAAAACCGGTTTGTTATCGTTGAACACCGATATACACACACCTGAAACACGGGCTGTATCCATCAGATGCTCAATCGTGCTTCGAAGGGAATCAATAGAAATCTTTGTACCGTCAACTCTTTCGATCTGTTGTCCGAAAGCGGTGCCTGCCCAGACGAGTGTAACCAAAAGGAGTACGACGGATTTTAGCATGATCGATTTGTTGTCAATTTTTTTTAGGTAGGCCGCCCGCGGTCATACGGCGGCGGCGGCGAGTGGGTTTCGCAAAGAGAGGCGGTTAAGCGGGGGATTTAAATACCGACGATAGGCGAGAGGCCGCCGCGCAGCGAGAGCCAGAGAAATTGGAAGAAGGCGTGCCGTTTTGTTTTCTTCATCCGAACCCGTCCGGTGCGAACGGGATTATCCAACTCAGGCGCGTTGTGCGGTTTGATTTTAAATTGATTGGCGAGAAACGACATCAATCCTTCGCGCAGACCGCTTTGCATCTTGCGGTGCGGCGGCAAAACGGTTACCTGAAGGTTGCGGTAAATCGCGCCGACCCGTCCCGATGCAAAACCATTCTTCACCGAGACGTCAAAAGTGATCCGCTCAACATCGCCTTTGAAAAATTCCACCCGCGCAATGCCTTTAAGAAATGCGTTGAGTGCGGCGGCTTTCATTTCACCGACACGCCCGGAGTAACGCACATCAAAACCGCGCGAAAGCAACGGCAACTCAATGACCGTTTTCATCCGGCCTGCGCCCATCAGCAGCGCGGTTGCATCAAGCACCGCAGGCGTGCGGTCGGTCATCAGCAACTTGTCGTTAGTAACATTGGTGATGGTCGCATTGACGCGCTCGAAAGTGAGCGGACTCGGCGCGGCGGCGGCGGGCGGTCGCTCGCTATAACGAACGAAGCCGTCGTTGATGTCTATGGTATCGATGCGAAAAGCGGTTTGCATAGACTTTATCAAGTCGTTGGGCATCACGAAGACGGCGGGCACGGGCGAAAGCGGGGGATGCTTGTCGCTGTAAATATCAAGTAGCAGCCCGTCGAGCCGCACGGTGCGTGCCATGATGGCTTCGTCATAAACCAATCGCCGGAAATCTAACGCTGCAATCGAAAGCCGTTTGGCATTCACTTTGAACCGGTCGCCTTGATAGCGTTGCCGCCGGATAAATTCCTGATGCGTCATCTCCGGCGAAAATCGAACGCTGTCAATCGTCAAGGTTGAGTCGGCGGTCGAGAGTGAAATCGGGCCTAAGCGCAGCGTGTAAATGCTGTCGGGCAGGCGGTAGATGAAGCCGGTAAGGGAGAGCCGGAAATCTTTACTGAAGAACGGCAAACGCTCGGCGGGTTTTTTCAGCGAATCAATTTCAATCCCGCGCATCTGAATGCTGAATTCCGGCAACACCGTTTCCGAACGTTTTTCACCTTCCGATGTAACGAGGCGCACGCGGGCATCGGAGACGCGCAGACTGTCAAACAAGACGCGCGGCAACCGTTTGGTAAGCCGTTCGAAAAAAGTCAGACTGTCTGCCGGAGCTGCGGGCGGGTTGGGCGCGGCTCGCTTGGTTGCGGTCGCGTTTCTCGGTATGCGATTTGGGGAGGCCGCCTTGAACCCGGCGCGTCGGTTTTTTTTGCCGCCCGGCGGCGGCGGCGGTGCCGCAATCTGCGTTGAAAGCAACACATCGGGCGACTTCACCGAAAAAAATCCGCCGCGGATTTGTCCCGACTCAAATGACCACGACGGGCGCGTCGTCAGAAACTGCTTCAGCGAAACCTCAATCGTTTGGCTCGTATCGCCGCGCGTGGTGTAACGAAAGTCGAAGTCGCGCAACCGGACGCTATCGAGGGCGATCTGCGGAACAATCGCCGAAAGTCGCATCGGCAGCGTAACCGAATCTTTCGCCGCGCCGCCGGACTGCATGGTTGCTGAGGCGGGAAGCGAATCTTTTAAAATCTCAACCCGCAACGAATCAATGGCGATGAATCCGATCTTAACGCCGTCGCGCTGCAAGGCGTCGCGCACGCCGACGCGCAGCACCCGCAGGCGCGACGCCGAAACCGAGACGCGCAAAGCGTTCTTACCGGTCCGTTTAAAATGCGCTTCGGGCGAGAGTGTAGGCCGGAGCGAGATGTGGCGGGCTTCCACTGAAATATCTTCCGTGTTGATGCGAAGATCGCCGAGATCGAGCACATACAAACTATCCGTCGTACTCTCGACGAACGACTCCAACTGCGCCTTTACGGTCGGGTTGAGATAGTAAGTCAGAAAAAAATTGAGCGCAAGAAAAAACATCAGAAAAATAATACCCGGTGAAAACAGCAAGGCGATGAACCAGCCGATCACGCGGTTTAAAAGCGGCGGCGGCACGGTTGCTGTTGCGGCAAGCGGCGGTTTGGGCGAACGCGGTTCGGAAACGGTGGCAGGCGGCGTCGGTGGTGTCGGTGGTGTATCCAAAGGTTTTTTTACAGTGATAAAAAGGCTGCGTTCGAAAGCGAAATGTATATCAGATTACTGTTGAACCGGTTTAAATTTTTTGTCCCGGATATTTGATGCGCTTGTGCTGCGAGGCCGTCAGGGTTTGAATAAAACTTTTTTTGACCGCCGCAATTTCCGCGAACGTAATCGGGCACTCGGAAAATTGATCTTCATCGAGCCGCTTGCGAATGATGATGTCGATCATTTTTGAAATCGTCGTTTCATTCGGCGAACTCAGCGAGCGGCACGAGGCTTCAACCCCATCGGCCAGCATCACAATCGCCGTCTCCCGCGATTGTGGTTTCGGACCCGGATACCGGAAATCCTCAAGATTGACTGCCGTCGCTGATGCCGTCGCCGCAGCCTTCTGCACCGCTTTGTCATAAAAATAATGAATGACCGTTGTGCCGTGATGCTGCGGAATAAAATCCAATACTTCCTCAGGAATATGCTTGCGCCGCCCCAACCGAACGCCGTCTTTGACATGCGCTCCGATGATGCGTCCGCTTTCCGGCTCGCTGAGGGTATCATGCGGATTGGCGAATGCAACCGGTTGAATGGTTTCGACCGATACATCGCCGCCGATAACGTTATTGCCGCTGATACCATTGCCGCCACTGTTCTCAAATCGTCCCCCCTTGTCAAAGGGGGTTAGGGGGATTACACTGCTGTATGTTGCCTCGGCAAGCACCGATTGATTTTCAGTAAAGTACTCGGCGTTCGAAAGCTTTCCGATGTCGTGGAAATACGCACCGACGCGGCAGAGCAGCGGGTTGGCGGAAATCTCGCTCGCGGCCTGTTCGGAAAGGAGCGCGACTTGCAAGGTGTGATGATAGGTGCCGGGTGCTTCCATCGCCATTTGTTTCAGCAGCGGATGATTGACGTCGGAAAGCTCGAGCAGCGTGAGATCGGTGGTGATGCTGAAAACTTTTTCGATGACGAGCAAAATCGGATAGACCAAAAAGCAAATTGCGGTGCCGATGCCTGCGAACTTCAAATCATCCAACAATTCCTCCAGCGTACTGAGCCGGGCGAAGTTGAACGCAAGAATCGAAATGACGTAGCCGAGATAAACGAAGAGCACCGAAATAAAAATTTGCCGCCGGTGCCGGATGTCGCGCACGGTAAAGACGCCGAGACCGCCCGCAAAGATGGAGGCGATGGCGTAGGAAAAATCGTTGCCGCGAATCGCCGCCGCCAGAAGCGCAATGCTGATCGTGCCGAAAAAGCCGACGCGCGAATCGAAAATAATCGTGAGGAGCAGCGAGGCCAGACCCATCGGGACGAGGTAAGGCGAGACGGAATCGAAGCGGAGCGAATACCACGTGGCTGCGAGCACGGTAAGTATGATGAAGGCGATGAGTACCAGTTTCATGTTGTCGAAAAACACGCGGTCGCGGAAGAGATACAGAAACAACACGAACAGCGCGCTGATGATGACGATGATGAGCACTTTACCCAAGTAGAGCCGCAGTTCGCCGGTTTGGGTTTCGCGCGAAATTTTGGTGCGCAGAAATGAATCCAATTTGCGTTTGACGTCGGCGGTGATTTTTTCGCCGCGCGAAATAATCTTTTCGTTTTCGGCGACGAGACCGTCGGCGATGGGCACGGCGGCGACGGCTCGCGCGCGGTCGGCGCGGGTTTGCCCGGCATCATAGATAATGTTGGGCGTGAGGAAAAGGCTCGAAAGTTTGAGTGCGATGCGAACGGTATCGTTCATCACGGCCTCATTGCCCGTGCCGCTTGGGATGCGTTGCCGGGCGAGGCGGTTGAGATAAAGTTCTTCGAGCGTCAGGTGGGCTTCCAAACTGTCGCGGAAGTCGGAAGCGGGGAAGACGCTTTCTTCGCGGTCGTTCTCCGCACGGATGACGAACTGCGGCGAACCCAACTCGCTTTTCGGCAGACTTAAAATACCGTCGGCAATCAGCGGCGCAATGAGCGCAGGCAGCATGCGGCGGAACAGGGAAAGCAGCGACGCGGATTCACTTCGGAGTTTGAGGCTGCGCTGATAATCAGCCAGAAGCACGGCGGATTCAGCGGCGGTAAAATCAAGGCCGCCCACCGCGAGCGAACGCGGCAAGGAATCGGCGGAAGCAAATTGTTGCTCAAGGGTTTTTGCGAGCGTGTCGCTCAGAACGGTGAGCAACTCTGAAAAGCGAACGGTATCAAACTTCGCCGCCACACTGCGGCGAAATACCGGCAGGACGCGCAACGACGCTTCACGCTTTTGCTGTTCATAGTCCGCCGATTCTTTATAGACGGGAAACGTGAACGGGGCGGTGACATCCGGCTGCAGCCACGAGGAGCCGACTTCATAACTGAGCGATGAAATCCGGTTGCGCGGAAAAAACGCGGTTACAATCGCCAGAAACAGGACGAAGATGCCGAGCCGGACATATTTATTTTCCCTGAAAAACTTCTGATCGAATTGCATATTCTGAGTTGCATATTCTGAAACGCCACGCGCTGCGGCTGCGGCAACCGGCCTGACGCGGATAAATAAAAAACAATCCTTGCAACAGCCGGGATAACCCGGTCGATACAAACCAAAATGCGAAACAAACCCGCCAAAGCAAAACCGACGTCCGCACAAACCCCGAAATCAAAAATAAAACGAACGGCTCCCGAAGCCTTGCCCCGTGCGGCCTCGCAGCCGGTTCGCCCTATAGATCACTTACGGATTCAACCCGAAAATCCTTTGCCGCTGTTCACCTTTGAAACGATCACCGAGGAAATTTTCGCTGATACCGAAACGCCGGTCTCGGTTTATCTCAAGCTCGGCGGCATGTATTCATGCCTGTTCGAATCCGTCGAAGGTGAAGAGCGGCTCTCGCGTTTTTCATACATCGGTACCGAACCGGTGGCGGTGCTGACCGCATCGGTCTCAACGGTCTCAACAGTAGACGGAAAAGCCGCTATTGAAATACGCGATCAAAAATTTGCGGCACTTAAATTCGCCGTCGAAACCGCGGGCAGCGTCCGGGCGGGCATCGAGCGGAGTTTAAGCGCCTTTGCCAACAAGCCGCCGCAACCGGCCACACTCGCCGCCCCGATGATCACTTCCGGCGCGTTCGGATACCTTGGATATGATGCGTTGCACCTGACGGAAAAAATTCCGTTTGCCAAAAAAAACGACGCCGCCGGATTGCCCGACGTGCTCCTGATGTTTTTTGATACGCTCGTTATCTTCGATAATATCAAACGGAAAATTTTTCTCGTCGCCAATTATTTGAACGCGAAAGACCGTCCGAACGCCGAGCAAAAAATCAACCGGCTGCGCAAAAAAATCTTTGCGCCCTTGAAGCCCGCGCAGGTGGCGTTCAGCCGCGAGAAAGCGGAACGGGTTACCTCAAACACCACGAAGGCCGCTTACTTGGAAAAAGTACGCAAAGCAAAATCGTATATCGAGGCGGGCGATATTTTTCAGGTGCAGGTTTCGCAGCGGCTCATGCGCAGGCTGAACGCAAAACCGTTTGACGTCTATCGCGCCCTGCGGACGATCAACCCGTCGCCGTATTTGTATTACCTCGATTTGGGCAAAGTAAAAATCATCGGCTCATCGCCCGAACTGCTCGTGCGCCTTGATGCGGGTTCGCAAGGCAAACGCATCGTGCAGACGCGGCCTATCGCGGGCACGGCGAAGCGCGGCCTGACGCCCGAAGAAGATGAAGTCAACGCACGCCTGCTGCTCGCCGATGAAAAAGAGCGGGCGGAACATCTGATGCTGATTGATTTAGGCCGCAACGACATTGGCCGCGTGGCCAAAACCGGCACGGTGGAAACAACGGAGATGATGGTGATTGAAAAGTATTCGCACGTGATGCACATCGTCAGCAATGTGAAAGGCGTGCTGAAAGAAAACCTTTCGGCGATGGAAGCGTTCTGGTCGTGTTTCCCCGCGGGCACTTTGACGGGCGCACCCAAGATTCGCGCGATGGAAATTATTTATGAACTGGAAACGGAAAAGCGCGGTCTCTATGGCGGAGCGGTAGGCTACTTTGATTTCAACGGCAATCTCAATACGGCGATTGCGATCAGGACGATGGTTGCCGCCGAGGGAAAAATTTATTTTCAGGCGGCGGGCGGCATCGTCGCGGACTCCGTGCCGGAGCGCGAGTTCGAGGAAACGATGAATAAAATGCGCGCGGGACTGCGCGCGGTTGAAAGTTTGATACACAAATAACAATCGTAGTAACATCTAAATAACTCAACATGAAAATTGCTATCGGCACAGACCACGCCGGATTTGGGTTGAAGGAAATTCTGAAAACATATTTGACCGAGCACGGGCATCGCGTAACTGACTTCGGCACGGATAGTGAAGCGGCGGTGGATTATCCCGACTTCATCGGCCCAGCAGCGGAAAGCGTCGCCAAAGGTGAATGTGAGTTGGGAATCGTGCTCGGCGGCAGCGGCAACGGGGAAGCGATTGTCGCCAATAAAGTCAAAGGCATCCGGTGCGGCGTGTGCTGGAATGTGGAGAGTGCGCGCCTGACGAAAGAGCATAACAACGCCAATGTGATTGCGCTCGGCGCGAGAATGGTTTCGGAAGACTTGGCGAAACAGATTGTTGATGTGTGGCTTACCGCTACGTTTCAAGGCGGACGGCATCAGGCGCGGATCGATAAGATCGAATAGCAAAGAATCTGCGTTGCTAAAAAGCAAAAAAGTGTGTTTGTCTCTTAATCTTTTCTTAACACGCTTGTAACATTGGCTTAACAACACAGCCCTACATTTGCACCGCCTTCCCAAAGTCTTGACCTGCCAATTTTTTTGCGTTGAGACTTGCACTCACAGAACAAATTCAAATCAACTATTTTCAAGAGAGGACTCAATGAACATGTCAAAGCAGACACTGTTTCGCTCGCTCGCGGCTGCGCTCCTGATGGGAACCGTCGCACTTGCGGGATGCAGAAATTCAACAAGTACAGATCAACCGTCAGCGGGCGTACAACTCGAAAACCGTTCGGTGAATCCTTCACTGGTAAAGGTCTCCATGTCCGGCGTGGAAACTTTCACCTTGATCAGCAGTGCCGATAGCATTTACCCGAACCCCGCGACGCCTAGCAAGAATTTCATTTTCGGCGGTTATGCCGATGGCTTGGGCTTCATCAAAAGTCAGGATGCCAACAGTGCTTTTACCGCCGTGGTCAATCACGAAGACAACCGCTGCGTTTCGCGCATCACCTTCGACCGAAACTTGAAACCGCTCACGGGTGAATACATCATGGCTTCAACCCAAGGCCGCTGGAGATTATGTTCCGCCACGTTGGCTGAACCGGAAGTTCACGGCTTCGGCCCGCTGTTTCTCACTGCGGGTGAAAGCGACATCGCCGCCAGAACGCACCGCATCAACCCGTTTGCACCCGCAGGCACCGGCGACACCGTTTCCGCATTCGGATACTGGAGTGCTGAAAACGCCGTCCCGCTTCCGAAGACGGCCTACTCCGGCAAGACGGTCATTTTTATCGGTGATGATGACGACTCGCCGAGCGGCGGACAACTCGCCATGTATGTCAGCAACACGACCGGTGATCTTGACAACGGAAAAGTGTATGTGCTCAACCGTAACAACATCATCGAGGAAACCGGTACAAATGGCATGAGCAAAGGCACCGCCTACGACGTAACCTTCAAAGAAATTGCCAATCCGAAAACGCTGGCCCCGCAAGGGATGATCGATGCGGTCGAAGCCTTAACGCCCATCAAGTTTGGCCGCGTTGAGGATATTGACTATGCCAAAGACGGTGCCGGACGCACGATCTACTTCAACGTTACCGGCACAAGCAACGGCACGAACCGCTCCAGATACGGTCGCGTCTACAAGCTGACGCTGAACAGCACCGATCCGGCACAGGGCGCAAAGTTGGAAATTTTGATGGATGGCGATGTATTGGCTGGACCGCGGACAAACACCGCAAGCGAGACCTCGTTCATGAACCCTGATAACATTTGCGCTACGCAAAACTATCTCTACATTCAGGAAGACCCGAACCCTTACAGCGAATACAACCAAGGCTCAACACAGCACGACGCCTACATCTATCAATACAATCTCAATACCGGCGAAGTGAAACTCGTGCTTGAATTGGATCAGCGCCGTAACATTACCTCATCGACCGATCCGCTCGCCTTCGGTGCAGGGGGAAGCAGTTCGCATGGGGCGTGGGAGTTTGGTGCGTTGGAAGACATCTCTGAAAAAATCGGTGTGCCCAACACCTTCATTCTTTGCCTCCAGACGCATACATGGAAGAGTAACAATTTCGAATACCCGGACGGCGTTATTAATGGAACCGTCTCTGGAAGGAATGAAGGCAGCCAATTGATCTTGCTTAAAGGCTTGCCGCGCTAAATCGCTTTTGCAAAAGTTTGACAATCAAATGCCATGCGAACAACCGTTTGCGTGGCATTTGTAATTCAATGCACTTCGAAATCATCAAGGTTTAAAAATGAAACGCAAACTATTTTTGCAGGCATTGAATGTTTGTGTGCTCATCTGTGCGATGACCGCGTGCAATACTTCAACCCAGCCGCCCGAACCCCGCTCGCTACGGCTCCTCACCGCTTTCAGGCAAGACCTCGACCGGCTCGATAGCAGTCTGACAGGCCTTGAAAGCACCATTCAAAAATCAGACAGCAACCGCGCCGGCACCGTGCAGGTTCAATCAGCGTTCGAAGCCGCCCGCCACCGGTACAAATCGCTTGAAGCACTTCTCGAAACTTTCGAACCTGATGCGGCACTGGAGATGAATGCAGCGGCGTTGGATAAGGTTGAAGATGATGATCCCAATCAAAACGTCGTTCCGCCGACCGGATTTCAGGCGATGGAAGAATTTCTCTATCCGAACTTCCAAGTGTCGCAGCGACTGCATTTGGTCGGTGAAGTCGGCATTCTGCGTTCGGCGATTGTGCGGGCGCGTCAGAGTGTGATGCACGAGCAATTGACGGATGAAAATGTGTTCGATGCATTGCGAGCAGAAATTTTTCGAATCATCACGCTTGGCATCTCCGGTTTCGACTCGCCCATCGCCCTGACTTCCTTGCCGGAGGCCGCAACCGCGCTGCGTTCATTGAACACCGTGCTGGCATTTTATGACGACGATCTCGCCGCCGTGTCGCCGCTATTGATGAAGCGACTGAAGGCATCGATACACGCCGCTGTAACATATACAGAAGCAAAAAGCCGCACATTTGATACCTTCGACCGGCTCACCTTCATTTCTGAATATGTCAATCCCATTTCGCTACTGCTGCATGAATCGCGGGTCGCGCTGAAAATTCCGTTTAATGATTATGCCAAACCGTTCGCAGCACGGGCAAAGACACTCTTCGACAGTGATGCGTTCAATGCTGCCGCCTATGCGCCGAGTCGTCAAAAGAAAATTCCACAATCACAAGCGGAACTGGGACGGCTGCTTTTTTTTGATCCGGTGCTTTCGGAAAAAAACAACCGTGCGTGCGCCTCGTGCCACCAACCGCAACGCGGCTTTACGGACGGTCTCGCGCACGCATTAACCGCATCGCACGACCGCACCAAACTGCGCAACACGCCTACGCTCATCAACGCCGGGTTTCAGCAAAGTTCCTCCTACGATCAAAGCACCACTTTTCTCGAAGACCGCGTGATGAAAGTGCTGCAAAGTTCCGACGAGATGCACACCTCGCTCACCGA
>JACMJS010000317.1 GCA_014380515.1 Chlorobiales bacterium
AGGCCGCAAATCATCACCGCGACCGGCAATGTATATTCGGCGTAGTCCGTGATGAAATCGATGATGAAGAACGGACTTGGCAACAAATCAAGATGATAGAGCAGCGACCACAGGCCGATGATAAGCAACACGATGCCCGCGGTGAATCGTCCGCCGGACTGCAACCGAAACCGCTTCGGGGTTTCCGCCGCCGGTTGTTCCGCCGGTGCATCGGGATCGTGGAACATGTTGGGAATGCGCTCGCCGAAAAAATCGTGGGCTTGATCAGGAAGTTTTTGGTCTTGCATCGCGGTCTCCGAAAAGTGTTTAATGAAATCCTGTAATGGCTAAAAAAGATAACACGGCAATACGCCCTGCGGAAAGCGTTGTTTCGGTGCCGCCAAAAAAAATGCCGCCGTTGCGTGCCGCCGAGCTTGAACCCGCTCCGCCAGCCCCGCAGTTCGAAGAAAATACAAGTGAAAATATTCAGGACGAACTTTCGGAAGACGCCCCGCCGGAAGACGCTCTCGAAAGTGAAGAGCCGGAACATTTAATTATCGATGTGCCGCAGATTAAATCGCGCGAGCGGATCGATACGTTTCTGGCGCGGCAAGTCGTCAATGCCACGCGGAACAAGGTGCAAACGGCGATTGACGAAGGCCGTGTAACCCTGAACGGCAAGCCCGTCAAGGCGAACACGAAACTGCGCCCCGCTGACCGGATCGAACTCATCATGACGCATCCGCCCGCGCCCGAGATGCTGCCGGAAAATTTGCCGCTGGAGATTATTTATGAAGACCGCGAGATGCTCGTCATCAACAAAGCGGCGGGCATGGTGGTGCATCCGGCCTACGGCAATTGGACGGGCACGCTTGCCAATGCGGTGCTGTATCACACGCAGAATAATCTTTCGCGGGCGAACGGCGACTTGCGTCCGGGCATCGTGCACCGGTTGGATAAAGACACATCGGGGATTATCGTCGTTGCGAAGAACGACGCCGCGCATCACGCCCTTGCCAAACAATTCGCTGCGCGCACCACGGAAAAAACGTACACCGCGCTTGTGTGGGGCGTGCCCGTTCCGAAAGAAGGCGTCATCAAAACCAACATTGGCCGCAGCAACCGCGACCGCAAAGTGATGGCGGTGTTCGCGTTCGGCAGCGCGCACGGCAAGGAAGCGATTACGGATTATGAGGTGGAAGAAGATTTCAAGTTTTTTTCACTGCTCAGTTTGCAGTTGCACACCGGACGCACGCATCAAATCCGCGTGCACCTTCAGCAACTCAAGCATTCGATTGTAGGCGATGAAACTTACGGTGGCAAAACGGTTCGCAAGTTGGACATGGCGCAGAGCGATGCCTTCGTTCAAAATCTTTTTACACTCATGCCGCGTCAAGCCTTGCACGCCCGCAGGCTGACACTCGCGCATCCGGTAACAGAAAAACGCATCACCTTCGAAGCCCCACTCCCCGCCGACATGAACGCCGCCCTCGAAAAAATCCGCTCGCTGAAAAAGTAGCTACACAATTTCATTTTTTCTGACCCGCCGCATATTCTTTTTTATTGCATTTGTGTCTAACAAATGAGTCCCAGAATTTTTCAAAAACTTCGCTGCCGATGGTGAAGATTGCGTCTCCATAATCGTATCGGCCATTCCAATCGCAACCTCTGTATTCCTCTCTCGGTAGATGTTGATTGCTTTGCTGAAATAAACTTCAGCCTTCTTTGCATTATCCATAATGTTTAAGTAGTAGAACCCTAACTCGATCAATGCTTCCGTACAGTTTTCGTCCATGTGGATTGCTTTGCGATATGCCTTTTCGACGTCTGATAATTTGTACGTGGTATCATCGCTCAATAGTATCGACCTGCCTTTCCATACCAAAATTTCAGGATGTATCACTCCGTTTTCAATCGCCGCGACGACGAGCGGACTTTCGGTCAATCTGAGTATCTCAGAATACTTTCTCTGACTAAACAACACTTTTACCTTTTTCAGAATGTTCACTTTTTTCATGTTCTCTGATATTTACTCCGCCGCTTGAGCCGCATCGGGCGTGGTGATGTTGTCGCCTTCGAGCAGCGGGGCGACGGAAAGGCCGTGTGTAAAAGTCAAAATCTCTTTCACATTGCGCGAGATATTCATCGCAATTTCATCCACCGGCAAATCATTTTCATCCGTGCCGAACGGGTTTTCGATTTCTTCGCCAATGACTTCGATGCCG
>JACMJS010000318.1 GCA_014380515.1 Chlorobiales bacterium
CCGGACATAAAGTCGCCATCAAAACCGACGCACTTGATTTCGCTGAACGGCCAGAAGATTTCAACACGGTGGTGAGCGTGATCGAACGCGAACTCTTCGGCCTGTTTGCATGACGAAAAGATGAGTGAAGCGGCATCGGAAAAAGTTACGCGGCGGCAGTTGGGAGATGTGATGGTGATGCTGTGGCGGGCGTCAGAAAAAATGCTCGATGCTTATACCGCCCGCGTGAAGGAAGAACCGGCGGCGGAAGTGCAATCTGAAATTGAACGGCTACAGGTGCAGCAGCGGGACATCGAGAAGATTGTAAAAGTGCTTGGCCGTTTGATGTGGCCGCCGGAAAAAGTGGTAGGTGAATTGAAGGCGATGCGGCTCCAATCCGATGCGATGAAAAACTACGGCTCGGCGTTTCACTTCGTCAAAGGATATGTTAAAAACCGCGCGACGTTCGATACTTGGTTCAACACCTACGGCGGAACGGAATGAAGTTCGTTTTTTCTTCACGAACAGCGAAGCAATTGTCATTCTGAACGGAGCGCAAGCGTAGTGAAGAATCTCTAATTTTTTTCGAAAACGGGGGATTCTTCGCTGCGCTCAGAATGACACAAATTGAACACGACGGAAATAGAAATAAATATCAAATCTAAATTTTATGAGTAACGCATATATCGTATCGGCGGTGCGGACGCCCGTCGGCAGTTTTCAAGGCACGCTGGCTTCTAAAACCGCGACTGAACTTGGCGCGATCGTCGTGCGCGAGGCGGTAAGCCGCTCCGGGCTTGCATCCACGGACTTCACCGAGTGTATCATGGGCAACGTGCTGACGGCGGGTGAGGGTCAAGCTCCCGCGCGGCAAGCGGCAATCTTCGGCGGGTTGCCGGATTCGACGGAATGTTTGACGGTCAACAAAGTCTGCGGCTCGGGACTTAAAGCCGTGATGCTGGCGTCGCAAGCCGTGATGCTCGGCGACGCGCAGGCGATTGTTGCGGGCGGAATGGAATCGATGTCGAACGCGCCGTACTTGCTTGCAAAAGCCCGCACCGGTTACCGGATGGGCAACGCGGAAATGATTGACTCGATGATGTACGACGGCCTCCGCGATGTCTACAATAACTACGCGATGGGGAATGCCGCCGAACTGTGTGCGAAGGAATGCAATGTCTCGCGGGAGGCGCAGGATGAGTTCAGCATTTGCAGCTACAAACGTGCGATTGAGGCGCAGGCCGAAGGCCGGTTCAAAGATGAAATCGTGGCCGTTGAATGGGAAGAGAAGGGCAAGAAGTTTTCCATCGCCGAAGATGAAGAGCCGAAAAATTTCCGTCCCGAAAAAATCCCGACGCTCAAAGGCGCGTTTCAAAAGGACGGTACGGTAACTGCCGCGAACTCTTCGAAGATCAACGACGGTGCTTCGGCGACGGCAATTGTCTCGGAAGAACTCGTGAAAGCAAAAGGCTTGAAACCGCTCGCAAAAATCATTGCGTTTGCGTCCGCCGCCAAAGCACCGCAGTACTTCACGACCGCACCCATCGATGTGATTCCGAAGGTCTTGAAGAAAGCCGGATTGAAACTGCAGGACATCGACCTTTTCGAAATCAACGAGGCCTTTGCAGTCGTTGCGCTCGCGGCGAAAAATGAATTGGGCATCGATCACGCCAAACTCAATGTCAATGGCGGCGCGGTGGCACTCGGGCATCCGATTGGTGCGAGCGGCAACCGGATTTTGGTTACGCTTGTTCACGCGCTGCGGCAGCGCGGACTGAGATTCGGCCTTGCGGCGATCTGCATCGGCGGCGGCGAGGCGGGCGGAATGATTATAGAAGCCGTCTAAATAACGAAAAGGAAAAATTTAATCGGCGAAAAACTTTTACAGGCTTCATTTCTTTTGTAAGTTTGTCGCTACAAAACCCCCGCGACGAACGAGAATTTTAAGGGCGTCTCAAATTTTTTTGACAACATCATATCTAATTTATAAGAAGGAGTTTCACCATGGCGTTAATGATTACCGAAGAGTGCATCAACTGTGCGGCTTGCGAACCGGAATGCCCGAACGTCGCTATCTATGAAGGCGGCAAAAATTGGGAATTGTTCGGCGAGCAATATGCTGCGCTGCACGATTCGCTTTATTACATCGTACCGGATAAATGCACCGAGTGCGTCGGGTTTCACGAAGAGCCGCAGTGCGCCGCCGTGTGCCCGGTCGATTGCTGCGTGGCCGATCCGAACTTCCCTGAAACACAGGAAGAATTGCTCGCCAAGAAAGACCTTCTCGAAGGTAAATCTTAAGGCGAAGACGCCACACAAGTCTGCCCGCGGCAAACTTGTAATAAAAAGTCACACACAAAAAGCAACTCACTTACGGGTTGCTTTTTTATTTCGAGAGAGAATTGCTTCTGTACGCATCAAACACGATCACGCCAAAGCCTGCGAACATAATTCCCGCGCCGATGTATCCCGCCGCACCGAGCGTTTCACCGAGAATGAAGTACGCAAGCACCGCCGAGAACAGGGCTTCGAGCATGAAGATGACCGCCGCCCGCGCGGGCGTGGTGTCGCGTTGATAGCGGGTTTGGATGAGCGTCGTGATCAGGGTTGCAAAGACGGCGATATAGAAGAGCAAACCGATGACGAGCGGCGACGGCGTAAAATAAATGCGTTCGAACGCCGCACTGAAAAGCAATCCGCCCGCCGTGCAAAAAAGCAGTTGCAGAAATCCGAGTTTGAGCGTGAAATTGGGTTCAGCTGCAAGATCGCTCTGCGTGAGACGGTCGAGACCGATAATGTAGAGCGCGTAAAGAATCGCGCAGAGCAACGTGAAAAAATCGCCGAGATTGAAATCGGCTAATGCGAAACCGGGTATGAATGTTTGCCAAGAAATCGCAGCCGAAGACCCCGACGAGAGAAGTTGCAAACCGATGAGCACCAGCACGGATGCAAGCCAGACGGCTCGCGGCGGCGGGCGGCGCGTGATGAGCATTTGCAGGAGCGGTGTAAAGATGACATACAGTCCCGTAATAAACCCCGACTTCGCCGCCGATGTATATCGAAGCCCGAGCGTCTGAAAAAAATATCCCGCGAAAAGCAATAGACATACCGGCCACGCGGCTTTGAGCAGCAAGCGGTTCACCGGAAACAGCCGCGTGTTGAATACCGCGATGTAAATCGCCGAAGCAACGAAGAACCGCACCGCGACGTAAAACATCGGAGAGATTTCAACCAGCGAAAGTTTGATGGCGATGAACGTCGTACCCCAAAAGAACGTCATCACGAGTAACCACAGTTCGGCTTTGAGTCGCCGGTTGGGGTGAAGCGGTGAATCCGGTTGTGAAGGCAAAGCGGTTTGAGTTTGAGAGGCCGGGATGAACTCTGCGAGGATGTTAAGCGACGAGGTAGATGATGCCGTCTTGGACGGCGATGGGAAGTTTGGTGAGCGGGCCAATCGGACAGGGGCCGCTGACGCAAACTCCGGTGCGCGGGTTGAAAAGGGCGGCGTGTTCATCGCAGTAAAGATGCGAGTGATCGGCGTTGAACATACCGTCGCGGTCTTCGTCCAAAGGCTGGGCGGTGTGCGGACAGCGGTTGATGTACGCGAAGAACTCACCTTGAAACCGGATCACAAAGCCTTCCGTCTTCGCGCCGTCTTTGGTGAACGAAAAAGTTTTGGAATGGCCTTCTGCCAATTCACCGGCTTTTATAATCGGTGCAAATGTTTGTATGGACAAAAATGTTTCGGAAATCATCGCAGGCATGTCTCGCGTCGCGGTTTTGGCGTAATGTTCAATTCATAACTCTGTTGCTTAAGGCGGACAAATATAGAAAAGTTTCTTAGATTCCAATTGCAGCAACCCTTGAGCAAGCAAACCGGAAGCCTAAAAACCATATCGCCTATAAACCCGCGTCAGGCGTGGCTGCAGCGGCCAACCGGAAAAAACCTTAACCACTTAAACTTTTGACCCGGATCACTATGGACAGCGACAATAATTTTTCCGCCGAGACGATTTCAGACGCAGCGGGTTCGGTTGCCGAACAACTTTCAACCTACTACGAACAACTTCTTGAGACACCGCAATTCAAAAGTGTCCAACACGCCACGGAGCAAGCCGTTGAAAGCGTAACGGATTATGTTGAAAAAAATCCGGTGCAATCCGTGCTCATCTCGCTCGGCGCAGGTCTCATTGCCGGATTGATTCTCAACCGGATGGAAGACTAAGCGTGCTATGAACAACCCTGTCGAAACAAAACTGACTTCGCCGAACGCCGTGCGCGGGGGAGAGAGCCGCACCGGAAACGAATCCGTCGGTACGCTCGTCGAAAAAACAGTCAAAGAAACGTACGACGACACGCTGGAGATTCTTTCGGCGAAGATTGCAATCGCCAAGCTTGACATCTCCGAAATGATTGCGGACGTGGCCGTCGCCGTCGTGCTGGCGATGATTTTGCTCATCGGCATGTTTTATCTTTTTACGGCGGCGGCAATTTTCTTGGGCGAACTTTTCGGACGCATGTCGCTCGGTTACCTGACGATGGGAAGCGTCGTACTTGCCGGAGCACTTTTCTTTTGGAAAGTCAAACCGGAGTTCTTGCGCGATTTGTTTCGCCGCGTCATCGAGATTAAATAGCATGTCAAATGGCCGTGTAAGCATCATGTAAACATCGTCTTTTCATCATCACCTTGTTCAACCCGAAACCTAAACCAACGTTAGCCATGCCTGATAATCTGAATACTGAAGTAGAACTTCAGCAAAAACTGCGCGACATCGAATCACGCAAACGGGAATTGGAAAAAATCATTAGCCAGCGGCAAGACCGCATTTCACAACGGATGTCGGATTTCAAAGAAGAAGTCGGCGAACGCTTGACCGTTACCAGCGTCATCAAAAAAAATCCGGCAATCGTATTGGGGGCGGCGTTCGGCGTGGGATTGCTCGTCGCCCGTGTGCTGCGTGCGCCGAAGCCCGCAACCGTGCAACTGCCGACGGGTGCGAAATATGCCGTCTCGCCAAAGCCCGCGGGTGTCGTCAATGATCTGGCGGGCGAACTTTTCGGCGTCGTCAAAAGTCTGGCGGTCAGTTATGCCACGCGGAAAGTGCGCGACTACTTCGATAAACGCTGAGCTGCAAGTCAGATGCTCATCTCAACCCCAATACCGCTTGAAACATGCCTGAACCATCTTCGCGGCTGCGGCTGCTGAAAACCTTCGAGGAAAATAAAGAGAATGCTTACACCGCGGATTTCTCGGCGCAAGGCGAGCGGTTTGCGGCGGGCGGCGGACAGCGTTCGGTATTCATCTACGATACCAACGCAGAGCAAGTCATCGGCGGCCTTGCCGATCACAAGCAATCAATTTATGCCGTCGCCTTTTCGCAAAACGGCAAGTGGTTTTTTTCGACCGGACGCGACGGCCTTGTGAAAATGTACAACGCCGATACATTCGATCCTGTTCGAACATGGATGGTGTTGAAAGTCGGACAATACTGGCTTTCAATCAACACTAGGACGGCGGACGGGCACGAAACGACCGTCATGCACGACGCGCAGTTCAATGTTGTCTTCGAAAAAGACACGACGGCGGATCGTGTTCTTGAGGCGGTTACGCTGTTGCTCTATGCCAACGAAGACCGGCACGGCGAGGCCGTGCGGCGCAGCAACGATACGGTGCGTACGCTCTTGCCGGAGTTTGATCCGCAGACCGCGCTCTTGCAAAGCAAACCGAACTTTGCCATCGCGCTCAGTCCCGATAGCGAAACGCTCGTTCTCGGCGGCACCGACGGCGTGCTGAGGCTATACGAAACCGCGACAGGCAACCTCATCCGCACGCTCGCTTTGCACAGCGGAAACATTCGAACCGTCGCTTGTAGCCACGACGGACGGTACATCGCCACGGGCAGCAGCGACCGCTTGGTGAAAATTTTAGATGCCCGATCGCTTGAGGTCGTCAACACCATCGAAGGACACGGCGACACCGTATTCGCCGTTCGCTTTTCCGCCAACGACCAGTGTTTTGCCACTGCCGGTAAGGACGCCCGCGTACGGCTCTGGAATATGGACGGCTATAAGTTGAAGCCATTGGTAAAAGTAACCGCACACACGTTTTCAATTAACGCCATCGCATTTCTGGATTGCAGCAAGGAACTCATCACCGTCAGTCAAGACAAAACGATCAAACTTTGGGACGTCGCCTCGATGACTTGCTTGGAAACCATCGACCGCACTTACGGCGGCCATGCCTTCACGGTGAACAGCGTTGCGATCTCGCCCGATGAAAAGCGCGTGCTGACCGCGAGCGACGACAAGACGGTCAAACTCTGGCAACTTGCATAACTTTGGCCGTAGCTTTCGCTTTCTTCAAAAACAGTCTTCGTCATTCACACGCCATCGCCAGCAATCGATGCCTGCTTCAATGAAATCACCTGCACCTGCGAAAGCCGCACCCACAAAGGCCGCAGCGGTTTCAAGAACGGCGCTTCCAACCAAGCGCGGCGGGATTCGGAAAAGTTTATCGGTCATCAAGATTCTGATCAAGAAATCGAATGCCGATGATTGCTTCGGCCTTGCGGCGGAGATTGCTTATACCACATTGCTCTCGCTGTTCCCGGCGCTGTTGCTGTTCGTAAGTTTGTTGAGCCTCATTCAATCCCCGAAAGCGATCAACATCGTCAGCGATCTTATCGGCACGATCCTGCCGCCGGAAATCTACAGCCCGATTGATAAGACGATTGAAAAACTTGCCGCGCAAAAAGAGGGCGAGATTTTCACGCTGAGTTTGCTGCTCTCGATCTGGTCGGCTTCCGCCGTGTTCATTACGATTATGAAATCAATGGAGCGGATTTATGCGACGAACCTCAAGTACAATTATTTTCAGAAGCAGTGGATTGCAATTCAATTGGTTTTCATCGTCAGCGTGGCGTTGCTCGTCGTATTCAATCTGCTCATCTTCGGCGTGCAATTGGAATACTTGCTTGAGACGAAATACCGGATGCGGTGGCTGAAGGAAATTATTAAATACACCCGCTACCCGATTGCATTTATCGTGATGGTATTATCGATGGTGTTGATATACAAGTTTTCCTTGCGGGTCGGACAGCGGCTTTCGCAAATCCTGCCGGGCGCGATATTGATGGCCGTGTGCTGGATGGTGCTCTGCGCTTACTTCGGCATGTATGTGCAACAGCAAAGTTTCAATCAAGCTTACGGCGTGCTCGGCAAAGGCATCGCGGTGATGGTGTGGCTGTATTTCAATTCGCTCATCTTTCTCATCGGCGCGGAAGTCAATTCACTTTTCTACAACGACATCGTGCGCTTCAAAGGCTGGCGACTGCACCGTGTGATGGGCGAGCATAAAGTGAAAAATAAAAACCTGATCGAAATTTTTTCGAAGCACGCATAACGACAAGTGAAATGGACTTGAAAAATAAAATCGCGCTCATCACGGGTGGCGGTTCGGGTATCGGCCTCGCCATCGCACGCCGGTTGGCGCGCGAAGGCATCCATACCGTTTTGGCTTCGCGTCGGCGCGAACTTGTCGCAACCGCGGCGGCAACGCTCACCCGCGAAACCGGCGCGACTTCCATCGGCATAGCGGTTGATGTGCGTTCGAAAGCGAGCGTGCAAACGATGCTGACCGAAGTTCGAAAGACTTTTCAAACTGTAGATATTCTCATCAATAATTCCGGTATCGGCACGGGCGCGTTGGCGACTGATCTTGCCGAAGAAGATTGGGACCGCGTGATGGAAACCAATCTCAAAGGCGCGTTCCTAATGACGCAAGCTGTATTGCCCGCAATGATCGCGCAGAAGTCGGGACACATTATCAACGTATCGTCGCAGGCGGGGAAGCACGGCTATGCGAATGCGACCGTCTATTGCGCATCGAAGTTCGGGCTGATCGGTTTCGCCCAAGCCTTGCAAGCCGAAGTACGTGAGCACGGCATCAAAGTTTCGAACTTGTTGCCTGCGCTCGTGCAAGTACCGCCGCCGGAAA
>JACMJS010000319.1 GCA_014380515.1 Chlorobiales bacterium
AAGGAAATCAAATTTATCTACGGAGATTTTTACCATGCATCCCTTTTGGATTTTACTGTTGTGTATTGTCGCTGTTCGGCTTGCTGCGTACATGATCGCAGAATTTGCGGAGCACAAAGCCGCAACGCTCAGCGTGCAACGCCGAACAATTAAAGCACGCCACGAAAAATTACCTGCGACGGTGTTGCGGGTTGCATATCCGGCATCTGCGAAGCTCGCCACTTTTGAAAAGCATAACTAAGAATCTTGGGTCTCAAACAATTTCGAAAAACCGCTCATGCTTACTATTGTTTTGATGCTCGCCACCGGCGGACTCTTATTCTGGATGTTCTTCGTGCTGACCGACGCCGCCGAATCTTTGTAATGCAACAGCAAAAAATACAATACAATCTCAATGACGCTCGCACTGTTCATCACCTGTATCGGATTGTTCCTCTACTTGGGCTATGTGCTCATCCGTCCCGAAAAATTTTAACTCTTGCCCTGATGTCACTCAACGACGCCTTCGCGCTCTGTTGTCTCGCAGGCTGTCTGTGGATGTTCCGCAGCCTGTATCATTTCATTAACCCGTAACGAGGTCTTAACCATGTTCGCTGAAATTTCCGGCGTTGTTTTCATTTTCGCGCTCACCGTCCTCTTGGCGATTCCGCTCGGCGCCTATATCGCCCGTGTCTTTCGCGGCGAACGGACGTGGCTTGATTTTCTTGAGCCCGTCGAAAATCTGTTCTTCAAGCTTTCCGGCATCGACCCCAAATCGCCGATGGATTGGAAACAAAACTTAAAAGCCCTGCTGACGATCAACGCCATTTGGTTCGTCTGGGCGATGCTGCTGTTGCTCACGCAATCCGTGCATCCGTTCTGGAATCCCGACGGCATCGTTTCGATGGAGCCGACGCAGGCGTTCAACACGGCGATCAGTTTTATGACGAACACCAACCTGCAACACTATTCGGGTGAGACGGGCGCATCGTACCTGACGCAACTGTTCGTCTTTACCTTTTTGCAATTCGTCTCCGCCGGAACCGGCATTGCAGCGCTTGCTATTTTGTATCGCGCGCTGGATCAAAAGCCGACGCTCGCCGCGATGAGCACTGTCGCCACAACGAACTTGGGAAATTTCTATAGCGACTTGGTGCGATCCTGCACGCGCATTTTGTTGCCGATTGCCATCGTTGGCGCAATTTTTATTCTCTTCAACGGCACGCCAATGACGTTCAACGGCGCGGAAAAAATTGTTACGCTGCAAGGCGACACCGTGTCTGTCGCCCGCGGCCCGGTTGCGGCAATGGTATCGATTAAACAACTCGGCACGAACGGCGGCGGATACTTCGGCCCGAACTCCACGCACCCGTTCGAGAACCCGAATTTCCTGACGAACATTCTTGAAACGGTTTTTATCATTCTGATTCCAATCGCCGCCATCTTTGCACTTGGATATTATCTTCGCCGCCAAAAACTGGCGTGGGTGATTTTCGGTGTGATGACGCTCGGCTTCGTGCTGTTGCTGATTCCAACCATCATAGGTGAAACGGGTGGCAACAGTGCATTCGCGCCGTTTGGCATTTCGCAACCGATGGGCAGCATGGAAGGCAAGGAAGTGCGCTTCGGCGCAGCGGCCTCCGCACTCTGGGGCGTTGAAACGACCTGCACATCGAACGGTTCGGTCAATGCAATGCACGATTCCTTCACCGCGCTTTCCGGTACATGGTTGATGCTCGGGATGCAACTCAACGCGTTCTATGGCGGCGTCGGCGTCGGCTTTTTGAACATGTTCGTCTTCATCATCATCGCGGTATTTATTGCGGGCTTGATGGTCGGACGCACGCCGGAATTCTTGGGCAAAAAGATTGAAGCGAAGGAAGTGAAGATCGCCATCATGATCGCGCTCCTGCACCCGTTGCTCATCCTCGCATCGACCGCCATCGCCTCGCACATCTTCGTTACAACCGAAGGCGGCAACGACACGCTCAAGTGGCTCAATAATCCGGGGTCGCACGGCTTCTCCGAAATGCTGTATGAATTCACATCGTCTTCGGCCAACAACGGCAGCGGCTTCGAAGGGCTGGGCGACAATACGCCGTTCTGGAACATTGCGTGCGGCGTTGTGATGATCATCGGTCGCTTCATTCCGATCATCGGCCCGCTCGCTATCGGCGGCGCGCTCGTTGCGAAAAAAGTTGTGCCCGAATCCGCAGGCACGTTGAAATCAGATTCCTTGATGTTCGGCGTGATGCTCTTTTCCGTCATCGTCATTCTGGGTGCGTTGCTCTTTTTCCCTGCACTCGTGCTGGGGCCGATTGCCGAACATCTGTCGATACGCTAACTCGATTTGTTAAGGCACAGAAAAAAACGATGTCATTCTGAGCGCAGCGCAAGCGAAGTGAAGAATCCCCCGAATTGAATTAGGGATTCTTCGCTGCGCTCAGAATGACAACAAAAGAAAACTTATAACTTTAATTGAAATGACAACCGCACGCAAAGCCGCACGCAGCAAAGGTCTCTTCGATGGCGATCTCGTTGGTGTTGCGCTCAAAGAATCTTTCGTCAAACTCAGCCCCGCGCTGATGATCAAAAATCCGGTGATGTTTACCGTCGAAGTCGGTACGCTGGCGATGATCATTGTAACCATCGTCATCGCCGCAACAGGCGACCGCACGCAAGGCAGCGTGCTTTACAACGCGATCATCACCGTGATCCTTTTTATCACCTTGCTGTTCGCCAACTTCGCCGAAGCCTTGGCCGAAGCCCGCGGTAAAGCCCAAGCGGAATCGTTGCGCAAAACGCGCGAAGACACACCGGCGAACGTCGTGATGCCCAACGGCCAGACGAAACAAGTTCAATCGTCGCAACTCAAAAAAGGCGATGTGTTCTTGGTCGTTGCCGGTGAACTCATTCCGACCGACGGCGAAATCATTGAAGGTCTCGCATCGATTGATGAATCGGCCATCACGGGCGAATCCGCACCGGTGATCCGCGAAGCGGGCGGCGATAAGTCAAGTGTAACCGGCGGCACGAAAGTGCTTTCGGATCAAATTAAAGTCGAGGTTACTGCCGCCGCGGGTGAATCGTTCTTAGATAAAATGATCGCGCTCGTTGAAGGCGCGTCGCGCCAGAAAACACCGAACGAAATCGCGCTGACGATTTTGCTCGCGGGCTTTACGATGATGTTCATCATCGTTACAGTTGCCCTCGAACCTTTTGGCCGATACGCCGCTACGCCGATTACCATCGCGTCGCTCATCGCGCTCTTCGTGTGTTTGATTCCGACAACTATTGGCGGTTTGCTTTCGGCCATCGGTATTGCAGGTATGGACAGAGCGTTGCGGGCGAACGTGATTACGAAATCCGGCAAGGCCGTTGAGACCGCGGGCGACATCGATACTTTGTTGCTCGATAAGACCGGCACGATCACCATCGGCAACCGCAAAGCGACCGCGTTTTATCCGGTGGCCGGAAAATCAGAACAGGAATTTATCCGGCTCTGCGCGATGAGTTCCATCGCTGATGAAACGCCGGAAGGAAAATCGATTATCGAACTCGCGGAAAAATCCGGTGTGAAAGTTGCGCCGGAGTTGAAGAGCACCGCGACCTTCATCAAGTTCTCCGCACAGACGCGGCTCTCCGGCATCGATACAGCGGGCGTGCAAGTTCGAAAAGGGGCGTTTGATTCGATCAAAAAATTAGTTGAAGCGGCAGGCAATCAAGTGCCCGCCGAGATGCAACCGCAAGTGAATAAAATCGGCGCGAACGGCGGCACACCGCTCGCCGTCTCCGAGAACGGCAAAGCCGTCGGTGTGATCGAGCTGCAAGACATTGTAAAGACGGGCATCCGCGAGCGGTTTGATCG
>JACMJS010000320.1 GCA_014380515.1 Chlorobiales bacterium
CTCACACGTCTGAAACCCCGCACCGGTTGGGCGCATCACCTCAGAACACCTAAGCCCTCCGGCAAAAAACGATGTAATTCCGCCCCGCACGCCCGGCGAAGAAGGCCTGCGCGACGTCCGACTGATGCTCGCCATTTACGCCGCCGCCCGCAGCGGCAAACGCATTTCTGTTTGAATCTTTCTCTTGGAGTTTTATTTTTGTCGTCCTCACTACCATTCACAATTCCCACCTTATATTACCCTGCCAGCGGCTGCGATATAATTTTCAGCGTACTTTCCGTAGTAAAGCGAAAAAGTGTTTCTCGGCGTCGCTCTGTTACACGAAGCGACGTGTTGGCACGTGAAGTCAAATCGCCAGCGATTCATCACCCGAACATTAACAGTCCAAACGCCGCACAGTATTGATGCCAATGCAAGTCGCGGAGAAAGTCCGATGAAAAAGACTGAAGCAGAACTTCAACAGTTTCAACTGACGCTCGGCAATGCTTTGGCCGGAACATTGACATGGGAAGGACTATGCGCTGTTCTCGCCAGCGAACTCAATCCCTTTGTCCCGCATGATGTGCTCGCCCTGCTTTTAATTACGGATACCGGTCAAACGCGCACGCTTGCCGGTATGAGCAAAGGGGAAGGCGGCGGCTTTGCGGTCGTAGATGAAGAGTTGAGAGAAAAACGTTCGGGTATAGACGCACTGGAACTTGACCGGATGCGCATCGATATTTTAGACGCCAGCCGTATCAAAAATCTTTATACCCCTGCGGATTTTGAGACGCTTGCCTCGCAATACGCTTTCGCCAAACTTTCCAAAGAAAGGTTGGGCATTCAGGCCGCAATCTATTTTCCCGTCCGCATTTCCGGCACCGCGACCGTGGTGCTTGCCATATCCAGCCGCAATCCCGACGGCTTTACCGGCGAAAGTTTACCCTTCGTTGAAAGCCTTGTGCCGCCCTTTACCATTGCCGCCAAAAATCAATTCGCCATCGAGGAGCTGCGGCGGCGTGATTCGGAAAAAACGTTGTTGCTCAACCTCAACAATGCGATCATCAACATCAAAGAGCGCGAGGCCTTGGCGTTTGCCGTCGCCGCTGAAATCGACAAAGTGATTCGCTTTGATACGATGTCGCTCAACGTGCAAACCGAGGAACAGCCGTCGCCCGCGTTCTTCGTGATGACGGGCGGGAGCACGGGCACAAGGCTTTCGCCGCCGCTCGTCAATCTCACGCTCTCCAAATCGCCGGAAGGCATATTTACATCCATCACGGATGAAGCCCGCCGCATTCCGCAGATCGAAGGACTGTTCATGGCCGCCTACCCGCCGCCGCAAACGGCTGGCGTTTATAACGGCAAAGATTTCGCTGACCTGTGCGACCGCGTGGAAGTGCAGCGGATCGCCCGCGACGGTTTCGGCATCCGCTCGGTTTTGATCATGCCGCTGCAAATCACCGACGGCCCGTGGAGCGTGCTTTTGCTCGGATCGAAAACGGAAAATGCGTTTACGCCCGACGATCTCTCGCTGATCGTCTCGCTCTCGGTGCAAATTTCACTTGCGCTCGAAAACCTTGCGGCCTTCGAAGCGCGGCAGCGGCGCGAGCAGGAAAAAGCCTTAATCCTGAGCATCAGCAATGCTCTTACCAACATCAAAGACCGCGATACGCTCGGCTGCATGGTCGCTACCAAAATCAATGAAATCCTGCCGCTTGAGTTGCTTGTAATGACGACCGAAATCATACCGGTAAATTATTCCAGCACTACCGCAGGTGATGCGGCAGCAAGCGAATCTGCGACGCCTTCACAGACCTCGCCATACCTTCAACAGTTGGGCGTTGTATGTATCAAATCGGCGGAAGGAAAGTTTGAGTCATCGCTTCAGGCACTCACCGCGCAAATGTCCGATGTGCAAACGCTGTTTCTGAAAGCCTTGCCGCCGCCTTATCCGCCGACCTATCTGGGCACGAAAGCCTACAACGAGATGGCTGAACGCTTCGAAGCCTTTCGTTTGGGACGGGATATGATAGGCGTCAAAAGCGCGATCATCGTGCCGCTCCGCTTCCGTAGCGGCCTTGCGGGCGTGCTGACGCTGAACACCACCGAACCCGACGCCTACACGGAAAGCGATTTGAATTTCATAACCGTGCTTGCAACGCAGATTGTGCTTGCGGTTGAAAACCTTTCGGCCTACGAACAAGCTGTGCGGCGCGAGGCGGAAAAGACCTTGCTTCTCAGTTTCAGCAATGCCGTCATCAACATCAAAGATCGCCAATCGCTCAGCCGGATGATGGCCGCGGAAATCAACAAAATAATTCCGCACGATTTTTTCTCGCTCACCGTTCATGCGCCGCTGATTCAGAAAAACCTGTCGCCGGATAGTTTTATTCAGGTACCGGTGAATCTCCCGCCGGTGGCCGGGCGTACGCCGTTGCAGATCCTCATTTCAGTGCTCCGAAAAACGTCCGAGGGAAAATTCACTTCGATCAGCGGCGACATTCAAGAGCGTGTGCCGCCTACCCGCGCGAACTTGGACGCATTTATGGCGAGTCCGGCTGAACCGGCGATTTATTCCGGCGAGGCGTTTGATAAAATCTGCGAGCAGAGTCCGCTCTTCAAAGACGCCCGCGATAAATACGGATTGCGTTCCGCGATTCAAGTTGCCGTGCGTCTCAGCGACGAATTATTTGGCCGCATCGTGCTCTGTTCCGAGCAGTCTGACGTTTTCACCGAAATCGATTTATCTTTGCTCGAGTCGCTGGCCGCGCAAATTTCGTTTGCGTTGGAAAACCTCGCGGCCTTTGAACGTATCGAATCCTTGCAGAGCCAAATCCGGCAGGAGAACACATTGCTCACCGAAGAAATAAAAACGAACATCAACTTCGATGAAATCATCGGCACAAGCAAACAGGTGCTGGATGTATTCAAGAAGATCGGTCAAGTCGCGCCGATGGATTCGACGGTACTCATTCAGGGCGAAACGGGCACGGGCAAGGAACTCATCGCGCGGGCGATCCACAACCTTTCGCCGCGCAAAGATAAACCGCTGATTAAAATCAACTGCGCGGCCTTGCCGCCAAGCCTTGTTGAGTCGGAACTCTTCGGGCATGAGAAGGGCAGTTTCACCGGAGCCCACGAGCGGCGGCTCGGCAAGTTCGAGCTGGCGCATAAAGGGACGATTTTCTTGGATGAAATCGGCGAGTTGCCGCTTGAGATGCAATCGAAGTTGCTCCGCGTGTTACAGGAAAAAGAAATCGAACGCATCGGGGGTAAGACCACGATTACGGTGGATGTGCGGATCATCGCGGCGACGAACCGCGACTTGGAAAAGGAAGTTGCCGAAAAAAGATTCCGCAGCGATTTATTTTACCGGCTCAATGTATTCCCGATCACCGTGCCGCCGCTGCGGGAACGGCGCGAGGATATTTTGCGGCTCGCCCGCCACTTCGTTCTGAAACTCGCCAAGCGGCTCGGCAAACCCGTCGTGCCGATCTCCGACGCCGCCGCCAAAGAGATGCTGGCTTACAACTGGCCGGGCAACGTCCGCGAGATGGAGCATGTCATTGAACTGTCGCTGATCACCTCATCGGGCAACGCGCTGGAACTGGGCAAATCGCTCGTCGCTTTTGAAGCCGCGGTTTCCGACCGCTCCGCCGAACAGTCGATTCAGGCGATGCAAAGTATCTCCAGTATCATTTCGCTGCCCCCCGCCGATGGCGTTGTAGATGCACCGTCCTCTACGGACATCCAACGCCCCGCAACCGCCAACAGTCAAACCGGTTCCGACAGCCAACCGGCGGGTTCAGCGGTGTCTCCACGACCCATCAAAACGCTTGAGGAAAGCGAGCGCGATCACATCCTGATGGCCTTGCGCCAGAGCAACGGACGCATTCGCGGCACGGGCGGAGCATCGGAACTGCTCGGCATCAAACCATCGACGCTCGAAGCCCGCATGAAAAAACTCGGCATCAAGCGCAAACACACCTCCGAATAACCCCAACCCCTCTGCGC
>JACMJS010000321.1 GCA_014380515.1 Chlorobiales bacterium
GAACTCATCATCATCGCCACCATCTCTCCCGATATGTTTTTTCCCGCCACCGCGTGCCTCGTTCAAGACATCATCAAGGCCAAGAATGCGTACGGCTTCGATATTCTCGCGGCGTGTTCGGGATTTTTGTATGCGCTCGTCGTCGGGGCGAAGTTCATCGAATCGGGATCGCATAAAAAAGTATTGGTCATCGGCGGCGATAAAATGTCGGGCATCGTCGATTACACCGACCGCAACAATTGCATTCTCTTCGGCGACGCTGCGGCAGGTGTGTTGCTCGAACCGGCTGAAGAAGGCTATGGCGTGTTGGATCATAAACTCTACAGCGATGGCACGAACGGCAAAGATCATTTGAACATGAAAGCCGGTGGCAGTTTGAATCCGGCGACGCACGAAACGGTCGACAAACGGATGCACTACATTTATCAGGAAGGCAAAGCGGTGTTTAAGTCGGCGGTCGTCGGGATGGCGGATGCGGCGGAAGAAATGATGACGCGGAATAAACTATCGGCGGATGACGTGGCCTATCTCGTCCCGCATCAGGCGAACCTGCGCATTATTTCCGCGACGGCGGAACGGATGAAAATCAGCATGGATAAAGTGGCCATCAATATTGATAAGTACGGCAACACGACGGCGGCTACGATTCCGCTGTGTCTTGCGGAACTCGAAGAAGAGAAAAAAATTTCGCGCGGCTCAAATCTCGTGCTTGCCAGTTACGGCGCAGGCTATACGTGGGGCAGCGCATTCGTCAAGTGGCAATACTGATCTTTGCGCGGTGTCATTCTGAATGAAGCGAGAGCGGAATGAAGAATCTGCATTTGAATTGTTCGAAGAGTGAATGCAGATTCTTCGCTAACGCTCAGAATGACACAAAGAGATTTCTGTTCTTTCTATGATGACGGAATGAAACTGTTCCGGTGAAGACGATTGATGAAGATGTTTTTGGATTGAGCGATGAATTTTAATTCCACCCCTGCGGCGACGGCACTTGCGTCGCGGCTGAAGCACAATTAAAATTATGAAGATGAAAGCACTCTTGTTTCCCGGCCAAGGCTCGCAATACGTCGGCATGGCTAAGGATTTTTACGAGCAGCACAGCGAGAGCCGCGAGTTGCTCGACGCCGCCGACCGTCTGCTCGGTTTCAGCATCACCGACATTATGTTCACCGGTGATGACGCCCGCCTGAAGCAAACCCGCTACACGCAGCTCGCCATTTTCCTGCACAGCACTGTTGCCGCACAGTTTATCGACCGCGAGGACATGGCACTCGCCGCCGGACACAGCCTTGGCGAATACTCCGCCCTGCATTTTTCCCAAGCGATTGATTTTGAAGATGCGCTCCGCGTCGTCGCCAAGCGCGGCCTGTTGATGCAAGAAGCGGGTGAAAAACTTTCCGGCTCGATGGCCGCGATCATCGGTCTGACGCCTGAGAAAATCGATGCCGTGCTTAAAGAAGCCGGTGCGTTCGGTACGATTCAAGCGGCGAACTTTAATTCGCCCGGCCAAGTCGTGATTTCCGGTGCAACCGCGGCGGTGCATCAATCATTGGAGATTGCAAAGGCACACGGCGCACGGCTCGCCAAAGAACTTGCCGTCTCCGGCGCATTTCACTCGCCATTGATGAAGCCTGCCGAACTTGAACTTGCCGCCGAACTTAATCGCATCACGATTCACGACGCGCGTACACCGGTGTGTATGAACGTCTCGGCAACGCTCGTTACAAACGCAGATGAGATTCGGGAAAACTTGGTGAAGCAACTGACAAGCCCCGTGCTGTGGGAGCAATCGGTGCGGCAAATGATTCAAAGCGGCGTACGCGAGTTCATTGAAGCGGGACCGCAGAAAGTGTTGCAAGGCTTGGTCAAGCGCATCGACGGCACGACAAAGCAAACCGGCATCGATACCTTCGCCGACGCCGAAGCCCTTCGCAGCGTGCACATTTAATTGCAGACACCTCCTCGCCCCCTCATTTGAGCCTGCCGAAACTGATCGCATCAGCCTCCGGCTGAAGGTTTCGGATGAGGGGATGTCTCGAAGAGACAAGAGGCGTTTTATTCGAGGTTTACAAAAAACGGAATGGAAATTTCACTCAAAGGAAAATCGGCACTTGTTACAGGCGGCACGCGCGGTATCGGCAAGGTGATTGCGTTGAAACTTGCGGAAGCCGGTGCGGATGTGGCCTTTACCTACAAAGCCTCCGAAGAAAAAGCTCAAAGCCTCAAGGCGGCATTGGAAACGCTAGGGGTAAAATCGCTGGCGATTAAATCCGATGCGGCGAGTTTTTCGGAAGCACAGACGGCTGTAGATGCAACGGTAGCGGCCTTCGGCGGGGTGTCCGTTCTGGTGAACAATGCGGGCATCACGCGAGATACGCTCTTGCTTCGAATGTCGGAACAGATGTGGGATGATGTTTTAGACGGCAATCTGAAAAGCGTGTTCAATTTCACGAAGGCGGTTGCCAAGCCTATGATGTCCAAGCGGGACGGGCGGATCATCAACATTACTTCCGTCATCGGACTCATGGGTAACGCAGGACAAGCCAACTACGCGGCCTCGAAAGCGGGTATGATCGGCTTCACGAAATCCATTGCGAAGGAATTGGCGTCGCGCAACATTTTGGTCAATGCGGTCGCGCCCGGCTTCATCGGTACGGAAATGACCGATGCTCTTTCGGAGGCGCAGCGGACGCAGATCGAAAATGAAATTCCGCTCGGTAAGGTCGGCAGTGCGGAAGATGTTGCAAACGCAGTATTGTTTCTGTGCAGCCCGATGGCGGCGTATATCACCGGCGAAACCATTCGCGTCGATGGTGGCATGGCGATGTAAAACAGAATGGCGGTTGGGCGAGGCGCGAAAATGTCCGTATATTCGCACGCTTTTTTCATAGAACCGTTTGAGATGCGCTCATCTGGCCGTAGTTCAATGGCCGCAATGCGGCATGGCGCGGCATTCGGGGGGGGTTATAGCAGCACAAAAAATCTTTATCACCGTAAATTTTCTAACCAATTTTTGGAGGCACAATGGCAACAACCGAAGCAGAAGTGAGACCGGAAGTCCACAGGATTATCATTGATAAAATGGGCGTCAGCCCGGAGCAACTCACAGACCAAGCGAGTTTCACCAACGATCTCGGTGCCGATTCGCTCGATACCGTCGAACTGATCATGGAGTTCGAAAACAAGTTTCAGATTCAGATTCCTGATGAAGATGCCGAACGCATCGCCACCATCAAGGACGCCATCGACTACATCGTTGCCAAGAAAAACGCTTAAAGGTTTGCGTGGCTTTTTCAACGAACCCAATTTTACTTGTTGCTAATGGCGAAGTGAAGTTGGGTTTCGCCTTTTATCCGGGGACTTTCCCCGCGAGCCTTTGAAGAACTTTGCATTTACCAACTATGACACAAATGAAACGCCGCATTGCTGTAACCGGCATCGGTACACTGACACCCATCGGCCTCAACCCGCACACCTTTTGGGACGGCATGATGCACAGCCAAAGCGGCTCGGCCACGATTACCGCCTTTGATCCGGCACCGCACGAAACGAAATTCGCCTGCGAACTCAAAGGCTACAAGGCCGAAGATTATATGGATCGCAAGTCGGCCAACCGGATGGATAGATATTGCCAAGTCGGTGTGGCGTCGGGCGAAATGGCCCTCAAAGACAGCGGCCTCGATTTGAGCAAGACCGATCTCGACCGCTTCGGCGTCGTGTTCGGTTCGGGCATCGGCGGGATGATTTCCTACGACCATCAATTTAAAACGTACATCAACGGTGGCCCCGACCGCGTGTCGCCTTTCTTCATTCCGCAACTCATTCCCGATATGGCGGCGGGACAACTTTCCATTCGCAACAAACTCAAAGGCCCGAACTACGCGACCGTTTCGGCCTGCGCGACCTCGCTCAACGCGATCATCGATGCTTATATGATTTTGCAATTGGGCTATGCCGATTTGATGCTGTGCGGCGGCTCGGAAGCTTCGATCACCCCGATGGGCATCGCGGGCTTCAACGCTTCGAAAGCCATGTCGCTACGCAACGATGATCCGGCGACGGCCTCGCGTCCCTACGACATCGACCGCGACGGCTTCGTGATGGGTGAAGGCGCGGGCGCGTTGGTGCTTGAGACCTTCGAATCCGCCGAGAAACGCGGCGCGAAAATCTATGCCGAACTTTTGGGCGTGGGAATGTCGGGCGATGCGTATCATATCACAGCGCCGCATCCCGAAGGCGACGGCGTGGTGCGCGTCATCAATGCGGCCTTGCGCGATGCAGGTATTGAAGCGGAACAGATCGACTACATCAATACGCACGGCACATCGACCTCGCTCGGTGATATTGCGGAATTGCAAGCGATCAAAAAAGTTTTTGGGGAACACACTTACAAGCTCAACATCAGCTCGACGAAATCGATGACCGGCCATTTGCTCGGCGCAGCAGGCGTGGTCGAATCCGTGGCGTGCATCATGGCCCTTCAGCATCAAACCGTCCCGCCGACGATCAACATCAAAAATCTTGATCCGGCGGTTGATGTGAATGTTACGCCGAACGTGCCGCAGCAGCGCGAGATCAATTACGTGCTCAACAACGGCTTCGGCTTCGGCGGACATAATGCGACGGCGATCTTTAAGCGGATTTAGCCGCACGGCGGTTTGGCGAAGCGGCAGCAAGGCTTTTATCTTAGGGCAAGAGACACCCCGCACGGCGTGCAAAGCGTTTATCGCCGCGCCGGGGATGATTGGGACAGGGGAAAACAACATGCAAATCATCAACGCCTTGCTCGTAAAACTCTCGAAGTTTTTTAATCGCCTGCTGCCATCCGCCCCGCGCGCCGCCAGCGATGCGGCAGCCGCCGCGGTTGAAGATGCCAGCACGCCCTTCAAACGCAGCTTGATTGAACTGACCGGCTATCCCGTCAAAAACGTCTCGTTCTTCGACACCGCGCTCACACATCGCTCCGCCGCCGATTTCTCCGACAAAAAAACGTTCGTCTCCAACGAGCGACTTGAGTTCTTGGGCGATGCCGTGCTTGATCTCATCGTGGCGGAATATCTCTACAAAAACTTTTCGCATCTCGACGAGGGCAAACTCACCAAACTCCGTTCGCAAATCGTCAATTGGAAAACGCTGGCGATGTATGCCAAGCAAATCCGGCTCGGCGATATTCTGATCGTCAGCGAATCGGCCAACGCCATCGGTGTGCGTCAAAGCGAAACCGCACTCGCCGATGCGATGGAAGCCTTTATCGGCGCGGTGTATTTAGATAGCGACTACGCCAACGCCAAACGGTTTCTGGAAGAAAAAATTCTTTCGAAAACGGATTTCCCCGCGCTGCTGCTCACGGATGAAAATTATAAAAGCCTCCTGCTCGAATACGCCCAAGCTCGCCGCTTGCCGATCCCAACCTACAGCGTGGTTGCTGAGGAAGGCCCATCGCACAAAAAAACCTTTACCATTGCCGTCAAACTTGGGCAAGATGTGATCATCGGACAAGGCACGGGCAAAAATAAAAAAGACGCCGAGCAACTCGCCGCGCAGGAAGCGATGTTGAAGTTGAAATCCAATGATGAGTTGGCCGCTCTTGCCGCAATGGAGCAACCGAAGCCGGACGGCACCGCCGCCGTTGCCAAGCCGGACGAAACGCCCGCCGCCGAACCGCCGTAGGCGTGATTGTAGGGGCGACGCACGATTGGCCATGTATTGAAAGACGGGCGAATCATGCACAAACGTTTTGACGGGCGCGTTGCTTTGCTCTTTACGGAATTGCTCTTTCGGCAGGGCACGAGTATATTTGCCGCACAAAATTCTACGCCGCATTTCCACAACCAACCACGAACGATTCACTGATGAAAGAACAATTGATCTTCGAAAAATCCCGCACAGGCCGTAAAGGCTACACGCTTCCCGATGCCGATGTCCCCGTTGCCAACGCCTCCGATTTGATTCCCAAGAATTTACTGCGCGGCGATAAAGCCGAATTGCCTGAGGTCTCGGAGAATGAAGTCGTACGGCACTTCATCAAACTGTCGACGCTCAATCATCACGTCGATAAGCAGATGTATCCGCTCGGTTCATGCACGATGAAATACAATCCGAAGATCAACGAGAAGACCGCCGCTCTTTCGGGCTTTGCAAATCTTCATCCGCACCAAAGGCCGGAGACGGCGCAAGGCGCATTGAAGCTGATGTACGAACTGACCGAAGGGCTGCGTGAAGTCTGCGGCATGAAGGCTGTCTCACTGCAACCCGCCGCCGGATCGCACGGTGAATTGACCGGCCTATTTCTCATTCGCAAGTATCATGAAAAGAAAGGCAACCCGCGCAAAACGATTCTTGTGCCTGATTCCGCGCACGGCACGAACCCCGCCTCCGCCGCCATCGCGGGCTACGACGTCATCACGGTGAAATCGAACGAGCACGGCCTCACCGACATGGCCGACCTCAAAGCGAAGTTGAACGCTGATGTCGCGGGCATGATGATCACGAACCCGAACACGATTGGCGTCTTCGAATCGCAGATTTTAGAAATCGAAAAACTGTTGCACGACAACGATTCGCTGCTCTACATGGACGGCGCGAATATGAACGCCTTGCTCGGTGTCGCGCGTCCGGGCGATATGGGTTTTGATGTGGTGCATTACAACTTGCACAAATCTTTCTCGACACCGCACGGCGGCGGCGGCCCCGGCTGCGGCCCGATTGGCGTGAGCGAACGCTTGGTAGAGTTTCTGCCCGTGCCGCGCATCGAAAAGAAAACCGAAGCGGGCAAGGAAGTTTACTTTTTCAATTATGATAAGCCGGACAGCATCGGCAGGATGATGGGCTTCTTCGGCAACTTCGGCATCATGGTTCGCGCCTATACTTATCTAAGAATGCACGGTGCGAAAGGGCTGCGGCGCATCGGCGAGAACGCAATTATCAACGCGAACTATTTGCTCAGCCAATTGCGCGGCGCATATGATTTGCCGTTCGACGAACCGGTGATGCACGAGTTTTGTCTTTCCGGCGACCGGCAGAAAGCGAAGGGCGTCAAGACGATGGACATTGCCAAGCGCATTTTGGATTTCGGTTTCCACGCGCCGACGGTCTATTTCCCGATGATCGTCCACGAAGCGATTATGATCGAGCCGACGGAAACGGAATCGAAGGAAACGCTCGATTTATTTATCGATGTGATGCTGCAAATTGCCAACGAAGTCGAGACGAATCCCGAACTAGTGCTCGGCGCACCTTACACGACGCCGATGAAGCGGTTGGACGATGCCTACGCCGCCCGCAACATCAATGTGAAATACACGCCGAAGCCGGAAGAAGTCGAGGCGTAAATCATTGCTGCTTGATCTACACAAGGCGTTCGAACTTCGGACGCCTTTTCTTTTTAACCCGAACTTCTCCGCGCTATGGCTCACGGCAAAACGATCAAAATCTTTTTGGAGAGCAACGATGCGACGGGCATCAAGCACGCCGAGGTCGTCAATTGGACGGGGCAAGCGATTCTGTGTCC
>JACMJS010000046.1 GCA_014380515.1 Chlorobiales bacterium
CGTCCGGCTTCGAGTTTTTCCGCGCTGGCTTTCTCGACTGCTATTTTTTCCGCGCTGCGTTTCTCCGCGGCGATGCGCTCGGCTTCTTCGATCTGCGCCACATTTTCATTAACGGGCTGTGCAGCCTTGTCCGTCGCGGCGCCGGAGGCGATCTCCACGGCGGTTTCAATTTCCACATCTTCATTTTCTTGCTCGGCGTGCTCGGCTTCCAGTTCGGCGTCTCGCAGGGCGCGTCGGGCTTTTCGAGCGGCGTACCATTCACCGAACCTGACTTTGGCTTCGGTAGCGTGCCCGCGCGAAAGGAACTTGATGCGGTCGATGGTTTTTTGAACATCGAGATCGATGAGCAAAATAATCGTGATGCCCATCAGCACCGCGAGCGCGCTCCACGCGCCGAAGAGGCCGATAGCGGTGCGTAGCACGTCCGCAATCAACCGGCCACAGGCGCCCGACATGGCTTCGCTGATACCGAAACTTGTCAGGCCGAACATCGAGGCGACGAGTACCGCAAAGAGCACGGCATAGACGGTGAAATACGACGCGCGTTCAAAGCCTTCCTGCCCGCGGCGGCGAAACAAGTTCCATCCCCATACGCCTGCAGCAATAATGATGAGCGCGGTCGGATAGCCGAGAATTCGCGTCATCAAAAAGCCGGACAACATCGCGCCTAAAAGTCCCAACGGATTTTTGAGTTCGGCGGCGGCGAGCGCGGCTTCTTCGGAGAAGATGCGCAGGGGTGAAATGTTTTCAATCGTTGCGTCGTCTTCACGGGCGTAGGCGAAAATCGCAATGAGCAGCAGGGTTGAAAGCACAACGATCATCACACCGATGATTTCTTCACGCCGCTTAGCGACCGCCTTCGAGAACGAAGCCGCCGCCGATTTTTTTGCAGACTTTTTTTTGTCGGAATTTTTATCGGGGACTTTTTGAGCGGCTGGTCGGTCGGCAGCCTTAGAAGCCGTGTCCTTGGTGGCCGCGGCGGGTTTGGAAGAGGTTGGCATATCGTAGTTCTCGTACTCCATCGTCGTCAAAGTAATGAAGAATGACCTTCTTACATCCGTCATTCCGGCTTACGAAACCCGGTTTCGTTACACTCAAATCGGAATCCTTCTTTATTTGAACCAAGATGGATTCCCGATCCTGCATTGCGGGACTCAGAGCCGCACGGCGGGAATGACGGAAAAGATATTCGCAAATTTATTCTTGCGCATCAGGCTTGATGCGTCAGTGATTTCAGTCGACGCGCTTAAACTTTCGCGTCTCGACTTTGTGGAGGTGAATGACGCTGTCTTCGAAAATCGGCAAGGCTTGCGACACATCGATCTTCGCGCAAGTTACCACGTCTTTTGCAAAGCCGATGCTGGCCAGATACTTTCCGTGTTCGCTTTCGACGAGCGTCGCGGTCTCGTTGCCGCGAAATTTTTCATAGAGCACGCGGACGGCGAGCGCGGTATCGGAAAGTTGAATCGAGACTTTGGCTTTCTTATCGGTGAGCAGCCGGTCGATGAGGAGACCGGCGCAGAGCGCGTCTTCAAGCGAGAAATGCGATTCGCGCCCCGCGCAGATGATCACCAAATTATGCTCGCTGTTTTCAGGCCGCAACAGAAATTCTTTCACGACGGAAATATTGGCGAACGCCGCGACAACGAGTGCCCGTGCGTGCCGGGCTTTCACCAAAGCCTTCGAGCCGTTCGTGGTGCAGAAGACCAGCGATTTGCCTTGCACAATTTCGGGCGTGTAAGTCTCCGGCGAATTGCCCAGATCAAAGCCCTCGATGATTTTTCCGCCGCGCTCGCCGCAGAGCATCGCTTGCCCCGCGAAAAGGCTGGATGAAATTTTCAGCGCGCTCTCGACCTCATCAACCGGAATAACTTCCTTCGCGCCGTTTTGCAGGGCGGTGATAATGCTCGTGCTCGCCCGCAGGACGTCAATGACGACGGCGGTTTTTTCTTTAAGATGGTGCTCCTCAATTTCCGAGGGCGTCAGAAATACTTCGATCTTCATGTCCAAAAAAGGTTATGCGCGAGCGAACGGTCTAGGCCTGATTTTTTCTCAATCGCTCTACGCCGGTTGGGTTAAGATTTTTTAAGAAAGGGTGTTTTGACGACTTCGGCTTCTTCCGCCTTGCCACGAATGTTGATGAAAACTTTTGAACCGGCTTTCGCAAACGGCAACAGGACGTAGCCTGTGCCGATGGGCTTCTCCAAGCTGGGCGACATCGTGCCGCTACAGACGACGCCAATTTTGTTGCCCGCTTCATCCATCATTTCGAAGCCTTGACGCGCGATGGATTTATTTTTCAAGACGAAGCCGACAAGTTTTCGTGCGGGATTGGCTTTGACTTTTTCGCACGCCTCTTTGCCGTTGAACGCGCCTTTATCCAACTTCGTAATCCAACCAAGTCCCGCCTCGACCGGATTCGTCGTCTCGTCGATTTCGTGGCCGTAGAGTGAGTAACCCATTTCAGTGCGAAGGGTGTCGCGGGCGCCGAGGCCGATGGGCTTGATGTCAAATTCTTTCCCCGATTCAAAGAGGGCGTTCCATACTTTTTCGGCGTGCCCGTTCTCGAAACAAATCTCAAAGCCCGGCTCTCCTGTGTAGCCCGTGCGCGAGATCATCATCTCCACTCCGGCAAGCACGCCGCGGGTGAAGTGATAGTATTCGATTTTCGATAAATCCACGTCGGTTATTTTTTGCAGCGTACGTTCGGCGTTCGGGCCTTGCACGGCGAGGAGCGAAAGATCGTCGGAGCGGTCGGTGAGCGTGAGGTTGAAAATCTGGTTGCGCTGCATCCACGCGAAGTCTTTGTCTTTGTTGCTGGCATTGACGATGAGAAAATAATCGTCGTCCGCAATTTTATAGACGATGAGGTCATCGACGACGCCGCCATCCATAATGTCTTTCTGATTTTGATACAACATCGCGGTGTATTGCGCTTGACCCTGTGCCAACTTTGAAACGTCGTTCGTCGTGATGCGCTGCAGAAAGGCTAAGGCGTTCGTGCCTTTCACTTCGATCTCACCCATATGGGAGACATCGAAAACGCCGACGCTGTTGCGGACGGCTTTATGTTCCGCAATGATGCCTTCATATTGCACCGGCATCTCAAAGCCGCCGAAGTCAATGAGCTTCGCGCCCGCGCTCTTGTGTATCTGATAAAATGGAGTATGTTTCATGCCGTTGGTTAAATCGCGGGTGAAGGCCGCATGAAGGAATATGCGAAGGCCAGATGAAGATGATAGATGAAGATGCCAAATGAAGATGGTTTGTAGCGAGATCAGAATCGCTCGCGGACGGCCAAGCGGGCAAAGATAAAAAAAAGGGTTGCCTCCGCAAAAGAATCCTGATATTCAATTGTTGTTATTTCCCTGACGACCTCCCAAGCGACAGGTCAAGCCTAAGGTGTGCTGTGGAAAATATCTACATCGTTGCAACGACGCTCTACATCTGCATGAACGTCGTCGCGCTCGCAGGATTGGTGAAGATTGCCTTTGAATCAAGCACCGAAGCCTACTTTCCGGCGAAAGGCCACGAGCAGAAGTCGGTTTCGGTCGTCGTTGCCGCGCGCAACGAAGCCGGTCATCTTCCGTCGCTCCTCACCGCGCTGTTGGGACAGCGGCACACCGCACTTGAAATCATCATCGTCTCCGACCGCTCGACCGACGCCACGGATAGCCTCGTGAGTTCCGTTCACGATCCGCGCGTGCGTCTGATTCGAATCGATCAATTACCCGAAGGTCTCGCGCCGAAAAAATATGCACTCGGACGCGGCATCCGTGCGTCGCAAGGCGAAATCATCTTCCTGACCGATGCCGATTGTACGCCGCCGCCCGAATGGATTTCCGAAACGCTGAAATGCTTCGATGAACAAACGGGCGCGGTCATCGGGTATTCGCCGTATCGCGGCGCGCTTCAACTGCGGCGCGAACCGCTTTTATCGTTGTTCCAACGCTACGAATGTTTGCGGACGGCGATGCTTGCCGCCGGTGCTGCCGGACGCGGCGCACCCTACATGGCGACGGGGCGTAACTTCGCCTACCGCCGTTCAGCCTTCGAAGCAGTTCAGGGATTCGACCGGATCAAACACCTTGCGAGCGGCGATGATGATTTGCTCTTGCAGCAACTCGTAAAGCGAACGAAATGGCGGGTGAAGTATTTCGTCGCATCTAAAACTTTCGTCGAGACCGACGCGCAGCCGACATGGACGGCACTCTTCAATCAGAAGTCGCGTCATACTTCGGCGGCGATCAATTACCGGTGGCCGGTGTTGCTCTTTTTATTTTTGTATCACATATCCAACTTCGCTGCGATGCTGCTGCTGCTGCCGGTCTATCCGTTCTTATCCTATCTGCTTTTGCGGCACGGCTTCCAAACGTTTCACGCTCAGGAGTTCGAGCGAAAAGTTTTTTATCTCGAACCGCTCTACACGCTTTACGCGATGCTTGTGCCGCTTCTCGCCCTCAGAAAATTTAGTTGGAAGCCGTGATGCCCGCTCCAGACAATCCCTCCGGCAAAAGGGCGAACGAACCGGCAATGTACTTTCGTGAAGCGTACGAGGTTGCACCATCGCACCCGCGCGCCGCGCAGTGGCAACAGGCGACGAAATCCAAAGTGCAGCGCGGCGAACTTGCCGTAAGGCTGCTCGCGTCGGAACTGAAAAACGTCAAAGATAAAATCGTGCTCGACATCGGTGCGGGCGAAGGCGGGGCGTCGCTCGCGCTGGCCGCGGCGGGCGCAAGGGTGATTGCCCTCGAGCCATCGATCAAGCGCATTACAAATTTTCTGGGCGAGGCCGAAGCCGCGGGCGTGTGTCTCGTTGCCGCAGCAGGTGAAGCGATTCCGGTTGCGGATGAAAGCATCGATGCGGCGGTGCTGCAAGACGTGCTGGAGCACTGTGCGGATAAGGAAGCCGTGCTGAAGGAAATCGCGCGCGTCTTAAAACCACGCGGCGTGCTGTATCTCTCGACGCCGAACCGGTTTTCAATCCTGAACTTTCTTTCCGATCCGCATTGGGGCGTGCCGTTCGTGAGCGTGATGTCGCGCGGCAAGGTCAATTTTTTGATCACGAAAATTTTCCGCCGCGAAAAAGCCTATCGCAGCGATGCGGCTGAACTTGTTTCGCTGCGAGAGTTGAAACGGCTGGCGGAAGCGGCGGGATTTGAAGTGAAGTTGGTTCACAGAAAAGTGATGCTCGAACTTTTTGAATTTCCCGATTCGCTCGTGTGGGCGGCGTGGCAACAGAAATGTGTGGAAATGATGCGGCGGTGGCGAATGAAAAATGTTTTGGTCGGTCTCACCACCGATAACCTTGCCGCACTTTCAAACCATATCGTTGCCCCGACTTTCTACGCGATGCTGAGGAAAAATCAGGGTGAATTTTCCGAGATGAATGTTTCAATCGCGCGGTAAAACTTGGCTTCGTCTTCGATGTACGCCGTCGCGTGGCCGCCGTTTACTTCCAAAAAAGTTTTCGGTGCAGAAGCCGCTGCGAAAAGCGTGCGGCCATCAGAGATGGGAATCACTTGATCGCTGACCGCGTGAATAAAGAGTTTCGGCGCGGTAATCGAACCGATTTTATCAATCGAGGCGAACTTGTTGGAGAGAATCAACTTGACGGGAAAGTATGGAAACGCGGCCTGACCGCGTTCGCCGATAGAGAGGTACGCGCCTTCAACAATCAATCCCGCCGCTTGAACTTTCGATGCCAGTTCAATCGCCACGCCGGAACCAAGCGAGTAGCCGTAAATGAAAATTCGTTTCGGATCGATGTGCAATGTGCCCGTGAGGTAGCGGTAACTCGTGAGGGCGTCTTCATTCAAACCGCTTTCGTTCGGCTCGCCCCCGCTCTCGCCGTAGCCGCGATACTCCGCCGCAAAAACATTCACGCCCAGCCGGTGCAGGTTCGCATAATGCCGCACATATCCCGCTCCCGAAACATTCAAGCCGTTGCCATGAAAGTATAAAACCCAAATGCTTTGAACGCCTGTAGAATCCGTTGCCGACGCGGGAATCCGCCATGCTACAAGTTTCGTCTGATCCGGCGTTGTCAAGGCAACGCGTGTATAACCGAGACGCAAACTATCCGGCGGCGCGGCCAGCGTTGCCTTCGTCGGAAAATAAATGAATGCCGTTTCATTGGACTTCAGCAAAACAAGTGCGCCGGTGTACAAAACCGCAACCGTAATCACTATGGCAATACCGGCACGAGTAAATATTTTTTTCATTCGTCGGTATTCGCTTCGCTTGAATTCGCTTCCGGCTGATGCTCTTCGCCCGATTCGGGTTTGCTTTCTTCATTGATATGCAGCTCGCGCATGGCCTCGCCATCCTGAGCGACTTCGTTGCGCGATTGATCAAAGTACCGCCGCACGACCGCCGCCGTTTTCGCGCCGACGGCTTCCGTCAAGGCCGCCAGCGACGCCGCTTCAACCTGCGCAACCGATCCGAAAGTCTTAAGCAACTTTTCCGCCTTGCCCTTCCCGACGCCGTCGATTTGCGTCAGTTCCGTTTGCAAGGTGCGCTTCGACCGCACTTCGCGGTGAAACGTGATGGCGAAGCGGTGCGCTTCGTCGCGGACTTGTTGCAACAGTTTCAGTGAAGAAGACGTCTTCGGCAGATTGTGCGCGAACTGCTCCATCGGAAAAAAAACCTCTTCCAACTTTTTCGCAAGGCCGATGACGGGCGTGGTGATGCCGAGCCGTTGCAACACGTCGTGCGCGCTGGAAAGTTGGCCTTTGCCGCCGTCGACCACAATCAAATCAGGCATCGGCAGTTCGCTCGAAAGCGAACCGGCGTAGCGGCGCTCGATCACTTCCGCCATCGATGCAAAGTCATCCGAACCGACGACGGTTTTAATTTTGAACTTGCGGTAATCGGACTTGCGTGGCTTGCCATCGGTGAAACACACCATCGAAGCGACGGGATCGGTGCCTTGAAAGTTCGAGTTGTCGAAGCACTCAATGCGCCGCGGCATTTTGGGCAACCGCAAGTCGCGCTCCAGCGACCGTACGCTTTGCGGGATCGCCAAGGCTTCGCCGCGCTTCTCTTTTTGGATCAGGTATTCGCTGAGCAAATGCTGTGCGTTGTCGCCGCACATCTTGAGCAACTTGGCTTTATCGCCGATCTGCGGCACGATGATTTCCGTTCGCTTCGGTTCGTTAAACTCCATCGATCTTTTTTGAATCAGTGCTTCGATGGCTTCGTGTTCGCTCGGCGTTTCACCGACGAAAATTTCATCGGGAATGAAATCGGTTTCGAGATAAAACTTTTCCAAAAACTTCGACAGCATTTCGCCGCCGGAAACTTCGAGGGTATTGGAAAAATAGTAGTGTTGTGAGCCGAGCAGTTTGCCACCGCGCACTTTGAACGCAACGCCGCACGCATCATCGGCGTCGCGGGCGATGGAGAAAATGTCGCGGTCGATGTCGTCGGTCGAGAGCACCTTTTGTTTCGACGAGTAGCGTTCCATCGCTTCGTATTGGCGGCGGAGCAACGCCGCTTGCTCGAACTTTAAATCCTTCGCATAATTTTTCATGCGCACTTCAATCGACCGGAGCACGTCTTTCGTTTTGCCGCCCAAAAGTTTTCTGATTTCGGCCACCATCAGGTTGTAATCTTCTTCTGCCTGCAAGCCTTCGCAGGGACCCATACATTTTTTGATGTGGTAGTCCAAGCAGACCTTGAATTTTTTCGCCTCGACGTTTTCTTTGCTCAGTTTCAAATCGCAACTGCGCACCTGAAAAATTTCGCTGATGGCATCGAGCAGAAACCGCATCTGCCGCGATTCGGTGTACGGCCCGAAGTATTTCGAACCGTCGCGCCGGACGGTGCGCGTCGGGAAGATGCGCGGGAAGCGTTCGTTGGTGATGACGATGTAAGGATACGTCTTATCGTCGCGCAGGTTGATGTTGTAGCGCGGCTTCAATTGTTTAATGAGATTATTTTCCAAGATCAGGGCTTCGACTTCGCTGCCGGTGAGGATGAGTTCCAAGTCGGCGATCTTGCTGACGAGCAACCGGGTTTTGTGGCTATGATCGGAAAGTTCGCGGAAGTAGGATTGCACGCGCGAACGAAGGTTCTTCGCCTTGCCGACGTAAATCACTTTACCCTCGCGGTCTTTGTATTGATAAACGCCGGGCGAGGTCGGCAAATTTTTTAATTTGAGTTGCAGCGAAGCAGTCTCCGTCTGTATCTC
>JACMJS010000322.1 GCA_014380515.1 Chlorobiales bacterium
ATCAGCACCGCTTCCCCGTGCCGCAACTTGCCGTAGCCCGCCGCCGATTCAATCGCGTGTCCGAACGTATGCCCGAAGTTCAAGAGCGCACGCAAGCCTTTCGTTTCGTGCGGGTCGCGCTTCACAATGTTTATTTTCGCCTTCACGCTCGTTCGAATCGCCTGATCGATAAACGGTGATTGCAACGCAAGCATTTTTTCGAGATGCGTTTCAAAGTAGCCGAGAAAGTTTTCATTGCCGATGAAGGCGTACTTCAAGATTTCCGCAAGTCCTGAACGCACATCGCGCGGCGGCAAGGTGTTTAAAAAATTCGGATCAATCGCTACGATCACCGGTTCATAAAAAAACCCAATCAGATTTTTTCCGCGCGGATGATTGACGGCGACTTTCCCGCCGATGGCGCTATCGGCCATCGCAAGCAACGTCGTCGGCACATTCACCAAGGGCAGGCCGCGCATGAAACTTGCAGCAACGAATCCCGCAAGGTCGCCCACCACGCCGCCGCCAACCGCGACAATGCTCCACGACCGGTTGACTTTTGCCGCAATCAGTTCGCCGTAAACTTTTTCCGCCACGCGCAAACTTTTCGCTCTCTCGCTTGCGGGCACAACGATTTTACGCAATTCAAATCCCTGTTCGTGCAACTGCGATTCAATTGTTTCGGCAAACAACCGTTCGGTGTTGTGGTCGAAAAAAAGTACGGTGCGTTTGTCAAGATGCGCGTTCTCGAACTGCGAGCCGAGATGCCTTAGGGCGGCGGGTTCAATCGTGATGCGGCTCAAGAGGCTTGGGCGGGCGCGGCGGCACCGGTTGACGGAGTGGATGAAGCAGGCTCTGAATCACCGGCGGCGGGTGATGCGGTTGAGGAGGTGCTAAGGTCTTTCAAGTGTTTTTCGATTTGGCGGACGAGCGATTCGACAGTTTTTCCAATCGGCGTCTTGTCGGTATAAACCGAAATGAGCGCGTGCGAAAGGTAGCGGGCTTCGCGCGTGGCCATCAGTTGGCCGACGCGCAGCGCAACTTCTTCGGCGGAAATTTTCTCGCCCGATTCATTTTTCAACATCGGACGGTCGTCTTTGGCGGAGAGCCGCCGCGTGAGGGTTTCCAGTTCCGACTTCAAATAAATCAGCGTGCCCGTCTGCTTGATCACTTCGAAACTCTGATCGTGCTCCAGCGATCCGCCGCCCAGCGCAACAATCACATTCTCGCGCTCCGAGGCTTTTCTAATCACTTCATGCTCGATGGTTCTGAAATACGCTTCGCCTTTCTCCGCGAAAATATCATTGACGGATTTTTTTTCAATGTCGATGACTTCCTTGTCGACGTCCAAAAATTCGAAGCCGAGCGCGTTGGCCAGAATCGGCCCGATTGTCGATTTGCCCGCGGTGGAAAATCCTGTTAAAAAAATAAGGTTTGCTTTTTTCGTCGCTTGCATTCACATCATCAAAATAAATTTTCGACACTCACACTAAGTCCGGGGAACAACCGGGAGGCCGCCCGCCCCGTTTGTTGCACTTGCGCGGCGAGGACAAACCCGCTGCCATCGTGCGAGAAAACTTCAACCGTCTTTTCGGTTGGGTCAAGAATCCAATACTCGCGTACCCCGAAGCGTTCATAAATCCGTTTCTTGTGCGTGAGGTCGTAGTAACCGGTTGAAGGTGAAAGAATTTCAACAACGAGATCAGGCGCGCCGTTAATTTTGCAATCATTTATCGCGTGTTGTCATGTTCATCTTGCGGGAGAATTAAATCATTTCATTTTGAAATTACAAAGCCCGCCGCTCTTGCACGAACGGGGCGGGCGGTTGTAGTCAGCGGGATGTAATGGGTTTCGAAATGCGGGCGGCGGGGTTTATCGCTCTAATCTTGTTGAGAGGCTTTCACCGGTAAGCCTTTACCCACGCGATGTCGAGGCGAAATGTTCCGGCTTGTTTTTCTTCGATGATCATACCGAATGCTTGAATTTTGTCGCGGTTCATCGAGAGCATTTTCGGGAGCGTAAAGCCGTATCGCTTCGGCACAAAATCATCGAACGGCAAACGGATTTCCTGCCAAGTTCCTTTCACCGTACCGAAGTACGCATAGTGCGCATCACCGAGCAACATGGGTGTAACGATGCGAAAGGCGTAGCGTTTGCCGTCGCCCCGAACGCGAACGATCACTCCTGAATCCGCACCGAGCATATAGTTGCCCGCACCGAACAGCACGGAAGCGAAACCGCCGTTGTTAGCAAGCGACACCGTGCCGGCGAAGGCCGCTGAGCTGTCGCTCTGAACGAGCGTGCTTTTTGAGACGCCGCCCATCACGCCGTCGTCGATGGATTGCCACCGCACGCTGTCTTGAGTGCGAGTGAAATCGATGAGCATCGTTTCCGTGGCTTGTCCGCCCGAAGTTGAAACGGCATTCGTCATTTGACCTCCGTTGAAGAAGTAGGCAAAGCCCGCGCCGAAAATAACGGCAGCGAGGACGAGCAATACCCGCATTGTTGTTGTGAATTTTTCTTTCTGCTTTTCCGCTCGCATGATCTCTATTTTTCAGTGATGACTTTATTTACACTTGCCCATCGGGGCCTATCGGGACTTGTATACCCGGGCAAAATCAACGCGGGTACAAACCGTTCAGCAGCATCCCGATGATTTCAGCGGCGATGACGTCTTTCGGCACTTGGGTGTAACGGTGAGAATGGTGCACGGCTTGGAGTACAGTCAAAAATGTTCCGGCCATCGTTTCGGAATTTTTTATTTTGATTTCGCCGCGTTTTCGGGCGCCCGTGAAAATTTTTTCGATGGGACGGAAAAGAGCCGCTTCCATCATCTCGCCAAGTTCGCGCACTTGCGATTTGGAAAGTGAATCCGTATCCGTGCCCATCAAGCGGTTGAAGTCCACTTGCGGTTGCGAGAGCGACCAGCGGGCGGCGGCGAGAAGTTGGGCGTGCACATCCGGTTCAGCGGCGGCAATCGTTTGCTCCAATCCCGATTTGTGGCGCAGCAAACTTTGTTTCGTCGCTTCGAAAAAAAGCTGGGCTTTGCCTTCGGGCGCGTGATAATAAAGCGATGCTTGACGCACACCCAAAGCGTCCGCGATGTCGCGCATTTTGATGGCGGCGTATCCGTGCTGGCTGAACAGGTTTTCGGCCACTTCAAGCACGCGCTCGCGCGGGGCAAGCGAAAGCGGCTTTGAGGTTTTCTTGACGGCGTTGCTTTGGGTCTTCATAATCATCTACCTAACTTTTGTTAGGTGAGAATAACAAAGACAAATGTATCGTTCCAAGCATTAAAGCGCCATTGCATTGGGAATCCCCCCAACCCCCTTCATTAAAGGAGGAGCAAGGGGAATTTGAATTTCACCGAATAGGTCGAAGGCTTCGGCATCGGTGATTTTTGCGGGATAGAAGTTTCCGGCTTTCAGCGATTTGACGTCGAAGCCTTTGGCTGCGCCGGTGATGATAACTTCGTTGTCGACTTCCGGTGCGTCGAATTCGGTGCGTCCGAACGCGGTGCCGGTCTCGATACGGTCGATGAGCACATTGAATGTTTCACCGATGCGTTTGTGATTTTTCTCTTGCGAAATTTTTTCCTGCAACGCCATCACCTGTTGCACGCGCCGCTGTTTTTCTTTCGGCGGCACGGTGTCGGCCAAATCAAAGGCGGTCGTTTGCTCTTCGTGCGAATAGGCAAAGCAGCCGAGCCGGTCGAACTTGGTTTGCCCGACGAACTCCAGCACTTCCTCAAATTCTTTTTCAGTCTCGTTCGGGTATCCGAGAATGAGCGTCGTGCGCAAACGGATGCCGGGAACTTCGTTGCGGATCGTGTCGATGAGTTCAAGCGTGCGGCGTTTGGAGATGCCGCGGCGCATCGATTTTAAAACCTCGTCGCTAATGTGTTGCACGGGCATATCGAGATACTTGCAGATGTTTTCGCGCTCGCGCATCACTTTCAAAATTTCCGTCGGGAACTTGGCCGGATACGCATAGAGTAACCGAATCCATTCGAAACCGACGTCGGAAAGGCGCATCAAAAGTTCGGCGAGTTTGCGTTCGCCATACACATCAAGGCCGTAGTAAGTGAGGTCTTGCGCGATGAGGATCAGTTCCTTCACACCTTTTTGACGGAGTAAGTTTGCCTCGATCAAAACTTCTTCGATGGGTTTTGTTTTATGTCCGCCGCGCATGAGCGGTATCGCGCAGAACGAGCAAGGGTTATCGCAGCCTTCGGAGATTTTTAGATAGGCATAGTGCGCGGGCGTCGAGACCGCGCGTTCGCCGATGAGATCATGTTTGAACGAACCGCCGAGTTCCGAGAGCATCGCTGCAAGTTCGTTCGTGCCGAAGTAGCGGTCGACGTCGGGAATTTCTTTTTCCAAGTCGCTGCGGTAGCGTTCGGAGAGGCAACCGGTTACGATTACCTTTTTGAGTTTGCCTTTCTCTTTCAATTCGACGCCGTGCAAAATATGGTTGATTGATTCTTGCTTCGCGTCCTCAATAAATCCGCAGGTATTGACGACGAGAATATCGGCGTGCTTTAAATTTTCGGTGATGATAAATTCATTGGCCTTGGCTTGGGCGATGAAGACTTCGGAGTCGACGAGATTTTTCGAGCAGCCGAGCGTATCGACGAATATCTTTGGCGGTTGAGTTTTCATAGTATCAGTTAAATTTTGAGCGGCAAAGATACGCAAATGTCGGCGGGCTGCGGCATCAGAGGATGTTGCAAAATGGATTGCGCCCGTTGCGTTCCATTGCGCCCCATTGCGTTGGATCACGGCGGCGAAAAAAGGCAGCACGGATCGGTTGCGATTGAAACGCCGAAGGCATAAATTCTCTTATCACTTCGCGGCGATCTTCAAACATGCGTCGCGCTACATTTCCTATCACCGCTGTTTGACCACCGTTTTATTTAACCCTCGCAACGCTTCAGAGGAGACTATGATTACAGCCGAGACTCTTGTTTTTAAGATGGCGCGCCGCAGCCGTGAAATCATTCTCGTTACCGGCCTCGCTTTTACCTTGCTGACCGCGATGCTTTACTTTGAGCAACAAACCGCGTCGCTCATTCTTGCTTCCGTTCTTCTGCTTGCTTACCTCGCCTCGCCGCAACTGATCGAAGTCGACGATCACGAAATCCGCATCAAGTCCGGCCTTTCCACAGATCGTATTTTGCGGACGAACCTGCGCGATGTGCGGTGGATCGGCGGCAACCTCACGAGCGAACGCCGTACGCTTGGCTTCATCGGTCTCTTCTCAAACTGGGGCTTCTATACTTTGGCAACGCTCGGCACGGTACGCGTTTTCTCCACCAACGCCGCAAGCGATGTGCTCATCGAGACCGATAAGATTCACATCGTCTCACC
>JACMJS010000323.1 GCA_014380515.1 Chlorobiales bacterium
AACCGCGCGGACTTTCTGGCAAGCGGCCACGAATGGCGCACGCCGCCGCTCTGGGGCATCGGCCTGATCAAAACCGTCAACGGCCACACTTTATTTTTGCACGACGGACGCGCTCGCAATTTGCAGGAAGCGATTCTCTGGCACGGCGGCGAAGCCGAGAAATCCAAAGAAACCTTCAGACAACTTCGTAAAGCCGACCGCGATGCAATCATCGCTTTTCTTGAATCGCTCTAAACTTTTTTTTCGTCGTCATCACGGACGCACTCACAGTCGAATCCTTACCCTGATATGAAAAAATATATTTGGCTTTCACTGTTGCTCTTCACCGCACTTGCAATTTCGGCGTGCGGCGACAAAACTACGGATAATACCGGCGATGCTTTCGACCGCAAACCCTTTCTGGACGCGGCGGCAACGGCCTACATCATTCCGGCCTATCAAGATTTAGAAATCAAAGTTACAGCGATGGACGTGGCCGCACAGCGTTTCACCGCATCGCCTTCGGTCTCGTCGCTTACGACGTTGCAAGCCGCGTGGGATGCCGCATATCTTTCGTGGCAAGCGGCGCAACACTTTGAATTTGGCCCTGCGGAAACCTCCAACGGCACGCTGCTGCTGGAAAACATCGGCAAGTTTCCCGCCAACATTTCCAAAATCGAATCTTTCATCGCCCAAGGCGATACATCGCAGATCAACTTTAATGTCGATACGCGCGGCTTCATCGGAATTGATTATCTCATCTTCTCGCAAGATGGTGATGCGAACACCGTTGTTGCCCGATACACGACGGAAACTTTCGCTGCCAACCGGCGCGGCTATTTGCGGAATGTGATTGGAGATCTTAAAAGCAAAACCAGTGCAACGCTTTCGGCTTGGCAAAACGGATACAGTGCGACCTTCACGAGCAACACCGGCACGGATGGCGGCAGCGGGACATCGCTGTTTTACAATGCGTTCGTTGCCAGCTTTGAAAACCTGAAGAATCTGAAGATGGCTCTTCCGGCAGGCAAACGGGCGGGACAAACGGCGGCTGAACCGACGAAAGTCGAAGCCTACTACAGCGGGCGTTCGGTGAAGTTTATGAAAGCACATCTGATATCGATTGAAAGTCTGTGGCTTGGCCGCTCGCTCTCGGGCACGGACGGGATCGGGTTTGAAGAATACTTGCGTACGGTCGATGGCGGCGAGCAACTCATCGCCGATACGAAAGCGCAACTTCAACGCGCAAAAAACGCCCTCGATGCGTTGCCTGAAACGGTGCCCTTCTCGCAAACCATCGTGCAAAACTTCGCGCCGGTCGATGCAGCCAATACCGAACTTCAAAAACAAACCCGCTACTTCAAAGGCGACATGGCCTCGCTGCTCGGCCTGACAATCACCTACAGCAGCAACGACGGCGATTAGTTTTTCACTTTTTCATTTCATCGCCGCAGTGCCCAACAGCATCAAAACATATTTGACTGCGCCGGTGCATATCGCGCCGCTCGCCGTGCTGCGCGTGCTTTTCGGGGCGATGATGGTCATCAGCGCGGTGCGGTTTCTGTGGCTCGGCTGGCTGGATGAACAGTATCTGAAGCCCATGATGCACTTCACCTTTTATGGCTTTGCGTGGGTAAAGCCGTTATCCGCTCCGTGGCTCTACGCTGTATATACAATGATGCTTGCCGCCGCCGCCGGTATGATGCTCGGTTTCCATTACCGCATCTCGAGTGTGGTATTTTTTCTCGCCTTCACCTACATCGAACTTTTGGATAAAGCCTACTACCTCAATCACTATTACTTCGTTAGTATCGTTGCGTTGCTGCTGATGCTCGTGCCGGCGCACGGATATTTTTCACTCGATGCGTTACGCACGCCTTCGCTGAAACTTTCGCACGTGCCGCGATGGACGGTTGATCTGTTCAAACTTCAGGTCGGCATCGTTTATGTTTTCGCCGGTCTTGCCAAACTTAACAGTGATTGGTTGCTTGACGCGATGCCGCTTAGACTCTGGTTGCCCGCCCACAGCGACTTGCCCGTGATCGGCGCACTCTTGGGTTATGAATGGACGGCCTATTTGTTCAGCTGGTCGGGAATGCTGTTCGATGTTACCGTCGTCTTTTTTTTGATGTGGCGAAAGTCGCGCCCGCTCGCTTACCTCGCGGTTTTTCTCTTCCACACGCTGACGGGCGTGCTCTTCCCCATCGGCATGTTTCCACTGGTGATGATCATGACGACGCCAATTTTTTTCTCCGCACGTTTTCACCGGCGGTTGCTTTGGCGGTTGCGTTATACCGGTCGGCGTGTTTTATCAGCAACCGGTTTTCACCGCCGCGCTGCATCAAGCATATGGGCATCGGTTGCCGCGCGTCGCCTTTGGAAAAGTTCATTCGAACCGGCGCTCTTGATATTTCTTGCGGTTCACTTCAGCGTGCAGCTTATGTTGCCGCTTCGGTTTCTGTTTTATCCTGACAATTTATTTTGGACGGAAGAAGGCTATCGTTTTTCGTGGCGCGTGATGCTGATGGAAAAATCGGGGACAGCGACGTTCTATGTCAAGGATGCAAAGACCGGGCGAGAGGGCGCGGTGGATAACCGCGAGTTTCTCAACGCCACACAGGAAAAGCAAATGTCGTTCCAGCCGGATATGATTTTGGAATACGCCCACTTTCTGCACTGCACTTATCAATCACGCGGCCTCACCTCGCCCGAAGTACGAGCCGAAGTTTATGTTACCCTCAACGGCAGGCCGAGCCGTCTCTACATTGACTCTACGCTCAATCTCGCCCGCGTGCCCGAAGGCTTCGCGCATAAAACGTGGATTCTGCCGTTTGAACTTTCACCGTCATCCGCACAGGCGGCGTCCACACAGAATCAATCAACGCCCGCCGACATCGCGCCGCAAGGTTTGCCGCCGCGTTGAGGCTTGCGATTCACACACTGCTCTAAATGCGTTATCACGTTTTCATACTTGTGTTTTTGTTCGTGGCCTCGCTGCACCGCACCGGCCTTGCGCAGCAAACGACCATCACCGGAAAAATCAGAGATGCGGAAACGGGTGAAGCGATTGCCGGAGCCAGCGTGTATCTGAAAGCACAGGGCAAAGGCGCAACTTCGGACGCACGCGGTAATTATCAAATCGTCTGCGCCAGCGGCACAACCGATTCGCTCACGGCGTCGCTTTTGGGTTACGAACCGGCAACCAAAATCATCACGGCCTCGGATGCGCGTTTGGAAATAAGTTTCGCCCTGCGACCTCGCGCGGTTCAGGCGGGCGAAGTCATCATCAAAGGGCGCAAGAGCAATTTGTTCGGCATCGGGAAGTTGGAATCCATCGAGGGCACGGCGATTTATGAAGCAAAAAAAAGCGAGGTGATCACGGTTGATGATCTTGCAGCCAATCTTGCGGCCAACAACGCGCGGCAGGTTTTTTCGAAAGTCGCCGGTCTCAACGTTTGGGAAAGCGATTGCGCCGGATTGCAACTCAGCATCGGTGCTCGCGGCCTCAGCCCCAGCCGGTCGTCCAACTTCAACGTGCGGCAAAACGGTTATGATATTTCCGCCGATGCCCTCGGCTATCCCGAAA
>JACMJS010000324.1 GCA_014380515.1 Chlorobiales bacterium
ACTTCCTGCTCGATTTGATTTTGCTTTTCGGGCGTGATGTCTTTCATCAACACTTTGAATCCGACGATGGATTCACGATCCATCAAGAGCGGCGAGAACTCGGCGAGAAAAAACTGTTCTTCGCCCGTGCGGCTGCGGATTCGAACTTCTTCGGCCACGATTTCACCGCGGTTGGTTTCGACAATCGCATCACCGACGCGCTGCCGGTCTTCAGGATGAATTTTTTCAAGCAGGTTGAAGCCCCGCAGGTTGTTGCGGTCGCAGCCGAAAAACATTTCGACGGGTCGGTTGACTTCGAGCGCGTTACTTTTGCCGTCGCATATCAGAATCAGCTCGGCGGTCGCATCGAAGAGGCTGCGGTATTGGAGTTCGGCGAAGAGCAGTTCGTTGGTGCGGCGGCTGACGGTTTCGGCGAGTGATTCGTTGTAAGCTCGAAGCTGGGCGTTGGCGTCGTTGAGTTCCTTCGTTCTTTCTTGAAGCGAACCGTCGAGCGTCTGCAATTGTGCGATGGCCTTGTAGATCACTACGCTGCTTACTGCTCCGCCGCCGACGCCGACGATGGCAATGACGATGGCCAACACATTTGAACCTTGACGGTTGCTCGCCGACTTGCCGCTCGTCGGTTTATCGAAGATGACGAGCAGGGCCCACATCGTCGCAACGATGGCAACGAAGTTGAGCACCGGAAAAAAAAGTTTTCTGTCTGTGAAGCGTGTCAGCACCTTTGGTGGTAAATGGGCAAGATTTGAAAAGGGTTTCGCGGCGAATGCGCTCGGCGAAACCAGATCACTTTGCAGACTTGATCAGTTCGGCGACAATCGTTTCGGGTTTCACACCGTCAGCTTCGGCATTGAAATTGGTAATGATGCGGTGTCGCAAGACGGGCAATGCAACCGCATCGACGTCGGCAATCTCCGGCGTGTACCGGCCATCAAGCAAGCAACGCACTTTCGCGCCGAGAATTAAATACTGCGACGCCCGCGGTCCCGCACCCCAACTGATAAACTGCTTGACTATCGCATTCGCGCTCGCGTGTGGCCGCGTTTTGCCGACGAGTTTCACCGCGTAGTCGATCACATTGTCTGAGACCGGCACGGAGCGCACGAGGTTTTGATACAACGTAATTTTTTCCGCAGTGAGCACGGCTTGCAAGTCCGGCTTGTAAGGCGAGGTGGTCGATTTTACAATGGCTTTCTCTTCGTCGGGCGTCGGATAATCGATCCAAAGATTGAACATAAAGCGGTCTAACTGAGCTTCGGGCAACGGATACGTGCCTTCCTGCTCGACGGGGTTTTGCGTGGCGAGCACGAAGAAGGGTTCCGGTAAGTGATAACGTTTGCCAGCACTCGTTACATGATGCTCTTGCATGGCTTCCAAAAGTGCGGCTTGAGTTTTCGGCGGGGTACGGTTGATTTCATCGGCGAGTACGATGTTGGCGAAGAGCGGGCCGCGCACGAATTTAAATTCCTTGCGTCCGGTCTCGCGGTTGTCCTCAAGAATTTCCGTGCCGGTAATGTCGGAAGGCATCAGGTCGGGCGTGAATTGCACGCGGCTGAATTGCAGTTCTAAAACTTTGGCGATGGTCGAAACGAGCAGTGTTTTAGCGAGGCCCGGCACCCCGACGATCAGACAATGGCCGCGGGCGAGCACGGTCATGATGACTTGCTCGATAATATCGTCTTGGCCGATGATGACTTTATGCACCTCGGATTTGAGCGCGGTGTAACTTCGGGAAAGTTCTTCGGAAAGTTCAAGTTCTTTTGCCGCCATTGGTTGGTGGTGAATTGTGAAACGCTGCGGAGATTGGTAAAAGTGAAAATCAATTTAATGCTTCGCGGCGCGCTTGCAAGCGAAAGGGCGTCAAAGATGTTTGGTGTAAATCAGTTTATCGTCGCCGATGCTATAGAAATTTTTGAGACGGGCTTCGAGCGTGCATCCGATTCTTTCGTAGAACCTCTGCGTCGGTATATACTTCGGCTGCGAAGCGGTTTCAATGACGATCAACTTGCCGCCTTGTTGCGAGACTTCATTACAAGTGAACTCAAAAAGTTGTTTGCCGATGCCGCCCTTCTGTGCGTTCGGGTCGACGGCAATCCAATAGAGATCGAACGAACTCTGCGTTATCGGAATTTTTCCGAAGCACACATAACCAAGAACCTTGCCCGCTTCGCCCGCCGCGACATAGACTTGATAATCATCGGTGCGGTTGAGATTGGCATCGAGCAATTCGATGGCGACGTCGATCTCATCGTCGCGGAAAAAATTCGTGGCTTGTAGAATCGTGCGAATCGGTTCGCGGTGCTGCGGTTCAAGCGGAATGATGCGTATAGCCATAGCGCGGAAGCTCAGGGTTCAAGTCGCGTGAGGTCGGTCTTATCAAAGTCTTTATCGAAGCTGACGAGTTCGAGATTAAGCTTCTTCGCAAGCGTGTATTGATATGCGTCATCGTAATCAAGTTTCCATTGTTGAAGATGACGGTCAAGATCAACAAGGTCATTGAGCGATAAAGCGTAAAGCCGCACTTTGTTGCGGAGCAAATCGGAGAGAAACAGTTCAAACTTGTGCCACTGCTTTGAACGATAGAGCACAACGCCAATGGAATCAAGCGAGAAGAGTGAAATGCACAAACCGCCCGCGCGATGCACATTGAGGTAAATCTCCGCTTGCGGCTGGCGTTGTTGCTCAAGCAAAATTTCCAGCCACACATTTGAATCAACGAGACGCATCGTTGTCTCTCCATTCCATGGCTTTCTTCTGAAGTTCTACCGAGGTGTATTGATCTTTGAGATGTGCGAGTGCGCCTCGCCAAGAGAAATTAAACCCCGGCGTGTCTTCGGCGATCTGCAATTCACCCGATTGTTCTTTGTATTCGAGAAACTCGGCAAAGTCCAGAAGTTCTCTTTGCCGCTCCGGTGTTAGCCGCTGAAATTTTTCTTCAATCACACTCATCTTCATCTCCCGTTTTGGTTCATCACAAGTTACACATTGAACCGGAAGTGCATCACGTCGCCGTCCTCGACCACATATTCTTTGCCTTCAACGCCCAACTGTCCGGCCTCTTTGGCTTTGTGTTCCGAGCCATGTTTCACCATCGCTTCATACTTGATCACTTCGGCGCGAATGAACCCTTTTTCGAAATCGGAGTGAATGACGCCCGCGGCTTCGGGTGCTCGCGCCCCTTTCTTGACCGTCCATGCGCGCACTTCTTTTTCGCCTGCGGTGAAATAGGTTTGCAAGCCGAGCAACTCATATGCCGCACGGATCAATCTGTCCAAGCCCGACATCTCAAGCCCGACGCTCTGCAAAAATTCCGGTCGTTCTTCTTCCGGCAACTGAGCGATCTCCGCTTCCATCTTGGCGGAAATGACGACAACCTTCGCGCCTTCCGCCGCCGCAATCACCCTTACATCCTCGACAAACTTGTTCCCCGCAACGACATCACTTTCCGCGACATTGGCGGCATAGAGCACGGGCTTGGCTGAAATGAGAAAAAGTTGCCCCAGCCACATTTTTTCATCGTCCGTTTTCGCAAAGAGCCGGGCGGGTTTGCCTTCACTGAGTCCCGCAAGGACGCGCTTTTGAAACTCAAGTTCGGGCAATAGTTTTTTATCGGCGCGGGTTTCTTTTTCCGTCTTCTGAACTTTCTTTTCCATCGAGTCGAGATCGGCGAGAATGAGTTCGGTCTCAATCGTTTCGATGTCGCCTTTCGGATCGACGGTGCCCGAAACATGGATGATATTTTCATCTTCGAAGCAACGGACGGTATGCACAATCGCATCGGTTTCGCGGATGTGCGAAAGAAATTTATTGCCCAAGCCTTCGCCTTGGCTCGCGCCTTTGACGAGACCGGCAATGTCGACGAACTCAATCGTCGCCGGAATGGTTTTGGCCGCACTGACGAGTTTGGTCAGCACCTGCAGCCGCGTATCCGGCACCGCGACCGTGCCGACGTTGGGTTCAATCGTGCAGAACGGATAATTCGCTGCATCAACTTGCTGCGCGGTAATCGCATTGAAAAGCGTCGACTTGCCCACATTCGGCAGGCCGACAATGCCGCATCGTAATGACATCGGATAAAATTTTTAATGAAGGTTGACTTCGGGCAGGCGTGAAAATCACTCGGCTGCGGTGAGAATTTTTTGCGTGCAAAGGTATGAAAACAGATGCAGCCAATCAACCTGCACCGACAGGTGAAATTCCTACTTGATGATCAACATCTTCCGCGTTGCTGTAGATAACGTGCCTGACGCGCGGGCGGAGAGCCGGTAAAAATAAACACCGCTCGCAAGATTTGCCGCGTTGAAGCCAACGGAATGTTTCCCCGCCGTTTGTTTGGCATCGACCAATGTGGCGACTTCGCGCCCCAACACATCGAACACTTTCAAACTGACTTCACTTGCGGCTGGCAACTGGTAACTCACAACTGTTTTTGGGTTGAACGGGTTCGGGTAATTTTGTGCGAGAAAAAACGCGGTAGCTTTGCCCGCATCGCTCGGTGCGGCGGAAGTATTGCTGTAGGTAATCACGCGAACATCATCGAAATAGAACCCGTCGCCGGTGGTGCTCGGATCGGAGAGCATTGCAAAACGAAAAAGAAAGTTTGAGCTGCCTCGAAAAGGTTCGAGATCAACGGCCTCGCGTTTCCACTGGCTCTGTGTGCCCTCGTAGCCGAACTGATCAATCTGCTGCGTCCCGGGACTTGTGATCGCTGAACCCTGAACCATTCGCGTTGCCTTGAGCGGTTGCCATGTGGAGCCGCCGTCGGTAGAGGCCTGCACCTGACACCAATCATAATCGGACTCGATGCCGCTCCAGCGGGCGTAGTACTCCAGCGTGAGTTGGTTGCCTGCAATCGCCGCAAGGTTGAGCGGGGTTGCGATGGCCATATAATTCGAGGTGCTATTCGGATAAATCATATTGGGGCTGTCGGTGATAGACGCCGTGCCGCTGTGTGCTGATGCGGTCGTAATGCCCCAACCGCCCGTCCATTGCAACAGCGATTCGGCGCTGTCGCTGAAGGCCGCCACCGGCGTGCCCGCCACAAAGGCAAGCGTATCGAAGAGGACTTCGCTGCTGTTGCCTTGCTCCGTCCTGACGACGAGCATAACCGGTTCGCCCGCCGCTACCGTACCGCCGAGTTGCACGGTGAAAGGCATCGCACCGTTGTTGGTTTCGGCCTGTGAGGCCAGCGCGCCAAACGAGGCCGCACCTTGCAAGATGCTGACGCGCGGATCGTTCGAAAAAACCATCGATGAAAAACCGCCGCTGCCTTCAATGCCGTCGTTCGTGTAAGTAAGCACCAAGTTGACCGGCTGACCAATCGGCATCGATGCGACGTCGGTTGCGGCGTGGATGAAGATGCCGGTGGTTTTGGCAAGAAATAAATTGGCCGGAAGATTCTGCTCG
>JACMJS010000325.1 GCA_014380515.1 Chlorobiales bacterium
CCGCCGACCAAATCCGCGTGCCCGCACCGATGTAGCAATCGTGCCCGATATGAATTTCGCCGCCGTGCCCGAACAGCAGCAACTCGCCGCGAACGTAAGTTTTTTCTCCGATCACGATTTTCGTTTTATCATGTCTGAAGTTTTGAATTTCACATTCATCCAATAGCAGCGACGCATCTTTTATAGTTACAGCAGCATGATTTTTTTCTTCCCGCGCTTCCTTTTTGGTTTGAAGCAGGATTTTATCGAGCCTAAACAAAATCCTTCCGATTACTTTCCTTAGCATATACTTCTTTAAGGTTTCACGCCGCCCGTTTGCGAGACCCTTACCCATAAACGGTTCGGAAAGCTTTGGATCAATTCTTTTTTTCTAATTCATACTTGCGAAATTGAATACAACAAATCGCCCGACAGTGCGCAGCACCGTCAGTGCCTTTGCCCATGCCCGTGTGCGGGTTGTAAGATTCAATCTCCGTACATGCCTCTGAGGTTGCAAACGTCCAACCTTCGGACGTATAGAGCAAGTACTCTTCCGCTACCTTGCCCCGCGGCGAAAGGCGTTCGTTCAGGCGTTCAATCATTTCCGCATCGATGTGCTGAAAGAATCCGTAGTTGATAAATTTGCCCGTCGGAAAGGTTAACAGCAACGTGCCGCCCGGCTTGAGAATCCGAACAAGTTCATCAATGGCTTTGAGATAATCGTAGCTTTTTTTCTGCGTCATGGCGGCGTTCGGCAGATCATATCCGTAGATGGAATTATCCATGTCGATGTGCTCTATCGTCGATTGGCTAACAACAACGTCAAACCAGTCGTCGCGGAGTGGCAACCGGCGCAGGTCGGCGTAGAGGTATGAAATTCGGCGTTCATTGAAGTTAGGCGATTCGGGATGGTAGGTGCAAATCGTAAGTTCTTTTTTTGCAACCGCTGCGTGATCCAAAATTTCTTTGAAGTTGAAGGTCGACCCGGCATCGAGCAACGTGCCGTCCGTCTGCGCCAGGCGTGAAAGGATCCAAGGGTATTCGGCAATGCGTTCGTCTATCCCGATCCCAAATCCTTTCGGCATGCGCTGCGTTCGGAAGGCATCCAGCACCGCCGCATCGGAAATTGCGGCTTGAATTTCTTGCCATCGGTAGTCGTAATAACCGTTCGACCACGGTACCCGCCCGCCCGCCAGATATGCACGGCGGCGATGTTCTTTCAGATTTTTCTGTTTGATTGCTTTGGCAGATTCCCACAGAATCGGTGGGGAAAGTTGCTTCAAAATTTCATTGATCATTTTATCCGTGTTGCCCCCATGTATGTTTCAATTGATGCTTTGAGCCGCTTCAAGACGGGGCGAAAGGCATCCGTCGGCGTTGATTTTTTTTGTATGAAGTAATTGATGTACTGATTGTAAAATTCAAGGTCTATTTCTTCCGACTTGACAATTTCAATCGCCTGATCCAGACCCGATTGCACAAAATTACCGTCGCCGCAGTTTTCGCCGCTGCCGTCAAAGCCGTTGTTTTGTACCAAACTTTTGGCGGGAAATACACAAAGCCCGTTTCGTTTGAACACCGAATAATACCAACGGATGCCCCACGAGTTGTTGCCATAGCCGAGCATCGATGTATAGTCATAATCGGCAAGATTGAAGCGCCGGCGCAGGTATAGATTCGTTGCAATTGCTTCTTTCTGCCGCATCTCAAGATCGATAATCTGCCATTTTTCTTTCCATGTTCCCCAGCCCCAAGTGGAGGTGTAAGGCAAAAGCACACTGTGCTGTAGCGCGGTTTCAATCGGAAACATATAGCCGTTGATGGAATAGACATTTGGCATACCGGCATACATTTCCAGACCATCATTAATGAACTGTAGAAAATGACGCGAGAGCACCAGATCATCCTCCAGCACAATTACCGTTCCATACCGGTTCACAATCTGCGTAACGCCCTCGATGACCGACCGTGCGAGACCTTTGTTTGTTTCTGATTCCGTCATCACCACGGTTTTGCACCACGACTTTTCCCGCACCACGCTTCTGGCCGCATCTATGCCTTTGCGTTCTGTTTCGGTTGCCGCCGTTTTCGCGCCATCGGCGAAGACAAAGAGTTCCGAGGCCGCCGCGAGCGGATTGGCAGCTAAACTTTCGAGCGTCCGCCGCGTGTGTTCGGGACGGTTGTAAATAAAAAGCACAATCGGTGCAGGCATCGGCGTTGACGGTTAGGCTACTTCGGTTTCAACTTTTCCGTTTGCGGTGCGCCGCAGTTCGCGCTGCCACCACACCAGATGCACGGGCGGCCAAAATTTCCACGCGTCATTCCACTGCGGATTCGGCACCGTGAGAAACCGCTCGAAGGCGGCTTTCATCGCCTTGCCGTCGAAATGCTCGGCATTTAAAAATTCATTCGCCGACATTTGCTCCAGCATCCACGCTTTGAGCGGCCCTCTGAACCAATCCACAATCGGCGCGTTGAATCCGAGTTTGGTTTTGTTGAGCCGGATGAAATCGGGCAATACATCTTTCATGGCTTCGCGCAGGACGCGCTTCGTGTAGCCACCGCCGACTTTGGATTGCGACGGCAATGAAAAGATAAACTCCACGATACGGTAGTCCATAAACGGCATCCGGCACTCGACGCCGTGCGCCATCGAGCAGCGGTCGTATTGATTGAGAATACCCGGCAAGGGCGATTGAAAAAATTGTTGATACAAACTTGCATCGAGTGCATTGAATCCTTCGGGCACGTCGCGCATCGCTTGCAAGTTCGCACTGCGTGTATATGCGAAAGGTCTGCCTAGCCAACGTTTCACGGTTTGTTTGAGCGTTTGCACAAATGCGGTTGCGGTCATGGCTTTCGAACTGACTTGCGAGGTTTCGCCTTGCGCGCTGTAGGTTTGATACACATCCCACAGCCAAAATAGATTCCTTGTATCTATCGCCGCCTGAAGGGCTTCGGCAGCAGGACGGTAGCCGCCGAGCATTTCATCGGGGCCTTGTCCGTCGAGCGTAACCGTAATACCGCTTTGCTTGATGTGCCGGTAGAGTTTCCAAATCGGAAAGAAGGCCAAAGCGTGCATCGGGCCGTCGCAGGAGCGCATGGCGATTTCCAATTCTTCGGGCGTCGGCGGAAGTATATCAATGACATCCAAACGGCCACGAAGTTGCGCCACCAATTTTTCCGCTGCGGCTCGTTCATCAATCGGTGTGTTCGGAAAGGCGGCGCAGAATGCACGGTGCGTGTAGTTTGAAAAGCGTTCGCCGCTCGCATCCAACCCGCCGGATGATTTACGGTTGATGACGGCAGCAATGCTGCCGCTATCGACGCCGCCGGAAAGGCATGTCCCAATCGGTACATCGCTGCGAAGCCGCAGTGCGCACGCATCTTCAACCAGCGTTCGCAGGGCAGCAGCTTGCAACGTCAGCGTATCCGGCACCGGCACGGGCTTGAATTGATACCACGCTTTTGCTTCGAAGTGCGACGGACGGATGTGAAGATTATATCCGCCGGTCAAAGATTTCACGCCTTGTAAATAGGTTTCGTCCGTCGCGTGGTTAAAGAAACTGCCGCAGACCACGTCGCCGATGACGTCCGCATTGAGCCTGTGCGATGCGCCCAAGAGTTTATGAATCGCCTGAACTTCGGAAGCGAAGATGAACCGGTACTCATCGTGGTAATAATAGAGCGGTTTGACGCCGAACCGGTCGCGCGAGAGAAACAAGGCTTGGGTTTCTTTGTCGTAAATGGCCATCGCCCACATGCCGTTGAAGCGATGTAGCATCGCCTCGCCCCACGCATGATAGGCGGCCAGCACAACTTCGGTATCGGAGTCGGAGCGAAAGCGGTAGCCTTCTTTTTCGAGGTCTGATTTGAGTTCAATGAAGTTGTAGATTTCTCCGTTGAAAACCATCCAATACCGCTCCGCTGCATCTGCCGCGTCTGCCGGGAAACGCATCGGTTGATGACCGGCGTCGCTCAGATCGAGAATAGAAAGTCGCCGGTGTCCGAGCGCGATGCCGGTCGAGGTATCGTTCCATATGCCACGCCCGTCCGGCCCGCGGTGAGCGAGGGCGTCGGTGAGGAGGTCGATGTCGGAGGCCGGAACGGGTGTTTTGTCCAAGTTCCACAGCCCTGCAATGCCGCACATATTTTCTCGCTTAAAAAATTAAACCGTAGATGCCGATGCTACCAGACCTGCCGGTAAATGAGATGGAAGATTAATCTCAACCGCCGTCCACTGTTGGCAGCACGCGCCGACCGGATACTCGCGTTTGACTTTAAAACCCAACCAGTATTTTGGGGCGAACACTTTTTCAGCGCGGGTGTTCAGATACGCCGCCCACCACGAAAACGAACTGTTGGCAATAATGAGCGCGTCGGCGTTGAGCATCAGTTGAAAATCGATTATCTCGGATTCCTGACTGAACCTGTATTGTTCCTTTTCTCCGAACAGGGCTTTTGCCGCCGCAGCGTCGTCGCTCAAAATAAATACGCAATCATACTGCGAATCATTCACTTGACTTAAGCACGCTTCATAGTAGGATAGCGGCAGGGTGAGATTTTTTCCGCCCAACTCCTCCGAGCCAAAGTTGAGATAATCGGTCAGGCGGACATGCACGGCCAATATTTTTTTGGTGCGGAAAAGATCGCCGTATTTTTTTTCAAAGTTATTTCGATGTTCAGCCTTGAGCGTAAACGCCTTGCGAACGTCGGCTTGACATGATTGGAAATACCGCTCGGATTGATAGAAGCCCGAATACAGCACGTCATTTTCTATCAAACGGGCATTGTCTTCCGGCGATGTCCAATCTTCTATAAGTTGTGGGCGCGGTTTGACAAAACGAGTTATGATGCGCCATACCATATTTTTTAATTTGCTGTAGCCGTTCAGGTCGAAATAATTTGGCAACCGGAATGCGTAACCCGAGGCGGTTGAGATATAAAACGCCGTGCCCAATTTTTTGCTCGCGGCGAGTGCAAAAGCATACTGAAAAAGTTGATTGCCCGTACGCCCGATCATTTCAACACCGATCATTTCTGAGTTTCAATCTTGATTCCAAATTTCAAAGCAGTCGCATGGCTACTTTGCGGAAAGTTTTCGTTAGCACATTCTCGGTGAGTTGCAGCGGCGGCACGGCGGCGGCATTGTCCAAATAGGGATTGCAGATTTCCGCAAGTTGCGTTTCACTCAGCACCGCCCTGCGGGCACAAAGGAGATTTCCATACACGCCTTTCGGAAAAAAAATATCATCGGGATTGAGCAAGGCCGTGCGGAGATGAAACGTGCGCGGTGCGGTGCCCGCTGCCGAGTCAAGCATCACGGAAAAATCGTAGCCGCGTTGTTTGAGCACCTCCAGACACTCCAGCGTTCCCGCTACCCCTTCCGCCGACCATCCTTCCTTTCCTTCTTCTTTTGTCGAGCCGCCGCCATATTCGAACACAATTATTTCAGGCAACCACTCGTTTTTAATTGCGGCGAACTGCCGGATGATCACCGGCTCTAAACCTTCCACGTCAATCTTGACACAGGTCAGCCGCTCCGGTGAGAGCGTTTGTAACAGTGTTGCCACCGTCATTGATTGCACCTGTTTGCTTCGGCCTGAAGACCCCCACCAATCCTGTTTCAATGAAGACACATCAAAGAGTTCTTTGCCGTCGTAAGTGCCGATGTAAATCGTCTGTGTGCCGTCGATCTCTGAAATGCAGGTCTCAAGCAACCGGATTCCATAAACGCGGCTGAACTTGCGAACATGATCGATGGGCAACGGCTCCACGGCGGCGGTCTTAAAGCCAAGCCGCGAGAAGAGTTCGCAGTAAAAAGCAAAAGTACCGACGCCGATATCGATGCACATTCCCGCGCGGTGTTCATCAATTGCCGGAAGCCATCGGGCAAGCAGGGCTTGCGAACATTCTTCAACGTGCATGGTTTATTGATTTGGTTTCGTAACGACGAAGAGTCCGGTTGTGCCGAAGGGACTGCTGGGTTCGTAATAATTTTGCAATTTACGTCCCACAATAAATTGCTGTTCGGTGATCTGCAACGGCAAGAGCAACGCAGCCAAGGTTTGCAGGGTGAAGATGCGTCCGGCATTGAACGCAGTAACATCGCGGTCGCCCACCGGCACCGAAAAATATAGTTTTCCTCCGGGTGCTAAAATGCGGCAAAGTTCTTTTACGGCTTTTTCCGAGCCGTGCGGGTCAAGCGGATCACCGTATCGTCCAAGCCCGATATGCTCGATGACGCACAGGCAAGAGAGTGAGTGAATGCTGTTGTCTTCAAAAGGCAATTCTAAAATTGAGCCTTGCTTGAAGGTCAGCGTCTCCAGCGGCAATTCGAGCGGACGGATATCGACCATCGTTACCGGCATCACTTTCGAGAGGAACGACACGAACAAATAAAACGAACCGACATCGATGTGACTCTGTGGCTTTTGCTTTACGATATGTTCAAACGCCCACGTGTCTTGATAAAAGTAAGTCGGTTCCATCGGCGTTTGACCGGTGGCGTCGTAAATACACGGATACAAATCATCTAATGCCGGAGGCGGTTCAGCAGGCAGCAGTTTGCCGTAGTCGTCATAACTTTTCCAGAACCGCCGCCACAGATCAAAATCTTTTCGGAAAGATTTGAGTTGTAATTTCAACTGATACTTCGCCTGGCGCAGCATCCACAAGTTTTTCCCCTTCATGCTTTCGGCCTAACGATATGAATGGCGAACGGCGCGGTCTTAAGATTTTCCCTGCCCGGAAAGACCGGATTGTTCCTGACGACGTTTTCTATCCTGTATCCGGTCTTCTCCAGAAATGCCTCGACTTGTTCGGGCGTATCCCCCATGTCATACATCGTGCCGCCGTATTCAAGCGAGCAACATCGAACCCGTTTCTCTCGAAACAATCGTTCTGCCCCGAGCAACACGCGCAACTCCGCACCTTCGACGTCGATTTTCAAGAGATCAATGAATTCGATTTTGTGCTGTTCGCAATAGGCATCGAGCGTGATGGCCTGAACTTCCTGCTGCACCGGCGAGGCAATATTGATGTTGTGCGATTTCAAGTCCCGAACGGCAAGCGTGTTCCAACTTGCATGCTGTTCGTCATATGTGTTGAACATCATCAGCGACTCACGCTCCGCCACGGCCACGTTGTTGAGTTTAACGCGCGTCAAGTTGGCCGCTTCCGAAAGCCGCGTCAGTTTTTCGAAGGTCGCTGGCGTTGCTTCAAACGAATGCACCGAACCGGTCGCTCCGACGAACCGCGCAAAAAGTACGGTCAATTCTCCGACATTGGCTCCGACATCGAAAGCCGTCATGCCTTCGGTTAAATAATTGATGTAAAAACAATACTCGGCCTTTTCGGCGTCGATGGCGGAGGCAAGTTTGGGCATCACCCAATTCTTGAGCCGCTTCAGAGTTCGCTTCATTGCAAATTCAGATTGTTGCATTTCGCGTTTCGAGAGAGAGCAAACTTGATTCAGTGATTTCCTCGCGGCTTTCCACCCGCCACGCGCCGTCGGCGAGCACGGTGGCGTGCGAACTGGGCGGCACTTCTCCGGTGCCATAGAAATCGCCGTCGGTTACAACCACGTCTGTCGCGTTGTCGATGCTGTCCAAACATCCTCGTTCCGAATCAAGGCTGTAAGTCAGACGGTAGGTCGATGGCACGAGCGGCAGGCGGCGCAGGCGGCAGATGAATGTGCCGACGCGCGGTAATTTACCGAAGGCCTGTCCGCTCAGGCGGTTGTGATGCAGCACGGCGGGCACATCTAAATTTGTTCGCAGTTGCAGACTCACAATGACTTGCCTTGAAGATTCCTCCTCAGTGGCTTCATAGTGAAAACACACATCGATGTCCTGCCCCGACATCATCGTATCGATAGACCTTCCCGAAGCGGTGTCACGAAGTTCGATTTCCAGAATGCGAATCCCGCCAAGGCCTCGGCGGTCTTGCCGGTGTCGCAGGTCGAAGTTGTGTACCGACGTTGTTGCCAGATACGCCGTGATTGCTTCCGACTTCGTGCCGACAAGTTGCACTTGTCCTTGATTGAGCACCACGCCGCGCGTGCACAAATTATCGACCGCCGCCATGTTATGACTGACGAACAGCACCGTGCGGCCTTCATTTGAAGACACCTCTCGCATTTTGCCCAAGCACTTTTTCTGAAACTCCGCATCGCCGACCGCCAAAACTTCATCGACGATTAAAATTTCCGGCTCCAAGTAAGCGGCCACCGCAAAGGCCAACCGCACATACATGCCGCTGCTATACCGCTTGACAGGTGTATCTAAAAATCTCTCGACGCCGGCGAAGTCGACAATCTCATCGAACTTTGAGTCGATTTCTTTGCGCCGCATTCCAAGAATCGAGCCGTTGAGGTAGATATTCTCCCGCCCTGAGAGTTCAGCATGAAAGCCCGTACCGACTTCGAGCAAACTTGCCACGCGGCCATGAATTTTAATTTCACCCGTTGTCGGCGCAACAATCTGCGAAAGAATTTTCAGCAAGGTTGATTTTCCTGCGCCGTTGCGACCGATGATGCCTACCGCTTCGCCTTGATGCACATCGAACGATACATCTCGCAGTGCCCAAAATGCCTCGTTGCTTTGCGCGTCTTTCGCTTCGCCGCCCCGCTGCCGCTTGAACAACTTTCTGAACGATTCAGCGGCTTTGTCGCGCAGAGAATTGTGTTGCGTCTCGTGCTGAATCACGTATTTTTTGGACAGTCCGCGAATCTCTATAACGGCATTGCTCATCTTTTTCAACTCAAGGTTTAAATAATATCAGCGAAGGTGCGTTCGGTTTGCTGAAAGTAAATCAGACCGGCGATGAATAGCAGCAGTGAAACCGCGAGCGAAACGGCCAGCGGCGTAAAATCAATTGCGTCCATCACGCCGCGACCCAATAGGCTCTGACGGGCGAAATCGATAATGCCCGACATAGGATTGAGTTGCAATATCCACTTGTAGTCGCCCCAGATGCTCGAGGGATAAATCACCGGCGTGGCAAACATCAAGAACTGCGAGAGAAACGGCAGCGCATGTTTTACATCGCGGTACTTCACATTCACTGCCGAAAAGAAAAGTCCGATTCCCAGTGCCGCCAGCAGCGTGACGAACATCAACACCGGCAACATGAGGATTCCGAACAGGGTCGGCGTTACTTGATAGTAAATCATCAACCCGAAGAAGAGGCCGAGCGAAATCAGAAAGTCAATCGCACTGACGACGGTGGCCGCGGCAGGAATAATGAGTCGCGGGAAATAAATTTTCTTGATGATGCCTTCGCTGCCCAAGATGCTCATGCTCGCGTTCATCATCGCGTTGGAAAAGAGATTCCAAAACAACAATCCGGCAAAAGCAAAGATGGGGTAAGGCAAACCGTCCGAGGGCATTTTGGCGAACTTGCCGAAGGCAATCGTGTAGATAAGCATTGTCGCCAGCGGTTGAATCACCGCCCAAAGCAACCCGATCACCGTTTGTTTGTAGCGCACCTTAATATCCCGCCACGCAAACGTATAAAGCAGTTCCCGAAAGTGCAGTATCTCCTTGAAGTCAATATTGACGAAGCCTTTACTCGGCTTGATGACGGTCGTGTTCATTCTGAATTGAGTTACTTACCGGATGTTCGAAAAACTTTGAATCTGCTTGTTGCATTCTACCTCGCCTCGCCGTCTTCACCTCACCGGATCATAAACAACGGATTGCGTCGCCGCCCGCACCGCTAAAACCCGCCGGAGCGTTTCTTCCAATTGCGCGAGCGGCAACATGTTCGGCCCGTCGGAGGGCGCGACATCGGGATTCTCGTGCACTTCCATGAACAAAATATCAATGCCGACGGCGGCGGCGGCTTTGGCCAGCACCGGCACAAACTCGCGCTGCCCGCCCGTACTGTCGCCCCTGCCGCCCGGCATCTGCACGCTGTGTGTCGCATCAAAGACGACGGGATAGCCGAACTCGCGCATCTGAACGAGGGATCGGAAGTCGACCACCAGCGTATTGTATCCGAAACTTGAGCCGCGCTCGGTAACCATGATTTTTTTCTCGCCGCCTTCGGGAAACCCGGATTCCAATTTCTTCACCACGTTTTTCATATCCCACGGCGCGAGAAATTGTCCTTTCTTAACATTCACCGTTTTGCCGGTTGCCGCCGCCGCCAAAAGCAAATCCGTTTGACGGCAGAGAAATGCCGGAATCTGCAGCACATCAACCACCGCCGCTGCGGGTGCGGCTTGATAACTTTCATGGATGTCCGTTAGAACCGGTACGCCGACCTCGCGTTTGACTTTCTCTAAAACTTTTAATCCGGCTTCCATCCCGCCGCCGCGAAAGCCGTTCGCGCTCGTGCGATTGGCTTTATCGAACGATGCTTTAAAAATGAACGGCACGCCCTGACGCCCGCACACTTTTTTAATTTCCTCCGCCATTCTGAGCGTAAAACTTTCCGACTCAATCACGCACGGCCCTGCTATGAGAACAAGCGGCTGGCCATCTCCTGCGATAATTTCATCGGTGATTTTCGTTCGGATCACGGTGCGATCTTAAAAAGAAGTTTCATTTACAAGCCGTTGCGCACAATGTCATGCACGCGCAAGAGACCGATGCAGCGGCGAAAGTTGTCGGTTACAGGCAGCACGGAAATCTGCGATGTGCGGTTCTCCATCAGTTTCAGCGCATCATACGCGAGCATTTCCGGCGCGACGGCAACCGGATCAGGCGTCATCATCTCTGCGGCTTTGAGCGACTCTAAATCGCTAAGTTTTATTTTTTGGATGATGCGCCGTACATCGCCGTCAGTGATGATGCCGACGAGTTTTGCATCTGTGTCCGCAACCGTAACCGCCCCAAGGCCCCCTTTGCCGATGGCGCTGATGATTTCAATCCATGTTGCATCAATTGTAACGGTCGGGTTATCCTCGCCTTTGTGCATCAAATCTTCAACATGCAAGGTAAGCCGTTTGCCGAGCCGCCCTGCCGGATGGTTGAGCGCAAAATCCTCCGCCGAAATTTTTTTGACATGCATCAATGTCATCGCAATCGCATCGCCGATAGCGAGCGCGAGCGTCGTGCTCGTCGTAGGCGCAAGGCCGAGCGGACAGGCTTCGCGCGGGGCGTGGGCATTTAAAATTACGGTGGCATTTCGGGCGAGTGTTGATCGCACATTTCCAACTACTGCAATCACCGGTACATGGCGGCGTTTGAGGTGCGGTAAGGCGGCGATGAGTTCCTCCGTCTCACCACTGTTACTGAGTATGATGGCGACATCTTTTGCGGCGACGATGCCCAAATCGCCGTGCAATGCGTCGGAGGCGTGCAGGTAAATAGCCGCTGTGCCGGTACTCGTTAAAGTCGCGGCGATTTTATGCGCGATCATGCCCGATTTTCCGACGCCCATCAAAATCACTTTCCCTTCGCACCCGGCGAGCAACGCAATCGCGCGGTCGACCTCTTCAGGATCGAGTCTCTCCACCGCACCGCGAATCGTTTCAGCCTCGAGCATCAGCAAATCGGCAACCTGTGCGAAGTGCACCGGTGCTGCCGTAGGCGGCGATACGTTGCTTTCCAGTTCAGACGACTTCACTCGGGTACAGATAATCTTTAAGTTTATTTTTATATGCTTGTTCAGTGATGCGATTTCGAGAGTACGCTTTTCTTGCCGGTCATTTTGCCCTGCACTTTGCGGATAATTTTCTTCACCAATTTCGTCGCCGGTTTATCCGTCGGTTTATTGATCGGTTCGTTTCCCACAGGCTGCGGCAACCGCGGATCAATTTTTATTTGTCCGTCCGTTTTGATGACGCTCGACATATCTTTCGCATTCCAAACGACAAGCGACTTTTCCAATTTCAATTTCTCTTTCAGCGGTTCAAGTTCATCGCGCCGCAGCACGAGCACGCGCACCTTGCGGCTGATCGCGGTTTCAACCTTCTCAATCAGCGTGTTGAGGTAGTCTCGGTTGATGGTTCCAACGATCACCAAATCAATAATTCCCGAGTCAATCCCCTTTGCATATTCGCCTGTGATAAATGCCAGTTCCACCGTGCCCAATTGCGAGAGTACTCTCTCAATCACCTGATCAATTCCCATGTATTTTTTAACGAGGCTGTGCAGTTCGGGAAACAGCGCATGTTTCGTATTCGCGCGGTAAAGTTTCGTCCGCCCGCTATCCTCCGATTCCAATAGTCCCGCTTTCGTCAGCCGGTTCAATTCCACCCGCACCGCGTTGGACGATTCGCCCAGTTCATCCGATAAACTGCGCAGATAGGCCTGCGTCTCCTGATTAAGGAAGAACTTGAGTAGCAGTTTGATGCGTGTCTTTGAGGTGATCAGGGAACTGAGCATAAAACCTGCACGGTTAGGCAGCAAAAAGTGATCTGTATTTTGAGTAATAAATTTACTCAAACTCAAACACACTTTCAAGCCCCGCCCAAGATTTTACATAAACTTGATGTTGGCGTTATGCAGGTGCAACCACGGCGGCGAGAGATTTTCTCAGCGACCGGCAAACATGCATAATCATTTCTTCTGTCAGTTCGGGATACATTGGTAGCGAAAGCAACTTGTCCATCTGCGAAGCCGCCACCGGAAAATCTTTTGCGGTGTGATTCTGATAGGCGTAGGCTTGCATGAGCGGCAACGCCGTCGGATAGTGAATGCCGGTCTCAATGCCCTCGGCTTTCAACGCGGCCTGAACCTCATCGCGGTTCGGCACTTGTACCACATACAGATGATAAACATGCCGTGCATCATCCGGCGCAACGGGCAACAGCAATCCGGTATCAGCCAGATGCGTGTTGTAAAGGGCGGCGTTCTTGCGGCGCGATTCCGTCCATGATTCCAGATGCGGCAATTTCGTTTTTAAAATCGCGCCTTGCATTCCGTCGAGGCGGCTGTTGCGGCCTTCGATGGCGTGCGTGTTTTTGGCAATCTGTCCGTGATTTGAAATCATCCGCGCCCGTTCGGCAATCGCGTCATCGTTGGTTGCCATCGCGCCCGCGTCGCCATATGCACCGAGATTTTTGCCCGGATAAAAACTAAACGACGACGCGTCGCCAAAAGTCCCGGCCTTGCGGCCTTTGTAGGTCGCCGCGTGCGACTGTGCACAGTCTTCCAAAACTTTCAAACCGTGCCGCCGCGCAATCGCCATCAGTTCATCCATCTCGGCGGGCAGGCCGTAGAGATGCACGGGGACAATCGCTTTCGTGCGCGGCGTAATCTTTTCTTCGATCTTCGAAACGTCAATCGTGTATAACGTTGGGTGATTATCAACGAAGACGGGCGTTGCGCCGATGGTCGTAACCGTTTCCGATGTTGAAATCCACGAGTTGGCTGGCACGAGCACTTCATCGCCACGGCCAACGCCCATTGCCTGCAGGAGAATCTCCAAGGAATCCGTCCCGTTGCCGCAGCCGATGACATGCTTCACGCCGAGATACGCTGCAAAATCCGTTTCGAACGCCGTGGTGTATTTGCCCGCAATGAACGCGGTATCGGCAAGCACCGCCGCCATCGCCGCATCAATTTCGGACTTGATATTTTTGTATTGAATTTTCAGATCGACAAACGGAACGTGCATAACAATTGATAATAGTTGATGATTGACTTGTAACTGATTCTCTGATTTTTCTACTTCTCTACTTCTCTGATTTTCCTGATCGTCCCCCTTGTCAAAGGGGGTCAGGGGGATTACGAGAGCGGCGCGGTTTCCTTGCGGCTCGCGGCATACCATTCAAGTGTTTGATGAATGCCATCCCGCAGCGATACCTTGGGCGACCAGCCCAGCGATTTCAATTTGCCGACGTCCAACAGTTTGCGCAGCGTGCCGTCGGGTTTGGTGGTATCAAACTCCAAGCGACCTTCATAACCGCAGAGTTCTTTGATGAGCAACGCCACTTCTTCAATCGTTACGTCTTCGCCGGTACCGATATTGACGATCTCGCTGTCGTTGTAAGTTTGCATCAGGAAAACACAAGCGGCGGCCATATCATCGACGTACAAAAATTCCCGGCGCGGCTTGCCCGTGCCCCACACGGTTACGGCGGGCGCGGCGGCTTGCTTGGCGTCGATGAACTTGCGCATCAGAGCGGGCAAGACGTGTGAGTTTTGCAAATCGAAATTATCGTTCGGGCCGTAAAGGTTCGTTGGCATGACGGAAATAAAGTTCGTGCCGTGTTGCCGGTTGTAGGAACGGCACATTTCAATGCCCGCAATTTTGGCGATGGCATATGCCTGATTGGTCGGCTCCAATTGGCCGTCGAGCAAATAGCTTTCTTTGATCGGTTGCGGCGAGAGTTTCGGGTAGATGCACGAGCTGCCGAGAAAGCACAATTTTTTCACGCCCGAAAGATAACTCTGATGCAGAATGTTGTTTTGAATCTGCAAGTTGTTGAAAATAAAATCCGCCGGATACGTATTGTTGGCATAAATCCCGCCGACCTTCGCTGCGGCAAGGAACACGTACTCCGGTTGCTCTTCTTCAAAAAACGCTTTGACCGCCGCTTGATCTTCGAGGTTCAATTCATCGTGCGTGCGTGCGGTGAGATTGGTGTAGCCTTCCGCTTTCAAGATTCGGACAATCGCCGAACCGACAAGGCCTCGGTGTCCGGCCACATAAATTTTCGCTGACTTTTCCATCTGTGCCATCTGTGGATTGAATAAGGTTTAGTGCGTTGAAATTAAATTTTCGGTTGTTGCCGGTTGCACCGGCGCGAAGTTCGCTCCTGACACGGGTTGCGCAGGCCGGAGCATATCAGCGATGATGCTTTGGAGCGTGTGCTTCGGCCTGAATCCCAAGCGGCGCAGCTTGGTGATGTCGGCAAAGAGGATCGGCACTTCGGCGCGGCGGAACTTGGCGGGATCGAGTTTGACTTCAACCGTGCCGTTATCAGTCCCGACATGCAACGCGCCATCGCTCAGGCCGTAGTGAATTTTGCGATGAAGCATCAAGGCGTCGATTTTTGTTTTATCGAACGCCGTTCCGAAGAACCGTGTCCGGTCAGGGTTGAGCGGCATCTCGATTTTTTTCTTGCCGTTCGCCGCGGAAACCGAATGCACGTTTGCAAAACCTAAATCAATCGCCGTCAATAAAAACGTCAGCACCGCGTTCGTGCGTCCCGACCCGACGTTGTAGGCTTCGGCGGTGCGGCCATGTTCGGCGAGGAGTAGATAGGCTTCGACCGTATCGCTGACGTGCGACCAATCTCGAAAGGCTTCGACGTTGCCGATGCAAATTTCCCGCGCGGCGGAGCGAAAGGCTTGCACTTGTGAAATGATCGA
>JACMJS010000326.1 GCA_014380515.1 Chlorobiales bacterium
AGGTCGTTCGTCGCCGTGATCGAGAGGGTGTCGTGCGGGTAGAGCCGGATAAAGGCTTCATTGACTTCCACAAACTTTTCTTCTTCCTTCGTCAGCGGAATTTCCGCGCCACTGAAGCGCGGCGAATCGGCGTAGGTGGTAAAGCGACCCTGTTTGCGCGAGCGCATCACCGAATCCATCACGCCATATGAATTGAAAATTGCGTCGCGGCGATGGCTGGTGTAAGCGTGATTTTTAGCAAGGTCGATGTAGCCGTCGACGGCTTCTTCGGAACGGTTCAACCGCTGATCCAAAATCACCGAGCGATTCCACAGGGCTTCATATGCCGATGAATCATACCGCGAAAAGAGTTTGACGTATTCGTCCGCATCGGCGACGACTTGGCGATAGAGCACGTTCGCTTTGCCCGGGTCTTTTTCAATCGTCGTACCGAGCGGGGCTTCGCGGTAACCGGCGAGCACTTCGGCCAAATCCGAACCGTACTCAATGTTTTTATAGAGTGCGATGCGCGTGATGCTATCGACCTTATCCAATATAGTTGGGTCGAGCGCGCCGCCGAGCGTGGCGCGGTCGGCGTAGGCGAGTGTATCGCCGCTGTTCTGTGCGATGATGCGGCGTTGCAAGTCGGCAAACCACGGACTCGTTTTGCCGTAGCTGTAAAAAAGCCGCTTGCGTTCTTCGTAGAGCCGGTCGCCCGCCTCGACGTTCTTTTTGCCTTGCTCGGTCAATGTGGCTTTATCGAGCTGATCGATGATTTTCTGGGCGATGAGCGGCGCGCGTTCATACTTCGGAAAGCGGCGCAGCAACGTGCCGTAGATTTCATTGACCATTTCAGGATCAACAAGTAAATCTTCGTAGAGTTTGCCGAGCTTTTCATAAACGACCGGTTCGTAACGACGCTCCGGCGACATTGCCGCGAAGTACCGCTCGACGCGGTCGACGCCCGATTTCGTCGGGTCAATTTTCTTTTGGATGCTGAGGAATCCGCTTGCCGCATATTCGATGGCTTCGTCTTTGAGGTCGGGACGCACAAAGTCGGGCAAGATTTTATTGGCGTAAAGTTCCTCGACCTTCACGATGTCGTCCGTCAGATCGGTAAAGTAGGCTATCGCCTCGCGGTAGTTGTCGGGATTGGCTTCGCCGAGCCGGTAATACGACCAGCCGAGTTTATACAAAGCCTGATCGTAGTACTTTGACTGCGTGCTGCTCGAGGCCATCAGGTTGAGGGCTTTCTGGTAGTAAGCAATCGCCTCGATGGTTTTGCCGGGCTGAGGTCTGCCATCAAAGAGATACTCACCGATGAGCATGTAAGAATCAATCGTGTAGCGGCTGTCGGGATACTTGCGGGTGATTTCCTGCAAGAGCGTAATGGATTCCTGTTTTTTGCCGCGCCGGATGGTGAGTTTGAGCGAGTCTTCATTCTCCTTCGAGAGCATCGGATAGTTTTCCCGCGTCAGTTCGCTGTAGACATATTCTTCCGTCCGTTCGCCGTAGATATACGCCTTGCCATACAGTGCATCAACGACGTACGGACTTTCAGGCATGTTATTGATAATCAAATCATAGAGCGCGATGACTTGATTGAGGTTGCTTTTCGGCGCGTCGGGTTCGATGGGTTTGCTTAAACCTGAGGCTGTGTCGCCGCTATCGTATTTGCTTTGCAGGTCGTAATAAGCTTGCAGTTCCTTATCGTAGCCGACGCGGGCGACTTGATATTCATCCGTAACTTTTTCGTAGAGCAAATCGGCTTGACGGATGGCGATTTCATCGATGACGCGGCTGTCGGGGAAAGTCTTTAGAAAGCGGTCGCCGGTCTCGAGGCTGGCACGGGTAAGGTCTTGCTTTTGGATCGTTGCGTTCTCAAGCTTCTTGTCGTATTCGACAAGCATGAGTTGGACTTGCTCAAGTGAATAGTTGGCAAAGACGTTATCGGTCGTTACATCGCCGGTTTTGGCCTTGAGCGAGTTGCGGGGAATGAGGCGGGCGAGGCGCGTCAGGGCATCCTCAGCCGGAGTGGTTGCGAGAGCAGCAGTCGTATCAGGTGTGGATTTTCCCTTCTTGTCATCTTTCTTTTCACCCGCAAGCAGCGAGGGTGAAAAGGTTGCAACGCTTAGGACAACGGTCAGCGCCGCAGAGGCAAGCAAGAGAAATGTCGCTCTTGTTCGTTTCATGGTGGTATGTCTTATCGGTTCGGGCGAAAAATTATTGTATTCGGTGCTTCATTCAAGAGAGCAGATGTTTTTTCCATAAAGTTTCGGAGAGACTTTCCCACCGCGCTTACCGGTGTCTGAAAAATCTCTCCGAAAACCATCATTTCACACTTGGGCTTGAAGCCGGTTTCTAATCGTCGCTGAAGTTGTAAGTGTTATCAACCTTCTGCATTTCCTGCACGCTGACGGCATTGAACGTCATGCGTTTGAGTTTTACGGTTACGCATCGCTCCATCCCTTCATCTTTGATCGATGAACTGACGACGCGGGCGTTGGCGACGCCGCCGTCGGGACGAATAAGAATGCTGACCGTCATCGAGCCGCGCAGATCGCTGTTGCGGCCTTTGGCTTGTGAGTAACATTCGAGAATGGCGTTCTCGTAGCGGCTGAACACACGCTTGATTTCATCGGCACTGCGTCCGCCTTCGGAACTGACTTTCGTGTTGCGAATGCCCGCCCGAATGTTGAGCGTACCTTGACGTCCGCCGACACCGAGACCGCCGCCGCCGCGTCCGCCGAGACCGGTACCGCCGCCCGTGCCGCCACCGACGCCGCCGCCGGAACCCAAGCCCGAGCCACTGCCGCCGAAGCCGACATCACCGCCGCCTGCGACCCCACTGCCGCCGAGACCCGTACCGCCAAGACCGCCTAAACCGCCGCCCTGTGCGTTGCTGAGAACGCTCGCGCCGCCATCGGATGCGCCTGCGGTTGCGGTCGGAATACCGCCGCCCTCACCGAAAATGCCGCCCGAGAGAGCTTCTGCGATTCCCGATGCCGCGCTCGCGCCGGCCTGACCGGCCACGCTGCTCGCCGCATCCGACGACCCGACATCGCCGCCGCCGGAAGACTCGCCGCCTTCGCTATTCGCCGTCGCTTTCGTGTCATCCACCGGCGGCGGCGGCGGAATCGCCGTCGCACTGATTTGAATCTGCGCGGGTAATGATACTGCGTCGTCCGGGAAAATCAGCGGCCAAATAAAATACATGGCGATGACGAGCACGAAAATACTCGTGCCAGCACCCAAGCCGATTAGCATCCGCCTTTGATAGGTCTCTCTGACTTTAAAGGCAAATGGCACGTACCTCAGAGCGGCCTCGGAGGTTAACTCCATCGATTTTGTCTTCATTGCTTTTCTGCCGTTTCGATTTCTTCTTGTTCTTTTGCTGTCATACCTGCCATTGCAAATTTTTTGATGCCCGCACCCCAGAGTTCATCTACCACATCCACCATGTTCACATATGTGGCGTCTTTATCCACTTTGATGACGGTGATGATCGCCGGATTGGCCGCGACATATGATTTCACTTTCGCTTTAAGATCGTTAAACGCAATGTATTGCGGAGCACCCAGACCGACGTTCAAATAAGTCCGGCCCGTCTTTCCAACCCGCAGCGTCAGCACATTGTCCGGCGTGATGGCCTTCGAAACACCTTGTTTCGTCTCATCTTCCGGTAATCCCATTTCAAGCACGTTCGGCTTGCTGAACGACGTCGTGAGCATGAAAAACGTCAAGAGCAGAAAGGCAATATCAACCATCGGGGCCAAATCAATGCTCGCCGATTCATCGCTTTTCTCGTTGTACTTCTTGACTTTCCGTGCTTGTGCGTTCGTCTTGCCTTCACGAATCAAATGTTTGATGTGATGGCTCTTCTCTTCTTGTTCCATTTTTGATCACCCGTGTTTATAGCTTTGTGTACCCGCGACGGCGGCACGATCAACATGACGAAATTCCCGCCTGCGTGTGCCAACCCTGCGGTTGAGCAGTGTTACTTTTCTAAGGTCGTCATCATCTGAACGTCCTGAAAATTCACCTTTTTCATAATGACCATAAGTTCCTGAACCAGTCCGAACTTCGTCGCTTTGTCGCACTTGAAGACGACTTTTTGTCCGCCGTCCGACTGCCGCGCTTTATTGAGCACGCCGTAGAGATCATCTTTCTTAATTTCAAATCCTTTGGTCTCAAGCGCTTTGGCACGACCGGCATCGCCGCCGCCGAGTATGTCTCCGAGCGCGTCTTGACGCACCTTCTGGCTCGACATATTGACCATAATCTTGTTGCCCGTGGCACTGTCGCCAATCGTTACCGTAATGTACTTTTCGGTCGGCTCTTTATTGGTCGAAGTGGATGTCGGCAAGGTAACCTTCACATCGTCGGTCGTTTTGAAGGTCGTCGTCATCATAAAAAAAGTCAGGAGCAAAAACGCGATGTCGACCATCGGCGCGAGATCAATTTCATCACCGCCGCCGTGCATCGCAATAGGAAAAAAACTCGTCATAGTTACAGGTATTGAATGCGTTTTAAACCCGGGCGAAGTTTATTCAAACTCTTTTCCGTCAAGCAGTGAAGCGACTCCGAATCTCCGAAGCCGCTTTCCTTCTGCAAATGATTTTTAGCTCTGCTGGCGTTCGCGTTCCGAGATCAGGTTCTTGCGTGAAATGGTCAGCGTCTGTACGATTTCAAAAGCCGCTTCATCAATAAAGTAGGTGAAATCGTCAATACGGGCCTTGAAGTAGTTCATCGCCACAGTGGCAATGATCGCTGTGCCGAGACCGCCCGCCGTGTTGAACAAGGCTTCCGAGATCGCACCGGAGAGCTTCGAAGCATCGGCACTACCGCCGGACTTGCTCAATTCCGAGAATGCGTTGATCATACCGACCGTTGTACCGAGCAAGCCGATGAGCGTTGCAATCGTCGCAATTGTTTTGATCGGCGTCAGGTTCGTTTCATACTGTGAAGATTCAAAGTTCGCCGCTTCATCGATGGCCTTTTGCACTTCTTGAATTTTGGCGTTGAAACGCGGCTCAACTTCATCAAGCGAACGATACCGTTCGAGACCGCTCATAATTGCGGTAGAAACGGCTGAGTTGTGCTTCTCGCACTTCTGCAAGGCTTCGTTGATCGCGCCGCGTTCGATGTCTTGCTTGACGGCTTTCATCAGGTTCGGAAGATCACCTTTGCCTTCGGCTTTGTTGTAAGCGATCGTACGTTCAATGACGACGGTAACGAGGACGAGGAAGCAAGTCATCAGCACCGCGACCAATGGTCCGCCCTTGTAGAGTTCGTGCAAGATGCCGGTTTCCGCCGTTCTGAAAACAAAATAGAAGATTGCAAATGCGACCGCAAGTGCGATGAAAATGGTAATCCACAAGAAAGTTTTGTTCTTGCTGGCCATTGGGTAGTCCTCCGATTAAAAGTTAGTGATTGATAGTTGCTTTCTGATTTGTCTCTGGAATCTATACTTGAATGACTCTTCTTGCCGTCTGTCCCCGCAGTGAGAAATGATTACGGCAATGCGGTACCTTGTTGCTGCTGCGAGACTTGCTTGGGCGTATCGACGCCGATAAAAAAGGCTTTTCGAAAATCGTTGTAAATGTCGTCGAATTCTTTTTGAAGCACATCGGCTTTCGTAAGCACTTTACCGCCCGACATGCTCATCGTTTTTTCCAGTTCCGCCAAATAGAACTGCATCTGCTCGGTCTTCTTTTTCGTCGCCCGCTTGAAAATATCTACAATCCGCTTGTAGTTTTCCACCTGTGCGCGGCGGTTTGAAATCTCACTATAGACGAGGCCGCTGAACGCATACTGTGCCATTGATCCGGCCCGCTCGACGGTCTTGTTGTCGTAGAAATTGCGTTCGTAGAGCAGCGTCAGAATCGCATTGCTTTGATTGCGGAACAACGACGCGTTGTTGCGGTAGTAAGAAGCCAGTAACTGCTGACGCGCGTCGGTAGTCGGCTCCAGCGATTCGCCCGACTTTACCTGCTTCTGCGCTTCGTTGAACTCAACTTGTACCGCGCGTTTGTATTCTTCAATCGCCTGTGCGTAGTCGGAGACTTCGCCCGCAAAAATCACCGGCGCATGTTCGGCGAAGAGTCGTACTTCATCGGAGATCGGATCAACGACGAGCTTTAGCATTTCACCGAGTGCCAACTGGGATTTATCGGCGTAGCGGGCGAGGTTCGTCAGCCCTTTCCCCGTCAAGGTTTCACGTTGAGCGACGAGCTGCTGTTGCTTGGCCAAGAGTTCAGCGCGGCGGTCGTCGGAAATCAAACTGCGTTCAGTGATGGCAATGGTTTTCTTGTCGAAAGCGAGCGATGAAAGCGTTTGATTTTGCAAGTCGCGCAACTCCGCCGCCGCGGCAGCCTCTTCGGGTGAGGCCGGATAAAGCACCGCGGTTTCGACTTTCAGTTTCTGATCGCGGAACAGCCGCTTTTGCGAATAAAACTTATCCAAAAATTCGTTGGCCGCCATGCCGTTATAAACAAAGTAATAATCACGGAGAGCGAATTCAGGGTCGGTCGGGTTTTTCTTTTGCGTGATGTAGCCGGAAAGGAATAGAGCTTGATACAAGTTGTTCGAGGTACGGTTGCGGCGGAGAAAATCATCAATTTCGATCTGCGCTTCGTTGTAGTTGCGCTCTTTGAACTTCGCCCACGCACGGCCTAAATCAGCCAGTTCGCGTTCTTCATAACCTTTGGAAACGCCGCCGTAATAACGCTCGGCGGTTTCGTAGGCTACGATTGCGGTCTGCCGCATCTCGATGGCTTTCTTGGTTTCACCTTCGGCGAAAATGCGGCGGGCTTCGGTCATAATCCGGTTGCCGCGCATGTAATAGATATGTCCCGTCTGAACCAGCGCACTGTTCTTGATGTAATTATCCTGCTTGGTATCCCACGGCCACACGGTCGCATCGGCTACGCGCTTGAAGGATTTTTCAGCCAGATCGATGCTGTCCATTGCGACATAAAACGTGCCGGTCGCATAGTCGGCGATGCGCCGAAACTTTACAGTCTCCGGCACTTCGCCAAGCAATTCAATCGCGCGGGCATATTCTTTGTTTTGATATTCGACCGTTGCTGCGATGAGATACGACTTGTAAAGATTTTCATCTTTTTCCGTCGCCCGGTTCAGATAGCGGCTGTAGTCCCGGCGGAATTGCGGGGCTTGATCATAGACATAATCCATGAACAGAATTTTATAGACCGCCGCGCTCGTTGACTTCGAGTTCGGATGATTCTTCAGAATTTTCTCGTACGCTTCCCGCGCCTCGGCATAGTACCGGGCACCGAAACTGGATTCGCCTTGCAGCAGCAATACATCGTCGAGATTGCTGAAGTAGCGCGAATAGTTTTTGTAGATGTCTTCGAACTGAAAGCGGGAAGTGAGGTAATCACCGATCTCGTAACTTTTCGTTGCGCTTAACAACTCGCGGCGAAAATAATCCGTCCGCTGTTCGGGCGTCGCGCCTTCGATGATCGATTGGCGGTAGGCGTTGAGAGAGCCGCGAATGTTGTAGAACCGCAGGTACTCTTTGAAGCGGTCGTAATCTTCTTTGTTCGTGAAGTTGAAGTAATCGCCTTCCGCGCCGCCTTTGTATCCGAATTGATCGGCGCGGATTTCCGCGAACGCACCGTTGCGGTTGGTGTATTCGGCGTAGAACCGGCGGAAAGATTCTTGGCCGCGCAGGTCGGCGGCTTTTTTCAAATCGACGAGGGCATAGTCGATATAGCGTTCTTTGGCAATGAGATCATTGACAAATTCGCGGTAGGAAATGTTGCTGTTCGGGGAATACTTATCCAAATTGCTTTCGGGGACGCCTTGGGCACGGCCTGTCGAAACGCACATCACATACAGCAGCGTAACCGTCAGTATCAATCGTATCGCTTTCAAGTTGCTCGGATGTTAAGTTGGAAACAGTTATGGTGATTGTAGAACCTGAGTGTAAGTTCTTTTGAAGCGCAAGTCGGGAAAGAGCCCCAGGGCTAAGGGAATAAGATTTGTATTTGTCGGCCCCTCGTTTTTGATGCGTGCAATATAAAGTATCTGTTCCGAGAAAAGCAAATTTGACGCGCGGGGTTTACCCGTCATAACATTTGTTCGGAGCGTTTGTTCGGGTTATTGTAATTTTTTGCCGCAACCCTCGCGTCAAGTGTTCAGCATCGCAGTACTCAGCATCGCACCGCGGTTCTGATGCTGAAGCTCCAGAAACCGCTCCGCATCGATAGCCGCCATACAGCCCGTACCCGCCGCGGTGATCGCCTGCCGGTAAACGGTGTCCTGCACGTCGCCGCACGCAAAGACGCCTGCGAGATTGGTTTCCGTCGATGATTTCTTTGTGATGATGTATCCCGCCTCATCCAATTCCAGTTGCCCTTTGAAGAGCATCGTGTTCGGAATATGTCCGATGGCGGCGAAGTAGCCGTCGCACTTAATGATGCTTTCATTTCCCGTAACCGCATCCTTGACGCGGACGCCGCTCACGCTTTTAAAGTGTCCGTTCGTTTCACCCAAGATTTCTTCAACCGTAGTGTTGAGTAAAAACTTGATCTTCGGATGTTGCTGCGCGCGGGCGAGCATGATTTTTTACCCGCGAAAACTTACGCGGCGATGAATGATTCTAACCTAGCTTGCGTATTTCGTCTGGAAGTTCGGTTACATTCATTCATC
>JACMJS010000327.1 GCA_014380515.1 Chlorobiales bacterium
GCGGCAACCGGATGCGGCTGGCCGCCCGCGCCGAACATCTCGTCGTAAAAGCCTTCGGTGTCGTACAGGGTAAAATTCATCGGCGAAGCGGCATTTGAAAAAGCGATGTAAAAACTTCGGAAAGATAGAGTAAAAACAAAAACAAGTAAAGTATTTCGGTAAAAAATCCTAAAAAAATTAGGTCAAAAGGTTGCTTGCAACTAATTCCCCGCTTTGGGTAAGGCGGGGCGCAGGGGTGGTTTGAGAATTCATCGTTGTTTAACCGCCCCGTCCGCCTGTCCCGCTGTTGCTTTGAATCCCGCATTGAGCGGGATGCGGATACCCCGCCTTACGAAATTTATTTCGTCAAGCTCACGAAATTTATTTCGTCAAGCTCAAATGAGGTGGGGAGTTGTTTTTCAAAACGCTAAATATCCGCTTCGATCATTTTGCCGAAAGCGAGCGATGTGAAAATATCGGCGGCGGCGCTGCGGCGGGCGGCGTCATCAATCCTGAGTTCATCCAAACCTTTCGCGGTGTTGGTGGCTTTGAAGTAGGCGATGATGCTGTGATCACTCGCGCGGACTTGAATGTAATCGGGCACGATGCCTTTGCCTTTGGATTTAAGTAAGAAAACTTTCATCGCCGCTACGGTGGTTTGTTTGCAAATGTCCTGCGATGCCTTAGCTTAAAAGAAAACCGTTGCACCATCACCAACCAAAATAATCATGCCGAACGAAAATGCGCCATTACTTTCCGATAAGCCTGCTTCAGATTTGCCCGCCGGTGTTTTTGATACGATTGAAGATGCGATTGAAGACATCCGGCGCGGTAAGCTCGTCATTGTGATTGACGATGAAGACCGCGAGAACGAAGGCGACTTCATCACCGCCGCTGAAAATATGACACCGGAACTGGTCAACTTCATCACCCGCGAAGCCCGCGGACTTTTGTGCGTCCCGATGACCCGCGCCCGCGCAACCGAGTTGGAATTGGACATGATGGTTTCTTCCAATACCGCGCTGCATGAAACACCTTTCACCGTTTCCGTCGATAGCCGCCTGCCCGGTACCACGACGGGTATCTCCACGCACGACCGCTCGACAACGATTCGTCAATTAGTCGATCCGCTCACGCGGCCACAAGACCTTGCCCGTCCGGGACATACGTTTCCGCTGCGCGCGGTCGAAGGCGGCGTGCTCCGCCGCGTCGGACACACGGAAGCGGCGGTTGATCTCGCGCGGCTCGCGGGCTTTCGTCCGGTCGGCGTGCTTTGCGAAATTCTGAAGGAAGACGGATCGATGGCGCGCGTGCCGGATTTGGCGCGGCTCAAGCAAAAGTTCGATATGAAACTCATCACGATTCAAGGTCTCGTGGCGTACCGGATGAAAAAAGAAAAACTCGTCCGCCGGGCTGTCGAAGTTCACCTGCCGACGCACTTGGGCGATTTCAAACTCATCGCATATGAATCGCTCATCGATGATAAAAATCATCTCGCGCTCGTCAAAGGCAATGTCTCGAACGGCGAACCGGTGTTGATGCGCGTGCATTCGCAATGCGCTACCGGCGACATCTTCGGCTCGATGCGCTGCGACTGCGGCGAACAACTCGCTACCGCGATGGCGATGATCGAGAAGGAAGGGCGCGGCGCGGTGATCTACATGATGCAAGAAGGGCGCGGCATCGGCCTGATCAACAAACTGAAAGCGTACAATTTGCAAGATGAGGGTTTGGACACGGTGGAAGCCAACGAAAAGTTAGGCTTCAAATCCGACCTGCGCGACTACGGGATCGGCGCGCAGATTGTGAGCGATCTGGGCATCCGCAAAATGCGCCTGATGACCAACAACCCGACGAAGATTGTCGGCTTGCAGGGCTACGGCTTGGAAGTGGTCGAACGCGTCGCGCTGGAAATTGATCCGAACACGGTCAACCAAAACTATATGGACACGAAGCGCGACAAGATGGGACATCTCTTCAGCGGTGGCAACGCGCACGACCGCACGGTGCTCTCGAAAATTTTCGGCAAGTTGTAAGTCGCCCCGCCCGCAGCGAGCAAAAGATAAATCACGTTGTTTCTTTCGCAGTTAAACAGTTAATTAGCCGCCGTCCCTGCGAATCAAAAACCGCTTTCGAAAACACCGAACCTGTTAAACACCGAACCTGTTTTGAATCAACAGCTATCGACATTAAGACATTGACACCAAGGCCATGACACACCGTTTCATCACCGCGCTCGTCCTGCTTGCAATCACCGCGTTGCATCCTGCGCCGATCCTTCATGCACAACCTTCTGAAAAAAAACTGACGGCGTTCGTTGATCCGATCATCGGCACGGCGGGCGAAGGGAATACGTTTCCGGGCGCGGTTGTGCCGTGGGGAATGGTTTCGCCGGGGCCGCGCACCTCGCTCGGTGCGCCGTCGGGCTACAAGTTCGGCGAACCGTATCTCTACGGCTTCGCGCAAGTCCACCTCAGCGGCACCGGCTGTCCCGATCTGGGCAACGTGATTCTTGCGCCGACGACGGGCGCGGTCAAGCCTTCCGTAGATGCGTACCGCTCCAAGTACGACGAAGAAATCGCCGTCGCCGGATATTACAAAGTCAATCTGACCGACTACCGCATCAAAGCCGAAATGACAGCCACCGCCCGCGCGGCGTATCACCGCTATACCTTTACCTCCGCAGGCGACGCCAACATGTTGATCGATGCGACCAGCGGACAAACGCCTTCGCGCGGTGGCTACGTCAAAATAGTTTCCTCAACCGAAGTTGAAGGATCGAACATCAGCGGCGGCTTCTGCGGCAAACCGGTTTCGCAAGCAGTTTACTTCTTTATCCGCTTCAATAAATCCGCCGCACGCACCGGCACGTGGAATGATGAAAAACTCACGGCGTTTGAAGGCGGCAAAGGCGGCGAACAATCGGGAAACAAAACCGGCGCATATCTGACGTTCAGTGCAGCCGCAGGCGAAGTCGTTGAAGCGAAAGTGGGTATTTCGTACGTCAGCATTAACAATGCGCGGATGAACTTGGAGCGAGAGATTCCCGAATGGAATTTCGAAAAAGTGCAAACCGCCGCCGCAGATATGTGGGACAAGGAACTCTCTCGCATCAAGATCGAGGGCGGCACGGACGCTTTGAAAACGATTTTCTATACCGGCCTTTACCATATGCTGATTCATCCGAACATCATCAGCGATGTGAACGGCGATTATCCGGTGATGAATTCGGCGAGCGGGCCGAAAGCCCGCGTCAGCATTGGCCGTGCGGAAGGCTACACGCGCTACAGCGTCTTTTCGCTGTGGGATACGTATCGCAACTTGCATCCGTTTCTGACGCTGGTTTATCCCGAACGGCAATTGGATATGCTCAAAACGATGACGGCCATGTCGCGCGAAACGGGCTGGCTGCCGAAATGGGAACTGGCCGGTTCGGAAACGGCGGTGATGGTCGGCGATCCGGCAACCGCCGTCATTGCGGACAGTTACATCAAAGGCATCACGCAATTTGACGTTCGCTCGGCCTACAGCGCGATGAAGAAAGCCGCAACTTACGCACCGGCCTCGCCCACCACGAGTCCGAACCCTCTCCGGCCCGGCCTCGCCGCCTATCTCAAATACGGATACATTCCCGACGATGAAAAAGGCGCGGACTATGTATGGGGCAGCGTTTCGGACGCACTCGAATATGGCCTCGCCGATTGGGGACTTTCGCAAGTGGCGACGAAACTCGGATACACCGCCGATGCCCTGCAGTTCGCCAAACAATCGCTGTTCTACAAAAATTATTTCGATCCGCAAACAAAATTTTTGCGTCCGAAAAATAAAGACGGCAAGTTCATCACGCCGTTCGTGCCGGAAGCGGGCGGTTTCCCCGGCGGGCGCGGATACGTGGAGGGCAACGCATGGCAATATCTTTTCTTCGTGCCCCATGATCCGACCGGCCTTGCAACCCTGATGGGCGGCCATGATGCGTTCGTCGGCAAACTGCAAGCGTGCTTCGATGAAAATCAGTTCGTGATGTGGAACGAGCCGGACATGCACTATCCGTATCTTTTTAATTACTTCGAAGCCGAAGCGTGGCGCGCGCAAAAAGAAATCCGCACGGCGATGGACGAAACCTTCAAACTGGGACCCGCAGGCATTCCGGGCAACGACGATGCGGGTACAACCTCGGCGTGGTTCGTTTTCTCCGCGATGGGTTTCTATCCGACCTGCCCCGCCTCGGGACGCTACGATCTTGGCAGCCCGCTCTTCGAGCGTGTAACCATTTCGCTCAACAAAAATTTTTACACCGGCTCGGAGTTCGTCATCGAAGCGGGAAACAATCCGGCGAAAAACATTTACATCGAATCGGCGTCGATGAACGGCGCACTGCTTCAGAAACCGTTCATCACGCATAGTGAGCTCGTCAAAGGCGGCAGGCTGTCGCTCGCTATGACGCCCTCGCCCGCGTATTGGGACGGCGCCGTGCGTCCGCCGAAGGTGGTTGATGAGCCTGAGGATGTGAGCGTGATTGAAAATCAAACGGTGAAATTGACAGCGGGCATTGGCGGCACGGGGCCGTTTGCGATGCAGTGGCAACGCGGCGGTAAAAATATCGCGGGCGCAACGGCGGCAACATATACTTTCAAATCGGCGAGTAAGGACAACAAAGCCGTGCTGCGATGCATCATCAAAACCGCGAGCGGCGAGGCCGCGACGCGCGAGGTGAAAGTAAGCGTCGCGCCCGACATCACGCCGCCGAAGATCAGCGGCATCGAGTGTCCGCTCGATAATCCGGCGGTGATGAAAGTGATGTTCAGCGAACCGGTAGGTAAGACGGCGGCAAACAAATCGCTCTACGTGGTTTCCGGCACAACGGTCAAATCCGCAGGGCTTGCGCCGGATGCAAAATCCGTGATGCTCGGCCTTGCGGGGAAGCTGGATGAGAAAACACTTTACACGCTATCGGTCAAAGGCGTCAAAGACCTTGCGGCCAAACCGAACACTTTGACCGCAAAGCAAACATTTACTTTGACGGGCGACGGCCTTGCGGCGGCCTACTTCGACCGTCCCGACCTTACCGGCAAATCATTTACCCGCATCGATCCGATGATCAAGTTCGACTTCGGCGACGGATCACCGGACGCTGAAATCAAACGCGATGGATTCAGCGCGCGGTGGACGGGCGCGATTGAATCACCCGCAACCGAGACTTTTACATTTTATGCAAAATCGGATGACGGCGTGCGGCTGTGGATCGGCGGACGCCAGATCATCGATGAATGGCGCGAGCAAGGCCCGACGGAATTCAGCCGGACAGTTGCACTGGAAGCCGGAAAAAAATATGAAATCAAGTTAGAGTATTTCGAGAACGCCGGTGGCGCGATGGTGGAATTGCAGTGGAGCAGCCCCTCGGTGGAAAAGCAAATTATTTCGAAACGGTTTCTCTACTCGAAAAAACAATTCACCACCCTGACCGGCGACAAGAAATAAAACTTTCCAGTGCCTCGCCGCGGTCAAAAAGTACCGCTTGACAACCCGCCTGAAAAAATCAAATTCTGAGCCAAAGGCGCATCAGCCTTGGGCTGAAAACAGTTCAAACTCAAACTAATTTTTTAATGCACAAGATTCACGCCTACTACGGCTACGGCAAAGGCAAAACGACCGCTGTAATGGGCTTGGCGATTCGCTCGCTCGGGGCGGGCAACCGCGTGGCGATTGTTCAATTCGATAAAGGTTACGACGGACAGAACGAACATTACTCCGAACGGCTCGTGTTGCGCAAGTTGAAAGAAATCGGATACCCCGTCGAACTCGTTCCGACCGGCTGCGAGCGTATGATGCCCGACGGCACGTTCCGCTTCAAGAACGAGCCGCAAGATTTAACTGAGGCGCAGCGCGGCCTCGATGCCGCCCGTAAGTTTATCGAGCAAGGTGAAACAGATGTGCTGGTATTGGACGAAGGTTTGGCGGCGGTTGCGTATCACTTGATGCCGGAATCGGACATGATGTCGCTGTTGGATTTGTATGAGGCGAAAGGGCGTCCGTGCGAACTTATCATTTCAGGACACAAAGTTTGGGATGCATTTGAGCAGCGGGTTGATCTCATTACGGAGATGCGCAAAGTCAAACACTATTTCGACGAAGGCGTGCCCGCCCGCTTGGGCATTGAGTTTTAAGGTGATGAAAAATAAAAAGGGCAGAGTTCAATCCGCCCTTTTTTAACGATCAAGAAAAAAATCATTGCTGCGGTGATGCCGTACGCATCGCAGTAACCGGGATATTTTCAGACACCGGCATCGCAGGCGAATTGGCGGGAATTACTTCGGCATCTTCGTAACCTCTTACGCCCATCTCGGCAAGGTCGAGACCGGCATGTTCAATCTCCGCCGAGACGCGGATGCCGAAAAGTTTATCGCATAGTTTGAAGAAGCCGTACATCACCGGAAAGACAAAGGCGATGCAGGCAACGCCGCCGATGAGTTCGGCAAAAAACTGTCCGGCGTCGCCGTAAAACAAACCTTTGACCGTGCCCGCAACGCCGTTCCAGCCGTCGCCATATGAGCCGTCCGCAAAAAGTCCGAGCGCGATAATGCCCCAAAAGCCGTTTACGCCATGCACCGCCACCGCGCCGACCGGATCATCGATGCGCAGTTTGGTATCGATAAATGTATAAGCCAGCACGACGAGCGGCCCCGCGATGGCGCCGATGATAAATGAAGATGTGGCATTGACGAACGCGCAGGGCGCCGTAATCGCAACCAGCCCCGCAAGCAACCCGTTGGCCGACATCGCGGGATCAAACTTTTTGGTGCGGGCGTAATGCAGTACCACGGCGGTAATCGCGCCGCTCGCGGAAGCAAGCATGGTGTTCGTCGCAATGATGCCGATGCGCAGATCGTTGCCCGCAAGCGTCGAACCGGCGTTGAAGCCGAACCACCCGAACGCGAGAATAAACGTGCCGACGATGGCCATCGGGATATTATGGCCGGGCAAGGTGTTCGCCGTGCCGTCGCTGTTATATTTTTTTAAGCGCGGCCCTAAGATCATCGCGCCCGCAAGCGCGGTAATGCCGCCGACGAGATGCACCACCGATGAGCCTGCGAAATCCACGTGGCCGTGGCCAAGCCCGAAGTTCGTGCCGAGCGTCGCCAGCCATCCGCCGCCCCACACCCAGTTGCCGAAGATGGGATAGACGAACATCGAAATGAAAAATGCAAATAACACGAACGACATGAACTTCCATCGCTCGGCCATTGCGCCGGTCGGGATCGTGGCGGCGGTATCCATAAAAACCATCTGAAACAGAAACAATGTATAGATGCCGACGTCATAGACGGCGTTGTTGAGGAAGAACCCGCTCGCGCCGATAAGGCCGAAAGTTTTGCCGA
>JACMJS010000328.1 GCA_014380515.1 Chlorobiales bacterium
ACGAACTCGCGGTTGCGCCGTTCGAGCGTCCCGACGATCTCCGTGCGGCGGCGGGCGATGAGCGAAACAATCTCGCCTTCGAACCGCTCCGGCTTTGCCCCTGCACTGCGTCCGCCGCGCCCGCTGTCGCGGCCATTGCGCCCGTTTCTGCCGCGCCCGCCGGAATCGTTATCGCTCCCGCGCGGATTGGATTTCGGCGGGATGCGAACCTCGAGTGTATCGCCGTCGAGGGTTTCTCCTAATTGATCGTTGGGTAAAAAAATATCTTGGTCGTGGCCTTCGACGCGCAGGAAGCCGTAGCCGCCCGCGTTGGCGGTGAGCGTGCCGGTGTAAGTCTCCCCGAATTTAAATGTCAGCATCGCCGCCGCCTTTTGGGCTTTGGCTTCGGAGAGTGCGACGGTTAAAGCGCGTTCGTCATCGGTCGGCAAACTATAGTTGCGAGCCTCGTCTTTGCTGACTTCGTTTTTATCGTGCAGGTTATGCAGCACGTGCCAGAAGCCGACGAGATCGTCGCCCTCGGCGTAACCGAGCGCGGCGGCAAGATCGCGCGAACTGGCGCGGCCTCCGCTGCTGTCGCCATTGTCAGCAAGGGTTTGCAAGTAAGTGAGAATTTCAGCGGCGACGGTTTCTTCGCCTTTGCGCATCAGGAACGGGGCGATGCGGGTCATGTCGCCGAGCGGTCCCCCGCGGCGGTTGGGTTTTTTCTTACGGTCTGTAGGTCTGGACATTCTAAAAAAATAATTAGGAAAAAATGTGGAAGTGAAAACGCAATCTAACATATAAACGCCAAGTTATCAGACGTCTTTCCAATCCATCGCGGCATCTTCTTTTTTGTCCCCGCTCCCCGCTTCAATAGCGGGATTAAAAAACAATGCGGGGCATATCTGCATTCCCGCCGGAACTTGCCCTCAGCCGCACCCGGAGGCGGGAATCATAAATTAGATGCGTTTGTATGTTTCTATCCGAAGGGTTTGTTCGACATGCTGTAAGTCCGCGTCGTCATTGGTTGCAACGACGATGATCAATTTGCTGCGCAGCGTGTCGATGTGGTTCCACAGCAAGGCCGTGCCCGCGGCATCGAGCATCGCTGTCGGTTCATCAAGGAAAAGGGCTTTGGGATTGCCCGCAAGCGCGGCGATGACTTTCGTCCGCTGCTGCATCCCGGAGGAATAGGTTTTGAGCAACTGCGTTTTCGCATCACCCAAACGGAAGTCATCGAAAAGTGTTTGCAACTTTGCGTCATCAACCGCGAGACCTTTCATCCGAAGCGCGAAGCGGACGTTTTCAAGACCGGTGAGGTCGCCATACAAATTCAAATATGGCGCCGTAAATCCGGCATGCCGCAGAAACCGGTTTCGTTCGATGAGCTCGCCGTCAAGATGATATGTAACGGTACCGGCGGAGGCGGTGATCGCGCCCGCCAAGAGTTTGAGTAACGTCGATTTGCCGCTGCCGTTTGCGCCCGTGATAGCAAGGCTGACGGGCGCGGTGAGTGAAAGTGAGACGCGCTGAAAAATCACGCGGCGGTCGAAGGTTTGTTTAAGATCGGTGGCTGTAAGCGTCATTGAAACCCGGAAAATGGTGGCTGAAATGAAAATGAATATACCCTAGGTGCAATGCAGTTTCGGGCTTGATGAATCCCTGTCGCCGCCGGCCACGCGGCTAAGTTGGATTATTAAATTAATTGTCGCATTTTAATCGCAGAAAAAAAATCCTTCCGCCGGAGAAAACCACGGAAAACTTTTTTCTTTGTCCGTGAAGCCTGTCCGCCGAAATCACTTACCGGATACGGAACTTCAAGACGATACACTTTTAACACACGCCGAAACGGCCAGAATGGCCAGAATGGTTGATCCGCAAACCGAAGTAAATTGCGGAAAAAATCACCAGCAACCCATCTCATGCACCATACCGAGTACGTCCCGGGCGATGAGCCTCAGAAACAAATTGCAACTGCCTCCGCTCATTCACTCCCGCCGCGCTTGGAAACTATGTTCACCGGCGTCCCTGATGCGGTTGCGACCGACGCCGCCTATCAATACTGCCGCGATGTCTCTCGCAGGCACGCCAAGACGTTTTACTTCGCCACCAGTTTTCTGCCCGCTGAAAAACGTAAGGCCGTGCACGCCGTTTATGCGCTCTGCCGCTACGTCGACGATCTGATCGATCAGAACGAGGATAAATTCAGCCGCAAGAAACTGAGCCGCGACAAAATCATCGCGCTCGTTGAACAATGGAAAGCCGATCTCGGCACGTGCTACGCGGGCGGCTCGGTGAGTAATCCGATTATGACCGCGTGGCTCGACACGCTGACGAAATATAAAATCCCGATGCGCCTGCCCCTGGAGCTGATCGAAGGCGTGTGTATGGATTTAAAGTTCGTTCGATATCCGTCGTTCGAGATGCTTTACACGTATTGCTACAAAGTGGCGTCCGTCGTCGGCTTGATGACCTCGGAAATCTTCGGCTATGAAACCGAAACCGCGCTGCCGCACGCCGTCGATCTCGGCATTGCGATGCAACTGACCAACATCTTGCGCGACGTCGGTGAGGACGCCCGCAAAGGCCGCATCTACTTGCCCGAAGAGGATTTTAAAACCTTCGGCTATACCGACGACGAGTTGAAGCTCGGCATCATCAACGAGAACTTTATCCGGCTGATGAAATTCCAGATCGCACGGGCGCGGCATTATTACGCGGAAGCAGATCGCGGTATCGCCATGCTTTCGCCTGACAGCAGGCTCGCCGTAAAAATCAGCCGCGTCAATTACAGCAAGATTTTAGACCGTATCGAACGCAACGGCTACGACGTTTTTACACGCCGCGCCTATGTGCCCTTGCCGAAGAAGATTATCAGTCTGCCTTTCGTGTGGTTACAACTGCGGCTGTTCTGACGAACAGATGGGCGAGGCTCATAGAGCGTCAACTCGCTAAACCGGGCTGTCGCCTCTACGATGGCGCGGTAAAATAAAGGAGAAGTGTTATGGAAATTGTCGGAATGTGCCGCGGCGAGTTGATGCTCCGTTCGCCGATGCCGGTCGTGTTCGCGTATCTGTCGGATCACCCAAAAATTCTATCGTTCAATCCGTTTTGCAAACGTGTAACCCCGACCGAACGCGAAAATGTTTACCGCTGGGATTTTGAAGTCGCCGACCCGCAAGGCCACCCGATCCGTTTGATTTTTTTCGTCGAGCAAGCCCTGCGTGAAACCGTTGAACCTGCGGACATGCGCATCGGGCACCATGTTGTGCCGCAAGGCGAGCGCGGCGGTAAGATTATCTGGCGGGATTTTCCCGTCGTTATCGACGGCAAGATGCCTGACGATCACACGTTCGTGGGCAAGGCCGCCGGTGAGATGGATGTGAAACGCTGCGGCGAAAGTGAAACGCTCGTCGGTGTGCGGATGCGAATCGAGATCGAGTTTGATGTGCCGCGGTTGTTCAAACTTTTGCCCGAACCGATTTTGAAAAAAATATCGGAAGCGACGATGACGCTGGCTATGCAGCAAGTCTCCAATCAGATGCTCAAAAATATCAGCCGCGATTTCAACTTCAGCGTGCTCGGCAATGCGAACTTCGGTAGTGCGAGCATCGGCAATGCGAACTTCGGCAGCACGAACCTCACTGTGAGCAAGTCCAACTAAACGAATCATGCTCAATCACGCTTCGAGCATATTCAACCGTATTTGATGACAAGGGCAGGGAGAACCTGCCTTTGTTGTAAATTCACAGTTCAAATTATGTCCACTCAACATCAATCGCCATTGCCCGACACACCGAATCCATCCGCCGCACCGCAGCACGAGGACGAAAATAATCTCATTCACACGCGCAAGGAAAAATTGCTTCAGCTCCGCGCGATGGGCGTCGATCCGTATCCGCACGCCTTCGACGTAACGCACTTCGCCGCGCCGCTTGTAGAAACCTTCGAAGAAAATTTGACCGTCAGCGTCGCCGGGCGCATGATGACAGTTCGCAACATGGGCAAGGCCGCCTTCTTCAACGTGCAAGACTCAAGCGGACGCATTCAGATTTACGTGCGTAAAGACGACATCGGCGAAGCCGGTTACAATGCGTTCAAACTTTTCGACATCGGCGACATCGTGGGCGTGAAAGGCTACATGTTCAGAACCAAGACGGGCGAGATTTCGATTCACACCAAAGAACTGACGCTCCTTTCAAAGTCCGTGCGCCCGATGCCCGTTGCGAAGGAACAGGAAGTGAACGGCGAGAAGGTCGTCTATGACGCCTTTGCTGATAAGGAAATGCGGTACCGGCAACGCTACTTGGATTTGATGGTCAATCCCGAAGTGCGCGAGGTGTTTCGCAAGCGTACGAAAATCGTGCGCACGATCCGCGAGTTCTTGGATGAGAAAGGTTACTTGGAAGTGGAAACGCCGATCCTGCAACCCGTCTATGGCGGCGCGGCCGCGCGGCCGTTCGTGACGCATCACAACACGCTTGACATGACGCTCTATCTGCGCATCGCCAACGAGCTTTATCTCAAGCGGCTCATCATCGGCGGCTTCGACGGCGTTTATGAATTCTCGAAAGATTTTCGAAACGAAGGCATGGACCGCTTTCACAATCCTGAGTTCACGCAGGTTGAATTTTACGTCGCCTACAAAGATTATCTGTGGATGATGACGCAAGTCGAAACCTTGTTCGAAAAGATCGCGCTCGCCGTGAACGGAACGACGAAAGTGAGTTTCGCCGGAAAAGAATTTGACTTGAAGCCGCCGTATCGCAGACTCACGATTGCGGAATCCATCAAGGAATACACGGGCAAGGATATTGAAGGGATTTTATCCGGCTCGCTGGGCTCGCAGGCCGAAACGGAGTTGCGCGCCATCGCAACCGAACTTGGTTTAAAACTTGACCCCAACATCGGCAGCGGAAAAATCATCGATGAACTCTTCGGCGAGTTCGTCGAGCCGAAATTGATCGATCCGACGTTCATCACCGATTATCCGGCTGAAATGTCGCCGCTGACGAAGAAGCACCGCTCGAAGGCGGGACTCGTCGAACGCTTCGAACTCATTGCGGCGGGCAAGGAACTGTGCAACTCGTATTCGGAATTGAACGACCCGGTTGATCAACGCGAGCGATTGGAGTTGCAGGCAAGCCTGCGCGCACGCGGCGACACGGAAGCGATGCCGGTCGATGAAGATTTCCTCCGCGCGTTGGAGCACGCCATGCCGCCCACCGCGGGCATCGGCATCGGCATCGACCGGCTGACAATGATCATCACCGGTCAAACCGCCATCCAAGACGTTTTATTTTTCCCGCAAATGCGCCCCGAATAATTTTTTTCTTTCGGGCTATTGCGAGCCCGGCGCGGCAATCTGCATTTCAGCGACAACATTGTAGGGGCGAGGCATGCCTCGCCCCGACGAACGTCAATAAACATCTAAATAAAATGTTGAACCTAGAAACAACTTTGACGCGGATTTTTCCTGAGCATGTTACGGCGGCGTCGCTCAACGGCAGTCGCTTGACGGAAGGCGGCATGGCGGAGCATATCGGGATTGAGTTTGTGGAAGTCGGGGCGAATTTTATTACGGCGAAGATGCCGGTCGACCACCGCACGCGGCAACCGATGGGACTCTTGCACGGCGGCGCGTCCGTCGCGCTTGCGGAAACGATTGCAAGCGTGGCGGCGTATTGCTTGCTCGATTGGGAAAAGCAGTACGCGGTCGGTTTGGAAATCAATGCGAATCATATTCGCTCCGCGCGCGACGGGTATGTCTATGGGACAGCGACGCCCTTGCACATCGGCAAGACGACGCAAGTGTGGCAAACGGAAATTCGTGATGATCACCAAAACCTCATTTGCATTTCCCGCATGACGGTGGCGATATTGAACAAATAAATTTTCAATGTCCACTGCCGCACCGCACCACATCCTCATTCTCAACGGGCCGAACCTCTCGAGGCTCGGCAAACGCGAACCGCAGCTTTACGGCACGCGTACACTCACCGAAATCAACAGCGATCTCGAAAAAAACTTCCCAGATATTCATCTGACTTTCTTTCAATCGGAGCACGAAGGTGCGTTGATTGAAAAAATTTTCGAGGCGGCAGACGGTGGCGAGATTCATGGCGTCGTGCTCAACGCAGGCGGCCTCACGCATACATCTGTGGCCTTGCGCGATGCGGTGGCATCGGTAAAGTTGCCCGTCGTCGAAGTGCATCTCTCCAATATCTTTGCACGCGAAATGTTTCGACGTACGTCGTTGCTTTCGGAAGTATGCCTTGGCGTCATCAGTGGGTTCGGTGAATCGAGTTATCGCTTGGGCATCGAGGCCTTACGCTTGTCGCTGAATCCCCACCTTATTTGAGCTTGACGAAATTGAGCCGGAGGCTCATCAGCCTTGGGCTGAAAATTTCGTCGCGCGGGGTGTCCGCGAGGACGGGGCGGTTGGGCAACACTTTTTTCAATCGCCCCTGCGCCCCTCCTCGTCTGAGGTGGGGAGTTCATTTCGAAAGTCTATATTCCTCCGCTCTCCCAATCAACCGCCGTGATGATATGAACGAGATGGCCCGCACGCCAAAACGACCTCCGCAGCCCGCCGCATCTGCCACACCGGCAGCGGCAGTGGTAACGGAGCACGTGTTCGCAGGGCTAGCCGCATCGCGCGGCATCGTCATCGGCCCCGTTTATCTCTACCGGCACGATCACATCAGCATTGATTCGGAGCACATTGCCGCCGAAGATATCGAGCTTGAACTCTCCCGCTTCAAAGCCGCCTGCGAACGCTCCGAAAAAGAACTCACCAAAATTGCGAGCGTAACCGAACAAAAAATCGGCACGACTTACTCCGCCATTTTCGATGCGCAGATTATGATGCTGCACGACCGCACGCTCATTGATCTGATCACGTACCGTATTCGAACCGAACTCAAAGGCGCGGGCGCGGTGGTCGATGAAGAAATTTCGAAGTATCAGAAACTCTTGCTGCAATCGGGCGAGGCTTTGTTCCGCGAACGCGCCACCGACATCGCCGATCTCAAAGACCGCATCATTCGCAACTTGCGTTCGGAGCAGCTCATTTCACATATCGATGAAAACTGCATCGTCGTTGCAAACATGCTCACGCCCGCCGATGTGATTTTGTTCAGCCGTCAGAGCATCAAAGGCTGCGCAACCGATACGGGCGGCGTTACGTCGCACGCGGCCTTGATTTGCAGTTCGCTCAATCTGCCGATGGTCGTCGGGCTGCATCACATTTCGGAGCAAGTGAAAAACGGTGATCAAATCATCATCGATGGCTACGACGGCAAAGTGATTATCAATCCGCAACCGGAGACGATTGAGTTTTACACGCGAAAACAAAAACGCCGCGCGATGTCGATGTCGGAGTTGGGGCGATTGACAAGTGCGGAGACGCGGACGAAATGCAAGCACCGGATTTTTCTGTATTCAAACATCGACTTCAAAGAAGAACTCGCATCGATTGAAAAGTTCGGCTCCGAAGGCGTAGGTCTTTTCCGCAGCGAAAGTTTGTTTATCTCTCGCGGCAAACCGCCGTCGGAACAGGAGCAGTTTGATTATTACAGCGAACTCGTTCGAGCCATACCTGCGAGGCCGCTCGTGGTGCGGCTCTTCGATGTCGGCGGCGATAAAATGCTTTTCGCCTCTTACAAAGAAGAGAACCCGAATCTCGGTTGGCGCGGCGTACGAATTCTGATCGATGTGCCGGAGATTTTAGAATCACAACTTCGCGCGGTCTTTCGCGCGGCAGCCTTGGGCGGACGCCTTCAAATCATGCTGCCCATGATTTCATCGATGGAAGAAGTTCGCGCCGTCAAAAAAGTGATTGCCAAAGTCAAAACCGATTTGCGCAAAGAAAAAATTGCGTTTGGCGACGCGGTGCCGCTCGGCGTGATGATCGAAGTTCCCGCCGCCGTTGAAATCATTGACGATCTCACGAAGGAATTGGATTTCGTCAGTATCGGCACGAATGATTTGATTCAATACACGCTCGCCGTCGACCGCAACAACGGCATCGTGCAAAGCCTCTACAAAAAATTTCATCCGGCGATTGTGCGCATGGTCTCGCGCGTGATCAAAGCGGCGAAGCGCAATAGTTGCCGCGTCTCAATGTGCGGCGAGATGGCCTCCGACCCGAACGCGCTCGTGCTGCTGTTGGGACTTGGCCTCGCGGAGTTCAGCGTCGTCAGTTCCGCCATTCCTGAGATGAAAAAAATGATTGCAGGCATAAGATTAAGCGACGCCCGCAAAGTCGCGGCCAAGTGCCTGACGTTGGGCACCGCGCTTGAAATCGAACACACCTTGAAACACGCCCGCCCGCAAGCCTGAGACCGACGGAGCAAGACGGGGAAGAAGGAGCGACTTGCCTTGAAACGGTTTTCCGGCTATGTTGCGAAAAGTTTCTCAAGCCTCATTGACCGACACACTTTCCAACAGCAATGGCCGCACATCTCCGCCGCATTTTTATTTTCCTTGTCATTCTTTTTATCTGCCTTGCCGATGCAACCGCGCAGACCCGCCGCGGTTTCCAACAACCCAATCCCCGCCTCGATGCCTCGCCGCTGAAAGCCGTACCGGATGAACTCATTATCAAATTCAAAGCGACGGCGAGCGCAACCATGTTGAGTTTGTTTCAGGGCGCCAGTCAAAGCAAAGCATCCATCGGACAGGTTCAGATGGGTGAAGCGGAAATCAAACCGCTGTATTCAAAAATACTCATCGCCCGCAAAGGCTTGTCCGCAGAGGCTTCGCAGGCGGTGTTATCTCGCGGACTTGATAAAATTTTTACGATCCGGCTGCGCGGAAAAACCGAAGCGGAGTTATCGAAAATCATTAAAGACCTCGAAGCGTCGGGCGAAGCCGAGTACGTGCAGCGGAACAATCTTTACCGTTTGGCCGAATCAACACCGGTGAAAATAAAGTCCGCGCTGCATGATGCGAGTGATGAGCCTGCCGCGAATGATTCCGCATTTGCCTCGCAGTGGAACTTGCAAAGCGTGCGGGCGACCGAAGCATGGACGATCACGAAAGGCGACCCCGCCGTGCGCATCGGCATCATCGATACCGGCATCGATTACACGCATCCCGATTTAATCTCAAAACTTTTTGTGAATGCGGCTGAAGACCTCAACAAAAACAACATGTTCGAGCCGTGGCCATCCTCCGAGAAACGCAATCCGAAAACCTTTGAACTTGACCCGAACGGAACTACCGGCGACTTCGACGGCATCGATCAAGACGGCAACGGTTATGCCGATGATGTGATCGGCTGGGACTTCACCGATCAACCGTTCAATCAAGATGCACTTAACGGACAATCCGATTTTCAAACGCCCGATGCCGACCCGTTCGATGACAACTCACACGGCACAGCCTGTGCGGGCATCGCCGCCGCTGCGACCAATAATTCCATCGGCATCGCGGGCGTTGCGCCCGATTGCAAACTCGTTACCCTTCGCGCCTTTACCGGTGCGGGCTACGCGGATGATAAAGATTTGGCTTCGGCCTTGATTTATGCGGCGGAAAATAATGTGCGCGTGGTCAATATGAGTTTCGGCGATGTGGTCGTTTCACCCGTCATGCGCGACGCGGTTGCATATGCGTATTCGCGCGGCGTGGTGCTCGTTGCCTCGGCGGGTAACGCGGGCGGCGACGATCCGCATTTTCCTTCGGGCTACGAGGAAGTTATTTCCGTTGTGGCCACCACAGGCTTCGATGAACTGACGACGTTTTCAACTTTCGGTATTACGGTCGATCTCGGCGCGCCCGGCGAAGGCATCGCCGCAACCTATCCGTTCTACAGAAATTTCTACACGAACACTTTCGGAGGGACAAGTGCCGCCGCACCGCACGTGGCCGCCGCCGCCGCGCTCGTGCTCTCGCTGCATCCCGACTACACTCCTGAACAAGTGCGCGGCGTGCTCGTCTCGACCACCGATGACATTGATCTGGCAGGTTACGATCACTACACCGCGCACGGACGCCTGAATATCGAGAAGGCGTTGCAAAGCACCGGCTCGCCGGTCGCAAAAATTCTCATGCCCGTGTATGATGGCGGCATCAGCACTAACGTGCCGGTAAGCATTATCGGCACGGCAACGTCGCCGGTGTTCAAAAGTTATCAACTGGATTTTAAAGCGGGCACGGAAGCGGGCGGGAATTGGATTGCCATCCAGCCGGAAACGTTTCGTCAAAGAATTTCCGATACACTCGGCACATGGGCTGTATCCTCGCTCCCTGATTCATTCTACACGGTGCGGCTGAAAGTGAATGAAGAAAACGGGCGGACGGTCGAATCGCTCGTCCGGTACTTTCTCGACCGCACTGCGCCCGTCATTTCAAATCTTTCCGTCGATAGCACCATCATCACCAATGAATCGCGCGGGGTGTTGATTGAGTGTGTGACGGACGACGCGGCAGAACTGACGCTTTACTATCGTCCGAAGTTCAGCACGAATGCTTATTCACAATTCCGGTGCGCGGGCATCACGCGCACGCATTTCCAATTGCTGCGAAGCTCGGACATGCAAGCAGGCATGGGCTACGAAGCCTATTTGCAAGCGAAGAATCAATCGGGACTTATTTCAAATTCAAACAGTTTCACGTTTGAGATCGATGCAAGCGTCATCGCTACACCGACTTTCGGGCAGAACTCATTTCGTGAGCGTACGGAATTGCAATTGCCGAAAGGATATTTGCTGAACGCCGCCTTTGATTTCAATGCCAACGGTCGGCGCGAAGTGATTATGAATCAAAGCAAGCCCGAGCAAGGGTTGAAATACGGCCCGCTGAAACGACTTGAGTTTGACGGCGCAAAGTTCATCACCCTTGATTCGATCAATCAATCGTTTATTCCCCGCAGCGCAGGCGATCTGAACGGCGATGGCAAGCCGGACTTGCTTTCGCAGTCGTCAGGGCGCACGATTTTATTTTCGCAATCATCCGCAACTTCATCGCCCTTCGCCAGCATCCTCTTCGCCGACACCGTATCATTTCAATTTTGGGGATCGCGTCTTGCAGCGACGAAAGATACCGGCATCGCGGCGGAGCGTCAGATCATCGCGCGAAACGACACGGCATATTTTATCACGGATAAAAATTTCAACCGCCTTGCAACGTTGCCCAATCCGGTGCTGCGGGCGAAAGACGGATCGAAGCCTGCGTTCGAAGAACCTAAAAGCGCGGTCGCTGATTTTGACGGTGATGGCAAGCCGGAAATTTTGGTCGGAGACTACGACGCAAACTTTTATATCTACGAATATTCGGGCGGCGGCAATACCTACACGCAGACATGGCTGGAGCGGACGAAGTTCATCAGCGGGAGCAACTCGGTCGTGAGCGGAAAGTTTTTGGGCAACGGCAAAACACAATTCATCATCGGCGCGCACGCTTCGTTGAGCCTCAACAGCGCGCGCGAATACAACGCTCCGGTTTGGCATTTCGAATGCTGGGAAGCATCGGGAGATAACACGTATCGAAAACTTTGGGAACAAAATTTTTACAACTACCGTCCGGCGTTTTTTTTCGAGAGCGCAACCTCGGCAGGCGATTTGGATAAAGACGGCAAGGATGATCTCGTGATTTGCGCTTATCCGAACCTATATATCTTCAAGTGGGACGCGGTGAGACAGACTTTCGCACCGATGCTTGCCGTGCCCAACACCGGCACATCCGAGACGCTCATCGCCGACATCGACGGTAATGGATTGAATGAACTCTACTTCGCCGATGATCTTCAAACGCACGCCTTCGAAACCACGACTTACACCGGCCTGCTCGCACCAACAGGCATAGGCATCGAGCCGCTCGGTGAAGCCAAATTGAAACTGACATGGCAACGGGTTCAAGGCGCGACGGGCTATAAAATCTTCCGCGACAAAAATCTTTTTCCGGTCTATCCCACCACACTGCTCACAACGACAAGTAACACCGAGTTCACCGACGATGTTGTCTCAGCCGATGCAAGCGGCAACCAACAAATTTATACCTACGCAGTGCTGGCGACGAACAGTGCGAGTACGAGCGATACGAGTGCGTACCTCGTCGGTGTGCCGCATTCGCTGCCGAAACTGACCGGTGCAACGTATCAGTCGAAACAGTTGAGCCTTCGCTTCAGCGTGCCACTGCGTGATGCGCCGCTCAATGCGGGTTCGTTCGTGATTTCAAAAGAGGGAAGCGGCGTGAGCGTTGTACCTCCTTCGGTGGTGCTGGCGAAAGGCGGTGCGGAAGCAGTGATGTCGTTTGCGACGATGCCACTGGATACGGGGCGTTACAGCGTGCGCGTGCAGAACGTACGAGATATTTACAATGCGGCGATGGACACGTTGAGTAACACGCTTCTATTTGACGTGCTTCTGCAAGCATCAAACGAGTTCTACATCGCAAGTAAAAAATTGCTGTCAAGTCGGCAGTTTGAACTTGTATTTAACAAACCGGTTGATGCAACGTCGGCGCAAATGCTTTCGAACTACAATGTCTTGCCCGATGGTCGCATCTCAGCGGTGATGATTGATAACGCGCAGAATAAACTGACGCTTACCGTAGAAGGCCGCCCGCTTGGAGCGACAGGCGTGAAAGTTTCCGTCGTGGTGAACGGGGTCAAGAGTACGGACGGCGCGAGCATCAATACGGAATCGGGAAACGTCGTTTCGTTCTCCGGCGTCAATGAAGATTTGTCGCAAGCCTTCACTTATCCGAACCCGTACCGGAAATCCGCAGGCACGGCCACCGGTACGGATGGAGTCATGTTTGCGGGACTGACGCGCAGGGGCACGATTCAAATTTTTACACTCACCGGAAAAGCCGTCAAGCGGATTGATTACGACAGTGAATCGGGTGGCGCAAAATGGATGCTGAACACGGAGACGGATGAGCCGGTGGCGACGGGCATTTACCTTTACCGGATTACCGCAGCGGGCGTCCCGGAAAAAATAGGGAAGCTGGCGGTGGTGCGCTGAGATGAGAGGTAAATCTCCGGCTAAACCTTTTTTCATTGCGAGTGTCTTTTCAATTGTGCCGCTCACATCCGAAGCGGCGAACCACCTGAGCAATTGAAAAATAAAAATCACCATGAAAAAAATCCTGTTTGTTTTACTGCTGCTGTCTTCCACGCCTGCTTTCGCACAACGCTACCCGCCCCCGCGCGACATCGATGCGCTTCCGTACCGCGATCAATTTTCCCTATGGCTCGGCCCCACCGCCGGAGGTTCATTCGGCACCAGCAACTTTTCGGGATACAACGGCTGGAACTACGGCGGACGCATCCGGTTCGAGTTGCCGAGGTCTCCCATCAATTTCATCGCCGATATTTCCTACAACCCGATGGTCGCCCGTACATCGCCGGATGTGTTCATTGGCCGCTACCTGACCGTGGTTGTGCCCGGCGAAGAGTATTGGACATCGATACTTTCCATCGGCGGCGGCATCGAGTTTACTTTCCCCCGAGTCTTTACCACACCTTATCTCTCGCTCGACTTCGCTTACTACGCAATCAAACCCGACGGCTTCGAACAGATCAACCGGCAAGGTATCGGCATCGGATTGGGCACGGTGTTTAGCCGTCCCGACGCGCCGATCGGTTTCGGCCTCGAAGCCAAATACCGCTTTTCAAACCTGTTCGGCGGCGAAAGCGGCGAAGGCAACATCAACTATTTTCAACTGACGTTTTCGCTCATGTTCCGCGCGATCTGAAGTTGTAAATATTCTTCAATTAAATACAAGCACCGTAGGGGCGAGATATATCTCGCCCTTTTTCATTGGGGTAACAGGCGATTGAAAAACATCGGGTCGGCAATAAGTTCGGCAGCGGCAAGTTTCAATTTGCGCCGTCGGTAGCCGAAGAAATAATCCCGCCGCTGACGCAGCGCGGCAATGAGAGCCTCCGCTTTCGCGTGCAAGCGTTCGTCATCCGAATCGCCATGAACGAACTTCATGCGTTCGACGAGCAACTCATATTTCAATTGTTCAACATCTTCGCGGAACACCGGCGGACGCGGTTTCGCAGATGACTTTTGTGTTGACTTCGAAGCAGACTTCATTTTTTGACTTGCGGTTATCTATCTTCACAGGGCTTCATTCTTCATCAGACAAAACATAGCGTCCGGCATCACCAAAAACCAATTTCGACATTTCAAATATGAAAGCATTGATTCCCGTTGCAGGCGTCGGCAGCAGGCTCCGGCCACATACATATACCCTTCCGAAAGTATTGCTCAACGTTGCGGGCAAACCGATCATCGGGCACATCATCGATAAAATTATCGAAGAAGGCATCCGCGAAGCGATCATTATCGTCGGCTATCTCGGCGATATGATTGAAGAATATCTGACCAAAAACTACGACATCAAATTTACGTTCATCGAGCAGGAAGAGCGGCTCGGCTTGGGACACGCCGTCTGGATCGCCCGCGATCACGCCACCGAAGAACCGATGCTCATTATCCTCGGCGACACGGTGTTCGAAGTGGATTTCAAAGACGTGCTCAAGCGCGAGTATTCATCGCTCGGCGTCAAATCGGTTGATGATCCGCGGCGGTTCGGCGTGGCGGAAGTGGAGAACGGATTTATTTCAAAACTCATCGAGAAGCCCGAGACACCGACGACCAACCTCGCCGTTGTGGGTCTTTATTACATCAAGCATCCGAAACTCTTGATGCAATGTTTGGATGAAGAAGTGAAGAACAACATTCGAACCAAAGGCGAATATCAACTCACCGATGCGCTTCAGATGATGATCGACCGCGGCGAAAAGTTTACCACCTTTCCCGTCGACGGCTGGTACGACTGCGGCAAACCGGAAACCTTGCTGTCGACGAACGAAAAACTGTTGATGTCTAAATCGCGCAATCGAACGATTCACGGCTCGGTCATTACGCCGCCCGTGTTCATCGCCGAGAGTGCAAAGATTGAAAACTCCGTCATCGGACCCTACGCAACGATTGCAAGCGGCGCGGTGATCAAAGATTCCATCGTACAAAGTTCTATCATCGGCGACGGCGCGAAAGTCGAAGGTATGTTGCTCAACGAATCCATCGTCGGCAACAACGCCATCATCATGGGCAAGTTCCGCAAGATCAACGTCGGCGATTCTTCCGAAGTTGATTTCAGATAACCGGTAAAAAATATCGAAACAAAAAGGGCAGACGAAGATTCTGCCCTTCTAATAAACCCCTCTTGTCCTTCGGACATTCTCCCCTTTGCCAAAGGGGAGAGCGAGAGGGGTTCAGTTATTTCGCGTAGGCGACCGCACGGGTTTCGCGGACGACGGTGATTTTAATTTGTCCCGGGTATTGAACCGTGCTATGAATTTTACCGGCGATGTCGTGCGCGAGCGCATCGGCCTGCACGTCGTTGATGCGGTCGCCTTCGACGATCACGCGAATCTCGCGTCCGGCTTGCAAGGCATAACTTTTAACGACGCCGTTAAACCCGCGGGCGATTTCTTCCAAACTTTCCAACCGCTTGATGTAGCCTTCGGGCGTAACCGCGCCGCGTGCGCCCGGACGCGATCCTGAAATCACATTCGCCGCATCGATCAAATCTGCAATCGCACTTTCTTTCGGGATTTCATTGTGATGCGCCCCGACGGCGTTGAGCACAATTTGAGGTTCTTTATACTTCCGCAAGTATTCCATGCCCGCGAGCGCGTGCGAGGTTTCCGGCGTATCCAACACTTTGCCGATGTCGTGCAAAAGCCCCGCACGCTTGGCAATCTTCGTATCGAGTTTTAATTCCGCCGCCATCAGTCCCGCAAGCATCGAGACTTCGCGCGAGTGCTTGAGCATGTTCTGACCGTAGCTGGAGCGGTATTTCATCTTTCCGATGAGCCGCAGAATATCGGGATGAATGTTAGCGATGCCGAGCTGCGCGACGGTTTCTTCGCCCGCGGTGATGATATGTTCGTCCAATTCTTTCTGCGCGTCCTTCACCGCTTTTTCTATGGCAGCAGGATGAATCATGCCGTCGACCAAGAGTTTCTGCAAGGCCATCTTCGCAACTTCTCTGCGAACTGGATCGAAGCTGGAAAGGATGACGACCTCAGGCGTATCGTCGACGATGATGTCGACGCCGGTGGTATTCTCGAACGCTTTGATGTTGCGACCTTCGCGCCCGATGATGCGGCCTTTGAACTCGTCGCTTTGCAGATGCACGACCGTAATCGCGTTCTCGGCGGATTGATCGAGCGACGTGCGTTCGATGGCCATGAGAATTGTTTTCTCCGCAATTTTTTTGGCATTCTCTTCAGCCTCGACATGAATATCTTTGACGCTGGCGGCGGCTTCTTCTTTTGCTTTGGCGAGAATGTTGTCGATGAGCATCGCCTTGGCATCTTCGGCATTGAGCGCGGAAATGGTTTCCAGCTTCTGGTTCTGCTCAGCGATCAGCGACTTTAATTCTTCGCCGCGCTGCTGGGTGAATTGCAATTTCTGGTTGATGTCCTTTTGCTGATCTTCAAGTTGCTTTTCACGGCGTTGAACCTGCTCGGTGCGGCGGGTGAGCGTGTCTTCCTTGATTTGCATTTGCTTTTGCGTCTGCGCGAACTTGTTGTTCTTGAGCGTAATCTCCTGCTCAAACTCGCGCTTCTTGCGCTTCCACTCTTCATTGACTTCTTCCAACTTCGCTTGCTTTTTCAGTTCGCCTTCGCGCTGCGCCTCGACAACGATTTGGCGGGAGCGTTCCTCGGATTCGAGAATCATGGTCGTGCCCAAGTGTTCGAGAAAATATCTTCCGGCAAAAAATCCGCCGACGAAAAAGAGGACGGCGGTGATGATGAGGAGTAGAAAGTTAATAACGATGTCCATGTTTGGTTTGAATTGAATGGCGGTTAATCGCTCCAGCCTCGCCGGAGCATAGTGAGAACGGAGGCGACAAATCGTCGGCCTCACATAAAATCGATTCGAAATAAAAATCCGCACTACAAAAATTCAGGTTGCGTTCGATATGCAGAACCATATCTGATTACGGTGGGTGCGTCCTCCGTGTATCATGCTTCCACTGAGACGGATGGGGTTTCGCAAAACCCTGTTTTCCCCCATCTATAAATAGAGAAGGAAAACCCGTCTACCTTGATTCCAGAGAAACCAAGGGCGAGGCCTGCGCTCAACACCGAGAGATTGGCTCCCTGATAGTTAAAGCATCGGTTCTAATAAACGTAATCACAACCCGAAGATTTGGTGCGGATCAATTTCCTGTCTTCGGTTATTTTTCAAAGAGCGGCGGGTTGTTCCAAAAACCCGCTGAGATACTTAAGCGTTTTTACGCCGGTAAAAAATCATCATCATCTTCTTCATTCGTTTCTCACGCTCACTCTTCGGAGAGCACGGTCTCGACGGCCTCATTGAGTTGAGAGAGGCTCGCCGATGTCGCGGCAAGTCGCTGTTCAAGTTCAAGGTTGCGTTCGGCGAGTTGAATCGCAGCAAGCACGGCGAGTTTGAGCGCGGTCAGATCGGTGGCTTTGCGTTTGAAATCGCGCATCAAAGTATCGACTTCGCGGGCGGCGGCCTCCGTCAGGGCTTTGTTCATCGCCCGCAGCGGATAGTCATCGCCGAACACTTTTACTTTTACCGATTCCATCTTTCGCCTGCTTGGCCCAACGTTGCTGAATACTGAAACACAGAATTGATCGAAACACTGGCCGCTTGATTTCGCGTGCCATGAATGATGAAGAAGTAGAGATAAGGACTTGCAACCTCTCGAACCAAACTCGGATCGAATCCCGAACCCTGTTCAAAACATAATTTCAACAGCGATGAAACTCATAACTGTTGAAGTTCGAGATTGATTTTTGCAAGCACTTGCGTCAATCGCTCTTTGAGCAGCAACCGTTCGTCGTGCGAAAGTACCAGCGGGGCGAACTCCGGCGGCGGTTCTTCGTGCCGTTGGCGTCTGGCCTGCTTGACTTCGGAAGAAAGCATTTCTTCCCGCATCGACTGAAGCTTATAGTTGAGTGAAGCGATCTCGAGCGACAAGTTTTTTTTCTCTTCCCGAAGTTCGCTTACTTCATCTATCAACCGCGAGATGTTCTGAACCACACGCTCAATCAGTTCGGCATGATGGTGGCTTGCCCCCCCGGCAACCAAGTCATCGGGGGAATTCTCCGCCACCTGCGGCTGAACGGGGTCTGTGGACATCGGTGGCATCTGCGGACGGCCTGCTCAAATTATGGACGCTGATTTATCCGGTTACACACTTTACGTCTTGAAACAGCTTCGGCTGTATTTGGGCGATGGCTTAGAAGAAAAATTCGCAAGGATTTTGTTCCGGCGGTTTCCCTTTCAGGCTTGCCGGAGTTCCGCACCAAATTTGGAACCGATCCGTGCCGCCACCTTCGCCATCACCGCTGCAATTTCTGCATCCGTCAGTGTTTGCCCGTAACTCTGAAGTTTCAAGGCAAATGCCAAACTGCGCCGCTCGGCATCTTGCTGCCCTTCATAAACATCGAAAATTTCGACCGACTCAATCAGACTGTCCGTCGCCGAAATTTCCGATACAAGATCAACCGACCGCACCGACTTCGCTACCAAAAACGCCAAATCCCGTCGCACTGCCGGTACTTTTGCCGGTTTCAGATACTGCCGCCTACTATCCAGCTGCGCTATGATCGCCCGAATTGCGGTCAGATCAAGTTCCGCCGCAAAAACTTTTTGCTCAATCCCGAACGCCCGAAGGACGTCCGCGGAAACAATCATAAGTTCTCCGGCAGGCTGCATGTTAGGCTGCCCAATAGGCTGTAAGTTCGCGTCAGCATTGACACCAGCGGCGATTTCAAGCCGTAAAGCGTTTTGATTATACACAATAAACCTTAATTTCTCAAGCAAACCCAGTTTCTGGAGCAGCATTTCAACAACGCCTTTCAAATCAAAGAAATCCGTCGCCTCACTTTTGAATCCCCAACTTTCAGGAAACCTGTTGCCAGTGATGACAAGTCCCAACATTTCACGCTCACGATAGCCCGAAAAGTATGTGCCTTCCGCATCCGCCTCGAAAACCGACCCAACTTCAAACAACCGCAAATCCCTATTGCCATGATTAAGATTATGCGCCACAACTTTCAAAAGCGAAGGCAATAAGCGGGGACGCATCGCTTGCATTTCCTCACTCAGCGGATTGAGCGTTTCAACGACCTTTTCCGAAAAGAAATCCGCCTGCGCCTTTGGCATCATGGAATTAGTGAGTAATTCCTTGAACCCAAATCCAATACTTGCTTCACGAATCGTTTCAATAGAGAGCAGCTCTGAATCTTTTTGGTCTCCGTATTTGGAAGCTAATTTTTGGGCAATGGAAATGTTGTTGTATCCATAAACCCGTATGATTTCTTCAATAAGATCAACTTCTGCATCAACATCTACGCGGTAAGATGGGACTGTAAAAGTTATTTGCTGATCAGAGCGGGCGGCTACGCCAAAACCGATTGATTCCAAAATAGAAATCATCTTTTCCACTGCAATATCTTGACCTAAGAGAGCGGTGGCTTTGGCGGGACGCAGCGTAACTTGTTTCGGCGTGAAGGGTTTCGGGCGTACGATTGCAGCTTCGGTAATCACACCGCCTGCAATTTCAATGATGAGTTTTGCAGCGAGTTCCGCGCCAAACTGCACGGCATCCGCATCAACGCCGCGTTCAAAGCGGTAAGAGGCGTCCGTTGAAAGTCCCAGTGTTTTGGAGGCTTTGCGAATGGATGCCGGATCAAAAATCGCTGATTCTAACAGAACGCGCGTTGTCTGTGCCGTAATCTGGGAGTCCAAGCCGCCCATAACGCCGCCAATCGCTACCGGTTTTTCTGCATCGCAGATCATAACCATGCCGTCTTTGATCTGCCGCTCTTTTCCATCCAATGTCGTGAACTTCTCATTGACATCACTTCGGACGATTATCTTCTCGCCTGAAAGTTTGTTTATGTCGAAAGCGTGAAGCGGGCGACCGATTGTGTGAAGAACATAGTTTGTAATGTCCGCAACATTATTGATCGGTCGTAAGCCTACAGCTTTTAATTTTTGCTGCAACCAAGCGGGTGAAGCTTCGATCCTAACTCCTTCAATCACAACTGCGGTATAGCACGGACAGCCTTCGGTATCTTTTATACCGATGCGTTGGCTTTGCGAAGCGAAAGAAATCGGTGGTGCATTTGGCAAAACGAGATTGCTATTTCCGGCGGCGGCGAGTTCGCGGGCGACGCCGAGGTGCGAGAGCACATCGGGACGATTGGGAGTAATGGAAATTTCTAAAACCGTATCGCGCGGGATAAATTTTTCGAGTGGCTCACCGGGCGGTAAAGCATCATCCAAAATCATAATGCCGTCGTGATTATCCGAAAGGCCGAGTTCATCTTCCGCGCAAATCATGCCTTGCGATTCGGTGCCGCGAATCTTCGACTTTTTGATCGTCAACGTCTCGCCGCTTTTCATTGAGAGTGTCGCCCCGACGAGCGCGACGGCTACGGTTTGTCCCGCCGCCACATTGGGGGCGCCGCAAACGATTTGTAACGAGCCTTCCGCCGCCGTGCCGACATCCACTTTGCAGATCGAAAGTTTATCCGCATTCGGATGTTTTTCTACCGCCAGCACTCTGCCGACGACGACCTTTGTAAAATTCGAGCCGAGATGTTGGGTGCCCTCGACCTCAATGCCGAGTTCCGTCAGCCGCGTGATAACGGTTTCGAAACCCCATGGTAAGTTGGGTAAAAATTCTTTGAGCCAATTGAGCGAGATTTTCATAGATGAAAGTGAGTGTGTAAAAACAAAAAGTGCGACACAAAATCTGTATCGCACTTCGGAATATGCAAAATGTTGAATTGATTCCTGCCGCTTGCTCAGGTTCCTTCATTGGCAAAGGCGTATTGGTACGGCGCAACAACGTGTGGTAAAAAAAAATCCGGCAACATACATTGCTCTAAACTTTTCTGCGAGAATAAAAATCGCCCGTCGCAAATGAATCCAAGTTCTCGCCAGTCCACTTCATTAAGCAACCGGCAAAGTTCGTGGACATCTGCCGATTCCTCACGCGGAAAAACGGCGAGCACCGAGCCGTCATAATCGTTGCATTCATGGAGGAAAAACGGTTTGCCGTCCCGCGTTTTGCAATTGACGTAAATCCGCGTCGCACCGGAAACAAAGTGCCGCCGTCCCCACTGCCACCAGTTAGATGCGTCAAACATTTTAATCCGGCGTCCGAGCAACCTTTGCTGATGAGGTTCTAGCGATGAATGCTTTGTATCAAAAATCATACGCCGCGTCTCTCCCGTGCGGTAGGTTTCACTGCAAACAAATTCTCGATTTCCAAATTCATCGCTCGTAAAGACTTCATCGCAGCCCGACACCGCGCCGACCTTTACAAAAAACACATCGCTGAACCTGACCGGATATTCTTTATCTGTGAACATCAATTGCCCGTTCGCGCAAATAAAATTCTTCGAGACATTCGTCCGCCGCGAGAAGTTGCCCAGTTCAAATCGCCAGATCGCGCAGTTGGGTGAGAAGCCTGCGAAAATGCGTGCATCACCCAGATCAATGAAGTCGGTAATCGTCCCCAACTTGTAAAGCAGCGCGTTGAGTTTGCGGCTTGAGGTCGCTTTCAGAAAATCGCGGGGCGTAATGAAAATCAACTCACCGTTGGGTTTGAGATGCCGCACACATTTTTCGATGAAGAAGAGATAAAGGTTCGAGCGTTCATCAAAAAGTTTTAAATCAAGTTTGCGCTTCGTTGAAGTGCCGATGTCTTGGTAGCGGACGTAAGGCGGGTTGCCGATAATGGTATCGAATTTTTTCGAAGCGGGGAAGTCGAAGAAGTCCATCACACGGGCGTTCGCGGGGGCTTTGGTTGAATCCAATTCAATCGCCGTGCAGTTGGTTAAGCGATTCGAAAACGCACCGTCGCCGCACGAAGGTTCAAGCACCGCGCCGAAGTTTTTCCGCAGCGCAAGCATTCGCTCGACGACGCGCTCCGGCGTAAAGACTTGTCCCAGCGTCGCAACATCTTGAACTGTCCGTCCGGTTGTAGCGGAACGGCTAAGATGTTTTCGGTAGGGATTCTTCACTGCGTTCAGAATGACAGAATGATTTTCAGCCCATGATTTCAGCGGCGGCTTCTTCGCCCGTGTTCACCGCGCCTTCCATAAAGCCTTGCCAATCGGCCAGATGCTCACCGGCAAAGGAGACGTTCAAAAACTTTTTCTTCAGAATCGGCATGATCGTGTACCACTGGCCTTTGCCGTAAAGGGCGTACGCACCTTTCGAGTATTGATCCGTGCCCCAATAATATCCCGTTTGCTTCGAGACGAGTTTCGACACATCGCCGAACGCGGGCTTCAATGAATCGAGCACGACTTGCTTTTTAAACGCATCATTTTGCCGACCGATGATGTCGGCTTTGTCGCCGCAGATGTAGGCGCAAAGTGCGCCTTTGGTCGAACTTTGGTTTTTGGTCGAGTTGTAAAAATAGTGTCCGTAGGTATCGGTGATCATATCGAAGTCTTCAGTCTTCCACGGCTTCGAATCAAAGACCAATGTTGTTTTGTTGATACGCGCATATTGCAACGCATCGATGGCTTCGAGTTTATCCGCCGGAAGCGCGGGCGACCACTTGATGCGGCTGACGGCGAACGTCGGAATCGCACAGATGATTTTATCGCACTCCATCTGCATAAATGATTTATCGCCGACTTTGACTTGCAACTTCACCTTGCCGCCTGACTGTGTTACACTCACGACCTCGTGGCTCAACTTGATTTTATCACGCCCGATTTTATCCGCAAGCTTTTCGGCCATCGCGCCGTTGCCGCCTTTGATTTTAAAATCCATTTCATTGTTCGGGCTGGACTCCGCGTATTCCGCAAGCGCAGCGTAACCGGATACACTGCGAATCGTTTCGCCGAAGTCGGTGCTGTCGGCCAGTTCTCTGATGTCGAGGTCGCGCTCGGTGATGCCTTTGTTCATCAGGAATCGCCACCAATCGGTTTTATCCAACTTTTGCTTTTGCTTGTCAGTGTAGCCTTTGTAATCCGCGAGGATTTTTTCAAACGTTTGTTCCCACTCTTTGGAGTATGACCAGCGGTCGGGCGTAAAGTATTCGCCTTTGTAGGTGAGATGCGATTTGAATTGATTGTTTTGAAGTTCCAAACCGAACTCTTTGCAAAGCGCAATCAACCGTTCGTGCGACGCGCCGACCCATTCGGCACCAAGTTCTACAGTCAGTTTTTCTTTTTCATCGACTTGATAAGAAAACACCCGTCCGCTGATGCGTTTGCGGGCTTCGAGAATCGTTACATCGTAACCTTTTTGCGTGAGCGCGTAGCCTGCGGCGAGTCCCGCGAAGCCCGCGCCCAAAATGATGACTTTGGGTTTGGCGGCAATCGCCGTCGCAAAGCCCAAGGCTTCTTTGTGAAACAATGTTGCTGCTGCCGCAATCGCCGCAGAGGTTTTCAGAAAATCACGTCGCGTGGTC
>JACMJS010000047.1 GCA_014380515.1 Chlorobiales bacterium
CGCTACAACCGCGAAACGCTGCAAGTGCACTACAAAGGCAAATCGATTGCCGATGTGCTCGGCATGACGATTGAAGACGCGAGTGCATTCTTCGCCGACTTCCCGCGCCTGCGAAGAATCTTGGATGTGATGGCGGGCGTGGGCTTGGGTTACTTGCGCGTCGGGCAATCTTCGACGACGCTCTCCGGCGGCGAGGCGCAGCGCGTCAAACTTGCGACTGAACTTGCCAAAATTCAAACCGGCAAAACGCTGTACATCTTGGACGAACCAACGACGGGCTTGCATTTTCAGGATATAAAATTACTACTCGATGTGCTGCAACGCCTCGCCGATAAAGGCAACACGGTCATCGTCATCGAGCACAACATGGATGTGATGAAAGTGAGCGATTGGATGATCGATATGGGTATGGAAGGCGGCGCGAAGGGCGGCGAAGTGATTGCCGAAGGCACGCCGGAAGACCTTGCCAAAAGCGACCGCTCTTACACCGCCCAATTTTTACGCCGCGAATTGGATTGAGGAGCGTATTCGAAATTCAACGCCCTACCTCAGATGAGGCGGGGCGTTTTAGGGTGTTGCCCGATTTTTTCGCGTATCGAAGTACGCATAAAGCAAGGACGCCGCGATGAGCACTTGCGAAAGCCACAGCCATCCTGTCGTCAGTCCGCCGTCAAACTTTAACTCGATCACGCTGCCCGCTTTCGGCGCGACAACGCCTTGCATCATCGCATTGACGCGGTGAACTTTTACCGCCGCGCCGTCCGCGCTCGCCCGCCACGCCGGATACCACGTATTTTGCACCACGACCAACCCCGCAGTGTTCGCCCGAAGTTTCATGGAATGGTTCGACGATTCCAATATCTCCGCCGCGCCATTCGCGGCATCGTTCGGCAGTGCGATAGGTTCAGCCGCAACCGCCGTTGTAAGCGGATCAAAACTTTCTTTGATAAGTGCCGTCGCTGCAACCGCGGCATCTGCGCCGACAGCGTCCACGCGGCCAACAATCCACGCTTTCGGAAACACATCCGGCAGTTCGTAGGCGCGCAGTCCCGCGCTGTCCCAGATGTTGATGAACGGCGGCGGCATCTGCCATGCGGTTGTAAAAAACCGCACACCGAACATCCTCGCCACCTTTCGAAAACTTTCACGCGGCTGAAACGCCGTGCCGCCGAGCGACGCCGTTTGCGAAATCACGCCCGGCTGCTGAGACGATCCCCACACGGCGGCCACATAATCCGGCACGAGCGCGACATATCCGTTAATGACCGGAACATGATGCAAGGTGCCGAGATTCGGCGGCATCAATTTCGATGCGAGACCATAAAGGCCGTGATCGCCGTTCCAGCCGCCCGACCGCGCATACAGTTGCGAATGAACTTCGCCCGCGCCAAGCGTGAAAAGTGCGCCGCCCGTCCGGCGCATCGCAGCGACAGCGGATGACGGCGTGAGATATACCGCAGCTTTTTCCGTGCGTACTTGCGATCCGGCCACGATGAAAATTTCAAGTGCGATGAATGCTGCAAACCCAAGTCCCATCTGCATCGGCGGCGCAACAATCATTTCCGGCATGGCATACTTTTTCGGTTTCGCCTTTTGCGCGGATGAATCGTTCCGGCCTTTCCGGTTTCCGTTTTGCCACGTCTTCGCTTTGAATTCGGCCAGCCTTGCGGCGATGAAAAATAATCCGAACGCAGCAAGCGCGATGAGGCCGAGTTCCGCGCCGAGCAACCACCGCGCCTGAAACCGGAACGACCGCACGAGCGGCACAAAGGAAAAAATCCGGTAGAGCGGGAAATTTTCGCCGAGTGCCAAAAGATAACTGATGAGCGAAACCCCGCCGAGTGCCCGCACCGCACCGGATTTTCGCCAGCCCCAGTAAAGGCCGAACAAGGCGAGCACGGCAGTGATAACGCCGGTGTAGTGAAAAAACTCCCAGAAAAAATACACTTCGGGCAACTTGAACGAAGCGTCGGCGGCGTTGCCGAGAAAATACGGATTGATGAAAGTCAAAAATCCGTTCCACGGTAAACTGCCATGCCCGACGAACGACGCCGGTAACGCCTCGCGCCGCTGCGACATGAACGCAAGTTCACTTGTAGATTTCAATTGCGGAAATGCAATCGCCGCCGCAAGCGCAACGGCAGTCCCGAAAAAAAGGGCGAGCGCTCGAAGCCGAACACGTCCAACGGATTCAAACTTTTCACCCGTCGCCGTGAGCCACCCATTGAGCCGCAATGAAAACGGCCACCATCGAAGCAAAAGATAAATCGAGGCGAGCGAGCCGGTGATGAACGCAAACTGCGGATGTCCGGTGAGCAGCGCGAGGCCGAGCAACAGGCCGAACGTCAAAGCGTGTGAAAGCCACCGGGCGGTGGTGAGAAAATTTTCGGCGGCGAGCAAAAGCCACGGGGCGAGGGCGATGGCTTCAAGCGCATTGAGATGCCGCGTGTGTCCGGCGATGATCGAGCCGCAAACCGCCGCCGCGACGCCCGCAGGCAACGCCGCCCAACTTGACCGCGTGATTTTTTTCGTAAAGCAAAACATGCCGAAGCCTAAGAGTGCGGCATGAAAAATAATCGTCAGGTTCATCGCGGAGACCGGCGGAAGTAAAAACCAAACGATCAGATTGAACGGATGCAAGAAGCCGCCTTCGCCCTCGGCAAAAACGGGAAAGCCGCCGTACTTGAACGGC
>JACMJS010000329.1 GCA_014380515.1 Chlorobiales bacterium
GGCGAGTCATGCCTCGCCCCTACAACGAATCGTCAATGATCACCGCGTCGGCTTCGATTTCGATAAGCATCCGTTCGTCGATAAGCCGCGAGATTTCGATCATCGAGGTTGCGGGTAAAATATCTCTGAAGACTTCGCGGTGCGCTTTGCCGATCTGTTCCCAATCGCGCCGGATGTCGGTAACAAACATCCGCGTCCGTACCACGTCGTTCAAACTTGCACCGGCTTTGTGCAAGGCTGATTCAATGTTCTTCAACGCTTGTAGCGTCTGCCGGTACGCATCTCCCTCGCCAACGATGTTGCTTTCCGCATCCGTCGCCGTTGTGCCGGTAACGAAAACCATATTGCCCGCCCGCACCGCCCGCGAGTATCCGACGATCTGTTCCCACTTCGCCCCGCTTGAAATATTTTGCCGCGTCATTGAAAATAAATTTAGAAGAAATGTAACCCCTCTGTCGCCGTGGCGACATCTCCCCTTTGGTAAAGGGAAGAGCGAAATGCTGAAAATACCAAAACAGACTTGAGGTTTTTTCCACTCTCCCCTTTGACAAAGGGGAGTGCAGAGGGATTCGATCAATAGTTGGGTTCGGCGCCGAACGCATCGATCAAAAACTTGATGACTTTATTGGTCTTCGCCAATTCCAAGAGCAGTTCCGTCGGTGTTTTTTCGAAGACGGTTTCGACTTTGGTGCGGTCTAAGCGCACATCCAAAAAAACTTTGCCACCGAAAAATGCCGACGCTTTTTCCGAAAGTGAAAACTCTTCCGCCGTAAGCATCTCGTAAGCGAAATTTTTAAGGCACAGCAGTTGAAGTTTGTAACCTTTGACGTCGCCCGTCAGATCAACCAAATCGCAAAGAAACAAATTGGCCGACATCACCGATTGTCCGCTCGCTTCAAGGTGAAGGATGAAGTCTTTCCATTTTTCCCGAACGATTTGCATCGTCAAAATCGCCGATGGCTGCGAAGCCACGCCGGAAGCCTCAGGAGCGGCGAGTTCGGATGCGCCTTGAACGGCGGCGCGGTCTTTGGGCGCGGCGGCCTTCGGACGGAACGCGGTGTTGTCGATGAAAGTCGAAAACCGGCCTTGCCACTCCGACATCTTCAGCGATTGAAACGAATCGACTTTTGAAATCGCCGGTCGCGGCACGGTTGCGGGTTTTGCAATCGGCTCCGGAATGAAATCTTCGGCGGGTTCACCCGCTACACTTTCTACATCTTCACTAAGCTGGCTTTTTTTTTTACCTCATCGCTGAGGCGTTGCACGCTGGCTTCCAGCGTTGCCAGACGTTCATCCGCTGTGCCGAGCGACGCGGTGTGAATGAGTTTTAAAAGCGTGAGTTCGAACTTCAATTGCGGCTCGCGGAAATTTTTGAGTTCCTTCTCCGCCAGCGAAACGACATCGATGAACGTCATCAACAGTTCCGGCGTGAAATCTTCCGCCCCGTTTTCATAACGCTGTTTGGAAACCTCCGACGCCGCGATGAGTTTGGTCGACTTGATGTTTTTAACAATCAGAAAATTCCGAAAGTGTTCGACGAGGCTTTGCAGAAAGTACGAGGCATCGTAACCGTTCTCGTAAATGGTTTGTGCGAGTTCAATCATTCGCCGCGTATCTTTCTTCGCAATGCTTTCGCTGACGGTAAAAAAATGTTCGTCGTCAATCGCGTTGAGCAGTTCGGAAGTTCGCGCGTAAGTGATGGCCTGCGTTGCGCCGGAATCCTCCAGCGAAAATGAAATGACTTGATCGAGCAAACTTTGGGCGTCGCGCATCGCGCCATCGGCTTTGCGGGCGATGAGGTTCAGCGAATCATCATCGATGGTGATGATTTCCTTCGCGCAGATTCCGCGCAAGGTTTTGGCGATGTCGGCGGCGGAGATGCGCTTGAATGTAAAGCGTTGGCAGCGCGAGGAAATCGTGGCCGGAACTTTGTGCAGTTCGGTGGTCGCAAAAATAAAGACGGCGTGCGGCGGCGGCTCTTCCAGCGTTTTGAGACCCGCATTGAACGCGGCGGTCGAGAGCATATGAAACTCATCGATGATGTAGACTTTGTACTTGCCTTTCTGCGGCCCGTAGCGGACGTTCTCCCGCAGTTGCCGCACGTCATCTACGCCGTTGTTGGACGCCGCATCGAACTCGGAAATGTTGAGGCTCGTCCCTTCATCGAAACTGCGGCAACTTTCGCAGTGGCCGCACGGCTCGGCGAGTGCTTTTTGTTTCTCGTCGGTGAGAATCGTTTCGCAGTTGAGGGCTTTGGCAAGAATCCGCGCCGCAGTCGTTTTACCGACGCCGCGCGATCCTGAAAAAATATATCCGTGCGCGATGCGTCCGGTGCGCACTGCGTTCTGCAGTGTTTGCGTGATATGTTCCTGCGCGATGATATCGGCGAACTGTTGCGGCCTGTATTTACGGGCGATGACGAGGTAACTCATATTTTCTGAATCTTTCTCGGGAGCATTTTCTCTTTTGTGTCGTTCTGAACCATTGTAAGGGCGAGGCATGTCTCGCCCCTACGAAGATCAATCGCGGAATGACAGTATAAAGTTATCAATGATGCGGCGGCTTAACGACGGTAACGAGCGATGAACAGTGCAGCGGTTGGACGGCGCGGTAGACGGGAATCGTGTTCACAAATTCATTGCCGTATCCGAGCGCGTCATTAAAAAATTTCATTTTCTCCACTGCTTTTTGTTCGTCCGAAAGTCCGGGATTCTTTTCAATCAGATGCTCATAGATTTCTTTCGTGCGCGGGAGGTCGACGAGATTGTACTCGTATTCGGTAACGAAATCTTTGTCGAACCGCAAGTGTCCGGTCAGATAATTATCGAAGTAGTTCCAATGCGCGAGGCTGTCGTCGGAATCGGGTTCGAGCAACCCCGCGATCACATTGCCCGCCGGTTGGTTCATCGGTATCAGATAATCGCCCGCTTCGAACTGCCACTTTTCCCGCACGCGCTCGACCTGAACCTGAACTTCGCGGTGCGCCTGAAAACATTTTTCCGAAGCGGCAACCGAAATCACTTTAAAAACTTCAACAAGGGTCTCGAACGGCTTCAATAAAACTTCCACCGCCGCCCCGTGCTGCTGTACCTTCATTGCAATCCGCCACTCCGACTTCGGCAATAGATACGCGAGCGGACGCGGCACGCTGCGGGTCATCACGTATTTTCCGAAGTAGGGCGCGGTATAAATCTTTTTCGTTTTCGTCGGCACAAAACCCACGCTGCCATCGGCGTTACGCTTCTCTTTGACTTCATAGCCGATAATCGTTACAGATTTTTCAAACGCCGTCTGCTCGATTTCAAGACCCAAGACGTTTTTCTTAGCATCAAATTTTTCACCCCGTTTGATGGTCTCCGCGACGGCTGTGCGGACCACATCTTTGACTTCGGCGGCGTGGCGGAAGGTGTATTCCAAATTTTCGCGCATGAAATGATACGCCGCCATCACGCGCCGCTCGAAGGAGACGTAAGAGTAGGTCTCCATCAAAATCGAAATTTTATTTTGCAGGCCGCCGTACGAGGCGCCGTAGCGGGCGTGGTGCGAATAGGTTTTCCAGCCTTGTTCCGGCCTCGTGTGATCAACGAAATCGCCGTAGTAAAACATCTCGATGCCGGTATCTTTTTTGATCTTCGCGCGGACGGCGGGCAACATTGTGTCGCGGGTGTAATCGATGAGTTGCTTGGAGGCGTTCGGGTTTTGCGGAAAGCCGTAGGTGAGATCATAGCCGTGCCGCGAGCCGTCGGTCGTGTGGCCATCAACGATCACATCGGGTTGCCACGCGAGATAAACATTCTCAATCAGAGCCGCCGTTTCAACGGCTTCTATTTTCATGTAGTCGCGGTTGAGATCGAGGCCGATGGCGTTGGTGCGAATCCCGACGCCGCCTTCGGGGCCCAGTTGCGAGAGCCGGTTGGCGGTGCTGAAGCGTTCGTTGCCATCGGCGTTGTAGACCGGCACGACGAGAATGATGAGTTTATCTAAAAGTTGGTTGAGTTTCCCGAACACGAGTTCACGCATCAGCATCATCGAGGCTTCCTTCGGACAGACTTCGCCTGCGTGAATGTTGTTTTGGAGCAACACAATCGTTTTGCCGGACATCACCGCGTGCTCCGGCGTGTAGAGTTGCGGACGGCTGAACGCGGCCATATAAAGATTTCGGCCTTCGGTCGTTTTGCCGAAAGTGTGCAAGGTCATGTCGCCGGAGAGGCTGGAGAGATCGATAAGAAAATTTTCGACGTCGCGGTAAGTGGATGTTGCGGTAAAGTTTGATTTCTCAGCGACGGTAACGAGATTATCGGAAAACATCAGGCCGCGCCGCCGCGGGTTTGACGACCGACGGCTACCATCCGAGTTGCCGTTGATGCCGGAATAATTTTCTTCACGCCGATCAGCCCCCGAACGCTTCTCTTTGGCTGCGTGGCCGCTGCGATCCGTTGCGACCTGCGGCATCAGTTTGTTCGAGGTGGTTTTCATGACCGGTGCGCCGGTGAGCGTTTTGGTTTGTTTCTTTGGCATGGCCGGTGTGAAAATGTCTTTGAACGGGCTTTGGAAAACTGCGACAAGTGAAGTTTCTTAGGGTGTTCCAAGGGCGCGGACGAAAATACACTTTCTTTCAGCCCCGCGAAAAACCGGCGCGGAAATTTTTTAACCGGCGCATGTCGTTGCCTTTTGCACCTGTATCCGCATGAAATACCGAACCGTCAAACCATCATATAATTAACCGCTTAACCGCCGACTTAAAATCCTGAATTATATCCCGAAGCACCCCGGGAAATTTTTTGTCCGTTGTTCCGAACTGCGGTAGCCTTCGCGCCGCTCGCCGTTCGCCGCCGATCTGACTTTGAGATGATTATTTAATTGACCGGAAACCTGTAGTCGATATGATTGAAACCCTGTTCCGCCGCGCCGCTCATACATTGCGTCCGCCGCTGTTTCTTGCTGCAAGTGTGATCGTTGCCTGCTCGCTTGCGGCGTGTAGCCCCGAACAAACTTTAATGAAACCCCGCGTTGCTCCCGCAGTTGCAATAGAAACATACAGCGACATTCTCACTGAACGCGCGATGCAATACTTCGTCAGCGGCGGGCTTTACGACGCCAAAGAACAGCACTCGCAGGCGATCTTGGAATATCAGGATGCGCTGAAGTACGCACCGGGCGAACCGGCCATCTTTTTCGCCATTGCAAAATCTTACAAGGCGTTGGATAAATCGGAGTCGGCGATCTTCTACGCCAAGAAAGCCGTCGATTTAGATTCGATCAACATCTGGTACACCGAACTGCTCGGCCAAGTCTATTACGAAACACGCAGCTACGATGCCGCCGCCGCGCAATTCATCCGCCTCGCCGAACGCCAGCCGACGAACATTGCGTGGTTCGTTACGCTCGCTGAAATCTATATCGCCGCCGACCGTCCCGACGACGCGATTAAAGTTTACGACCGCATCACCTACACCATCAGTCCCGAACTCGAAATCTTTTACCGCAAGTTGCTGCTCCAAAGTCAGCTGAAGCGGTATGAAGATTGCGTGCTTACGCTTCAGGAAATGATTTTACTCGATCCTGAAAACCCCGAACTCTACCGCACGCTCGGCGATACTTATACAAAGCTCAACAAACCCAAAGAAGCCGCCGCCGCGTATTCGGAACTGCTCACACGCAATCCCGACGATGTGAAAGCCCTGATTGCCACGAGCGAAACCTTCATCAAGCAAAAAGACTGGGCGGCGTTTTCGGAATCGATTGATAAAATTTTTAAGAGCGCCAAACTTTCGTTCGATGAGAAGATGGGCATCGGCGATTTTTATGCCAAGCGGATGGAATCCGATTCGCTGATGACCAAGCCCGTCGACATCATCTTCACCAAACTTTCGCGCGAAAATCCGAAAGCGTGGCGACCGTTTTTCATCGTCGGTATTCTCCGGCGCACCGAATTAAAATGGGATGAAGCCTACCAGAATTTCCGAAAGGCCGTCGATCTCGAACCGAAATTGCCCGAAGTGTGGGAAACTTACGCCCTGACATATTTGCAGAACAACGACGCCGCTGGCTCGGTGGAAATTTTCCGTGAAGCCAAGCGGAAGTTGGAGAAGCCGGATTTTCGCATCGCGGCGTGGATCAGCGTTGCGCTTTCGGAGGCGGGGAAGATTGAAGAGTCCATTACCGCCGGTGAAGCCGCTTTGAAAATGGTGTCGGAGGAAAACGATACGCCGCTGAAACTCCAACTGCTCAGCGTGCAGGGCATCAACTACGACCGCACCAAGAAACCGGTTGAAAGCGAGAACGCCTACGAGGAAGTTTTAAAGATCGATCCGAAAAACGCGCTCGCGCTCAACAACTTGGCGTACTCACTTTCGGAGCGCGATTTGCAGCTGGAACGGTGTTTGACGATGGCGAAAGTCGCCGTCGAAAAAGAACCGAAAAATTCTTCTTACCTCGATACCATCGGCTGGGTGTATTACAAGTTGGAAAAATATGACGATGCCAAACTGTGGATCGAGAAAGCCATCGAGAACGATACCCGCAACAGCGCAACGCTCCGCGAACACTTGGGCGATATTTACTTGAAGCTCGGCGACCGTCAGAAGGCGCAAGAGTTTTGGCGCGAAGCCATCAAGCGGGATGAAAAAAACGTCTCGCTTCAGCAGAAACTCAATACTTACAAGTAACCCCTTTCGAACCCCTCTGCACTTCCCTTTATTGAAAGGGGAGAGTCTTTTTAAATGCGAAGATGCGTCTCAAAACTTTACTCGTCCTGCTGCTTTGTTTGATGTTGTCGTCGTGCACGGTGCTGCGGCTGTTTGAAGAAGTTAAACCGCAGGCGGGCGATTGGTTGCAATTGGGCGGCAACCCGCAGCATACGGGCTACACATCGCAAGAGATTATCCCGCCGCTGAAAATCCACTGGGAATATGCCGCGACCGCCGCCATCCCAACCGCCTCGCCGACCGTCGTCGGCGGTAAACTTTTTATTCATTGCCGCAACGGCGACGTTGCCGTTCTCAATCCCGCCGACGCTAAGGAAATTGCGCAGGGCGGCGTCTCCTATTCGATGGAAGGCGCGCCGGTGGCGGACGGCAAGTATCTCTTTGCATTTGATGCCTTCGCACGGCAACCGCTGATTACTTACGACCTTTCGCAGGGATACATCACGGGTGAAAAAAGATCGGGCGTCGGGTTCGAAGCGTCGCCGCTGGTGGTAGGCGAGGGAATGAAGCGACGCATCTATGCGGCCAACTTGCAAGGCGAACTCGTGTGCATCGACCGCTACGGCGCGCCGCAATTTTTATTCAAGACGGAAGAGAGGCTGGAAGCGGTGAAAGTCAAACCGGCATCCGCGCCGGTGGCATCGACGCAAATTCATTCATCGCCCGCGCTCTTAGGCCGCACGGTGATTTTCGGAAATGATGCGGGCGTGCTTTACGGCGTCGATAGCGAGACGGGCAAACAAACGTTCAGGATTTCGCTCGGCAATGAATCCATCTACGCGGCGGTCTGTATGGATACCGCGGAGCAGGCCGCCTTTATCACGACGGCGGACGTCGGACGCTCTCGCTCCACGGGTGGCGCGGTGATCAAGGTGAGTTTAAAAGACATAGCAAATCCCATCATCGAAAAGAGAATCCCGTTGCCTGCAACCCTGTTCGGTGCGGCAGCCCTTTCGCCCGAAGGCTTTGTGCTCGCGGGGGCAAGCGATCATAAACTGCGGTGCTTCAACAAACGGACGATGGAATTGGTGTGGGCGTTCGAATCGAAAGCGTCGTTCAATGCCGCGCCGCTCATCGCCGGAAAATACGTGTTTGCCGGTTCGCTCGACCGCAGACTGTATGTCTTGGAACTGGCGACGGGAAAACTCGTGCAGCGTCTGAAGCTTTCAGGCCGCATCAAGACGCCGCCGATTGCGGTCGGAAACCGGATCATTGTTTGCGCGGAGAACAATATGGTTTATTCGCTCACCCACGACCCCGCACCCGACACCACCAAAGAATCTCTCGATGACGACGATGCCGAATTTTAAATTGCTTCAGTTGTTCTGCACGATGCTGCTTTGTGCAACACCGCTCGCCGCCCAATCATTGAATCCCGCGGCTGCAAGTGATTCGTCCGCAGGCGTGCGATACCGTTTCGACTCCGTGCCGTTCGGCGCCAGTGTGTTTTACCGGATGAAACTCTTGGGCACGACGCCGCTTCTTTTTGATTCGCCGCTGAAACTGGATTCCGCCGTCGTCTTTACGCTGGGGCAATTTGATGACGAATCGCTCCGGCCCGCGGATGCGAAAGAGACGGCGAAAAACTTTTTCGTGCTGACTGCGAAACTGCGTCCCCTCAGCGATGCAATGCTGCTGGAGAATCCGCCGGTAAGCGAGACGGATTACACCAAGCGGGGTTTCTTTACCAACTTGACCGAGAAACGCAGCAACAACTTTTATAAGTACCTCGCTTCGGCAACCGCCGTCGTTGCGGGCGTGAGCGCGGCTTACTTCAAACTGCAAGCCGACAGCCGCTACACCACTTACGCACAAACCTTTGACCGCCAATACTTGGATCAATCGCGGCAACTGGACGTCTGGAGCGGCATCTCGCTTGCGCTCTCGCAACTCGCCCTCGGATTTTTAACCTACCTTTTCCTCAGCGAGTAGTCTCGCATCAATGCACTTGTAATTCACATTTTTTGTCAGTCCTGCCTTCGCGGAAATGACGTACAAGAAAAAGCGACGTTATTTTTTGCCCGTTGCTTTGCGCAATTTTTTTAAGTTGGCTTCGGTGGTGGCGTCGCCGGGCAGAAGTTCCAAAGCTTTCAAATAATCGCGTTCGGCTTCGGCATACTTCTTTTGCTTTTGGTAGGCGAAACCGCGGTTGGTATAGGCATCGGCGTAGTCGGGCTTGATTAAAATAATTTTGGTGTAGTCGGTGATGGCTTTGTTCAACTCACCTTTGTCGTCATAAAGTACGCCGCGATTGTTGTAGGCATCCAGATACTGCGGCGCAAGGCCAATCGCCAGCGAGTAACACACAATCGCTGAATCGATATTCTTTTTCGCTTCGTAGCCGAGACCGAGATTGTAGTGTGCGACGGGACTTTCCGGCTCAATCTTGAGTGCCTGTCTGAAATCCGGAATGGCAAGATTGGGTTTCTGAAGTTGCAAATACACGAGGCCGCGATTGGTGAAGGCGTAGCCGTTGTTTTGATCGAGCGAAATTGCTTTCGAGTAATTTTCAATGGCTTTATCAAACTGTCCTTTGCCCGCGTAAGCGAAGCCGCGGTTGGTGTAAGCAGGCGACCACTCTTTGCGCAGCGCGAGCACCGCCGTGAAATCTTCAATCGCTTTATCGAATTGCTTGGTCTGATTGTAAACAAGGCCGCGTTCGAAGAGCACTTGGTAGTCATTCGGAGATTCTGCGAGCGAGCGCGTGGCACGGGCGGCGATGGAATCGGGATTTTTCTCGTCGTCGCGCTTCTTCTGAACGGCTTTGATCTGCTCGGCGCGGCGCACGCTGTCTTCCGTGGCTTTGCGTTGCAACGAATCCCCTGAAACGACTTGTGCGGTCGCGGGTTGTGGCAACGGCGTTGCGGGTTTATCGCACGCGGCGAGCATTGGCAATAGGGTAAAGAAAACAAAAAAGAAACGTCGCATTTCTAAAAAAGTTTAGTTGAAATGACCAGCCGGAAAAGTGGGCTGCAAATGTAGCGAAGCCCGTGCAAATGTGTGCACAATGTTTTTATCTCTCTGAAGCAAAGGCTAACTTTTTTGCGATGTCATTCTAAGCCGTAGGCTCACAAGTGAGCATAGCGAAGAATCCCTCATTAGACTTCTTTCAGATGTCATTGCGAGGAGTACAGCTGAGGCGAAGCAATCTGGCAATTCCTCTTAGATTGCTTCGCTCCGCTCGCAATGACACAGGACTTATGAAAGAAGTCTATTGATTTGAGTTTGAGAATAAGGGATTTTTCACTTCGCTTTGCTTCGTTCAGAATGGCATCGCAAGTTTTTGAA
>JACMJS010000006.1 GCA_014380515.1 Chlorobiales bacterium
TTCAAACGCACCGGCGTCTTTGCGTTCGCTCACCAGCGTTGCGACCGTGCGGCCAAGCATATCAAACACTTTCAGACTCACATCGCTTTTGACGGGCAGTTCGTAGCGCACCGTTGTAACCGGATTAAACGGGTTCGGATAATTTTGTGATAGACTAAAGACTGTGGGATTTTTCGCGTTCACTTCTACCGACGCCGTGCCCTCTTCACTGATCTCGCCGCTCGTTGAGACGACATAAAGGTTGTAGTCATACCGACCGATGGCGAGCGGGGTTTGATCGCTGTAATTGTAAGTCGCGCCGGAAGGCAGCGTGCCGCCGCCCGCCAGCGTTGCGACGTCTGATTCGGTTGTCTCTCCTGATTTGCGCCGCTTTAAAATCCAACTTTGATTGTCGGTCTCCGAAGCCGTCTGCCACTGCAACTCAACACCTTTTTCCGAGGCGGCTGCCGTGAAGGAAACAAGTTCAACCGGCAAAGGCACATCGGTCAGGTTTGCGCGGTAGACCGCGCCGGAAACCGTGGCCGTGGCCGCCGTGCCGACCCACAACCGTTCGCTGCCCGTTGCCCCGACGAGGTTTGAGATCGCGCGTACTTCCGTTGTGTAGAGTCCTGAGTTGAACAGTGTCCATCCCAAGCCGTTGGCATAAACATAGACACCGTCGTTCGTCGCAGCCAGCAACCGGTCGCTGAGTGCGCGGAGGTCGTAGATGATTGAGGCACTTAGAATGCCGGTGATGTCCGTCCAAGCATCGCCGCTGTTGATGCTTTCCCAAACGCGGCCATCGTCCGTCGCCACAAACAAGTTGGTTGGTGATACGGGGCTAACCGAGAGGGCGGTAATGTTGAGCGAACTCAATCCGGCATTGACCGCTGTGAAGGTCGGTGTACCTGCGGTGATGTCGGTGCTGCGATATACGCCGCCGCCCTTTGTGGCGATGTAAAGTGTGTTCGAGCCGACAACGCCGTCGATTTTGACGATGCTGGTGCCGTCAAGTGCGGATGGCGAGATGCGAGTCCAGTTGCCGCCGCTGTTTTGGCTGCGCCAGAGACCGCCGTCGCTTGCAGTTGTTTGGAACATTCCGGCGAACACGGTCGCGTCGCTCACTTCGCTGACAAAGAGTGATTGTACACGGACGTTCGTGCCGGGTCCCGCGTTGGGCAAGCCGCTCGAAGCCGTACGGAATCCGTAGTTGTAACTAACCGACGCTCCGACATCTGCGGTTGATAAATATACACCGGCATTGGCGACGCCACCGACCTGATCGGAGATGCCGACGTAAACTTTGGCTTGGTTGGTTGCACTCACCGCAAGCGACGAACCGACGAATTGCGGAAAGACCACGTTGCCGCCTGCAGGTTGCGAGATACCGGGCAAATAATTTTGCGTCGGCTGATCGCCTTCGAAGCGGCCATTGCTTTCGATCCAATCCGTACCGCCGTTGAAACTGACCGCCATGCCGTTTTGCAGGGTGAGCGCGTAAAGAATGTTTTCGTTCGAGCGGCTGGCCTGCACGGCAACAATGGTTGCTTTCGGTGCGGGCAATGTTCCGGCTTTCGTTCCGGCGAGGCCGCCGTTTTGCAGCGACCAGTTTGAGCCGCCGTTGGTTGAGCGGTAAATACCGCCGCTGCGGACGTTGGAGAAGTAGACGGTATCCTCTCGGACGTTGGTTAAGGCAATGTCGGTAGCGGTTACGCCTTTCTGAAACGTACCATCGAGCGAAAAATGCGCGGGTCCGACGCTCGTCCCGCCGTCGTTGGAAAGATAAACGCCGTTGCCGCCCGCACTGCCAAAGTTGACATGCGAATAGAATACGCGCGTTGCACTGACCTGACTGGGCTTGATGCGCAATCCGTCTTTGTTGAAAAAATAATCTTGCGCGGGCGTATCGTAGCCTTCATTTGAAATAGCGGAAGGCACGTTCCCGTTGATATGATTCCAAGTTGTGCCGCCATTGGCGGTTTTCCAGTAGCCCTGTCCGTTGAAACTGCCATAGTACGTACCAACCGCGGCGGGCGTGCTGGCCAGTGAAAAGTTCACATTCAAATTGTCATTGAACGGACTAGCTCCGCTGATATTGAAACTGGTTACAGCTGCAAACGCGGGCGTTGCTGCATTGGAATTGTTGGTACGATAGATACCGTAGTTAACTCGCCCGGGAAAGGGAAGCACAATAATTGGAATCGCACCGACATAAAGTGTGTCGTAAGGTGCGGCGGTGTTGTAGGTAAGGCCGGTCAGTAGGGTAAAAATGCCGAGGCCTGAGGGCAAACCTTGCGCGTTCGTGTACTTGCTCCACGATGTGCCGCCGTTTTGCGTGCGGTAGAGCGCGCCCGTCGTACTCGAGGCACCACCATCTTGAATGCTGACATAGAGTCGGTTTTCATCATCGGGACGGATGGCAATCTCAAGCACTTGGCCGGTGCCTGCATCGGGATCGGTGAGCAGCGACCAGTTGCCGCCTGCGTCAGCGGAGCGATACAGCACGCCCGCGGTTGTACCGACGTAAAGCACGTTCGCATTGCTCGGTGCGACGGCAATCGCAGTCAAACTTTCTGAGGCCGGAATGCCGGAACTTGCGCTGAACCAATTTTGTCCCGCGTCAATGGTTTTGTAGAGCGCGCCGCTTGGTACGGCGGATTCAGTGGAATCGATGCCGGTGGTATAAAGAATCGATGCGTTGGTCGGATGGATGGCTACCCGCAGCGTTGAACCGAAGTTCGGGCCGGTGGTCTGCCACGCTTGAGCGTGAGCGGAAGTCACGTCGGCAAGGACGATGACGGCGAATGCAGCAACGAATAGGAATAGTAGGTTTTGTCTCATTGGTGGCAATTATGTTTCAGGTGAATGATATTTCGGAGCAGCGCAGACGCTGCCGGTTAAAATCCCGCGTACATGAAGCAAGGTTCTTCACGCAAGTTGCGGCGTTGGTTTATATTCGAACTGAAATGTTTGGGGCAATGTGCCGTGCAGGCTTGGAATGATGTGCAACGGTTCATTGCAATGTGGTGTGCAGCGAGAGGCAGAGCCAATCTAACGCTCAAGATGACGATTTGCAAAGCACGACTCGCCGCATCAAAGTTTCAAAATCATAAACGCTTTCAACCGCACCGAACGATGAACACACCATCATCTGATAAACCCTTGCTGGCACTCGCCGCGGCGACCGCGAACCTAATGCCGGAATCATCGCCTGCATGGGGCAAGATGCGTCCGCAGGAAATGCTTGAACATTTGATTACGGTCGTGCAGGGATCGCAAGGTGCATTCGTGATGCCGCTTGTTGTGGCGGAACAAAAAGCGGCAGCGTATAAGCAAAAAAGTTTGCTCAGCGACGCGCCGCTGCCGAAGCTCGTGCAAAGCCCGCTCTATCAAAACGGATTGCCATCGCTGCAATATCCGTCGCTTGCAGATGCGGTATCAGCTTTGCATCATGCCCTCGAAAACTTCTACATTCACTTCAATCATTCACCCGATGCCGCCGCGGTGCACCCGTTTTTTGGCAGTTTAAACAAAGCCGAGTGGGAACGCTTTCATACCAAACATTTCACGCATCACTTTTCGCAATTCGGTTTGCTTTGACGTTGCCACGAATAACCACAGCTGTCGCGTTCATCACAAAACAGTCGCGGCGACGGGCATTTCCCTTGCGGAGGTTGCTTGGACTTCCAAAGTGATTTGCCTACGTTTGTTCCCAAACTTCCTCTGCCCGACCGGAAACTTTCCACAGCGTCTCTAACACTAACTTCGGCACGCATCCATCTTCCGGCACGCAAACTTCCGACAACCATCTCACAGCCGTTGCCAAATCAAATTTCATTTCATTCCAATCGCAACCTTACAGGAGGAAACAATGCCCAATCAGTCTAATCCGCTTCTCGCCCTCAAGCCGTTCGGTCAAAGCATCTGGTACGATAATCTTCGCCGCGGCCTTGTGTCGTCCGGCGAACTAGGCCGCATGATCAAAGACGACGGCCTCATGGGCGTAACATCCAACCCGACCATTTTCGAAAAAGCCATCGCTGGTAGCACCGATTATTTACCCGCTCTGACCGCGCTCGTCGAAGGCGGCACGAAACACACCGATGATATTTATGAATCGCTCGTCGTCGAAGATTTAAAAATGACGACCGATCTGTTCCGTCCCGTCTATGACGCCACGAACGGCATCGATGGCTATGTGAGCGTCGAAGTCTCGCCGCTGCTCGCGCACAAAACCGAAGAGACGATTGCCGCCGCCAAGCGGTTTCATAAACTCATCGGCAAGCCGAATGTGATGATCAAAATTCCGGCGACGCCCGAAGGCATTCCGGCAGTGAAAGAAGTCATCCGCGCGGGCATCAACGTCAACATCACGCTGATTTTTTCGACCGAACAATACATCGAAGTCGCGCTTGCTTACATCGAAGGCTTGGAAGCGAGACTCAACGACGGCAAGAAGATTGATAACATTGCGTCCGTGGCGAGCGTGTTCGTCAGCCGCATTGATGTGGCAGTGGATGCACTGTTGGAAGAAAAAATCAAAGCCGGAGCGAAGCAGTTGGAAGGCTTGCTCGGCAAAGCGGCGATTGCGAATGCGCGGGCAACCTACTCCGCATTCAAAGAACTTTTTTACGGCGAGCGGTTCAAAGCCTTGCGCGACGCCGGTGCAAAAGTGCAACGTCCGCTCTGGGCAAGCACGGGCACGAAGAACCCAAAGTATTCCGATGTGATGTACATGAACGCGCTCATCGGCCCCGATACGGTCAACACCGTGCCGCCCGCGACGCTCGATGCCTTCCGCGATCACGGCACAGCGGCGAACACGCTCGACGGCCACATCGACGAGGCCAAACAAATCCTCAATGACCTTGCGAGCAACGGGATTGATCTCAGCGCAGTCTATGCCAAACTTTTGCAGGAAGGTCTCGCGTCGTTCTCGAAATCCTTCGGCACGCTTTACGACGTCGTTCGCGGACGCAAGCAGGCGTTGCTTCAGAAGCTTGAACACCGCCAAACCCTCGAACTCGGCAAGTACGCAAAGGCCGTAAAAGCGACGGCGGAAAAGTTCAAATCGGAAAAGGCCGTCGAACGCTTTTGGAAAAAAGATGCGACGGTCTGGAAGAATGACGACGCGACGGCGAAGGTCGTTAAGAACCGCATGGGTTGGATTCCCGTCATCGATATGATGCAGGAAAAATCAAACGAACTCAAGTCGTTCGCCGAAGAAATCCGCAAAGAAAAATTCACCGATATCGTTGTGCTCGGCATGGGCGGCTCAAGTCTCTGTCCCGACGTGTTCCGCGCGACGTTCGGCAGCAAGAAAGGCTTCCCGAAACTTTCCGTGCTCGATAGCACCGATCCCGTGCAAGTGCTCGCATTGGAAAAGCAAATCAAACTTGAGAAAACGCTGTTCATTGTGGCCAGCAAATCGGGCGGGACGCTTGAACCGCAACTGTTCTTCGAGTACTTCTATGATAAAGTCTCGAACTTGAAAAAGCATAAGCAAGCCGAGCTGGCCGGATCGAACGGCCACGCGGCTGAGGACAGCGGCGGCAACGCAGGCGAACAATTCATCGCTATCACCGACCCCGATACGAAGATGCACAAGACCGCACAGGACTACGGCTTCCGCCGCATCTTCCTCAACCCCGCCGACATCGGTGGCCGCTACTCCGCCCTTTCCTATTTCGGTCTCGTGCCCGCCGCACTCATCGGCATGGATGTTGAACTTTTACTTGAGCGCGCCGAACGCATGGTTCATGCGAACGCGCCGTTCCTGAACATTGAAGATAATCCGGCGGTGATGCTCGGCATCGCGCTCGGCGAATTGGCGAAGGCCGGACGCAACAAAGTTACTTTCGTCGCCTCGCCGAAAATTTCAACGTTCGGATATTGGGTCGAGCAACTGATCGCCGAGAGCACCGGCAAAGAAGGCCGAGGCCTTGTGCCGGTCGAAGGTGAAACGCTTGGCACGCCGAAAGTTTACGGCAAAGACCGCGTGTTCGTCTCGGTGCAACTGCGCAAACAAAAATCGCCCGCCATCGATTCAAAACTGAAAGCTTTGGAAAAAGCGGGACATCCCGTCGTGCGCATCGTGCTTGAAGATGTGTATGACTTGGGTACGGAAATGATGCGGTGGGAACTGGCGACATCATTTGCCAGCGCGGTGCTGCAAACCAATCCTTACGATGAGCCGAACGTGCAGGAAAGCAAAGACAACACCGTCCGTGTAACGAACGACTACGAAAAGAACGGCACGCTGCCGCAAGAGATGCCCATCGTTTCCGAGAAAGGCATGGAGATTTTTGCGGACGCTGAAATGGGCGCGAAGGTCTTGAAGAAGGTGAAGAAGAAAACTTCGACGGCGGAA
>JACMJS010000330.1 GCA_014380515.1 Chlorobiales bacterium
CGCCGAAGGCTTCGCGGTTGTGGATACCGACGGCGAAAAAGTATGGACGAGCAAGAAACCCAGTGCAATCACGGCGAGCACGGTGAGTGAAACGACGAGGGTGATAAGCATCCGGCGACGTTGCTCATCGCGCTCATCATCGTCGCCCTCCGATTCAAGATCGGTGATGTCCATCGACGGCAACGGATCGGATTCAATCGGCGGCGGCAACACGGGCTGAAAGGTTGGCGAAGCACTCTGTGTTGCGGTCGCCGCCGTCGCTGATGATTGCGTTCTCTTTTCCGCCACCGGAAACGGGTAGTCCGCGGGCGTCGGCGGTGAGCCGGTAATCGGCTCCGGTGCAGGCGTGGCAACGATTTCCGTTACAGGCGACTTGGCCGGTGCGGACACGGGCAAGGACTTCGCTACCGGTGCGGGCGACTTTGCCGAAGGTTTCGGCTGAGACGCTGCGCCGGAGGCATTGACATCATGCAATGTAACCGGTTCAAGATGCAAGTAGCGGCTGTTAAGAAAGCCGAGCAGGGCGTCGGAAGGCTCGAAGGTCGTCTTGACGCCGCCGTCCGGCGCGGTGGCGGATGTATTTTCTTGATTTTCGCCCGCGGCATTTGTGGTGATGGCGGGCGCTAGCAATGATTTCGCTTGGCCGGTGCGTGTGAAGACACCCAGATCGCCGAGTTCCGCTACGCCTTTGGTATCGAGCAACTTGACGATGGCTTTCTCGACGCCGTAAGCGAACCGCGACGCCTGTTCCTCCGAAAGGCCGAGTTCGCGCTGCGCGGCTTGATAAAGAAAATCGTCGTCAAGGCCGATGCGCCGGATTTGAAACTGAACCGTATCGCGCGGCGGCGCCAGATAAATTTGTCCGCCGACGCCTTCGGCAATCGAGGGTGCGAGATGCTGACGCCGTAATAAACCCAGCCCCGTAATGCCGAGCCGTCCTTCCGCCGCAAACATTTCCATTCCGGCGGTGCAAACGGTTTCAATCCACCGTGCAACCTCGCTCTCTTCCTGCTCCAAGAGCGGCGCGAGCGTTTGTGAAATTATTTTCAGACCCATGATTGAAGACGGATGCGAAGTAGCGACATTGGGAAAGCCCTTAAAATTTCTAAATCAAAAGTAACGAAACCGAAAGTGCAATCAAAGCGCGAGGCGAGATGTCTTCACCTGAATCCGTAGCATCCCGCGCCATCACGCTTCAAAAAAACGGAAGCAAATCACGTATCTTCACCGCAACATCAACCTCTCTCTCCGGACATGTCGCACTACCTTTACAGCATTTCGGAACTGACTTCGCTGATCAAAGAAGAACTTGAGCAACGCTTTGACGATGTGCATCTGCGCGGCGAAGTTTCGAACTTCAAACAGCATTCATCGGGGCATCTTTACTTTACGCTCAAAGACGGCCAATCGCAGATGAACGCGATTATCTGGCGTACGGCGGCGGCGGGCCTCGCGGTGTTGCCCGAAGACGGAATGGCGGTCGTGGTTCGCGGGCGGGTTGAAGTCTATGCGGCGATGGGCAAGTATCAAGTGATTTGCTCCGACCTGCAACCCGTCGGCGAAGGCTTGCTGCAAAAAGCGTTCGAGAAACTTTTCCGGGAGTTGGAAGCCGAAGGACTTTTTTTAGAATCGCACAAAAAAGCGTTGCCCCGCCTGCCCGAAACCATCGGCATTATTACTTCGCCGACGGGCGCGGTGATCGAGGATATTCGCAGCGTTTTCGCCCGCCGTTATCCTTCGGCGCGGCTGATACTCTGTCCCGTGCGGGTACAAGGTGAAACCGCCAAAGATGAAATCGTGGCGGCCTTGAACTACCTCAACCGTCTTGCGCCCTCATCCGAGATAAAATCCCCAACAAAACCCGCAACTAAGTACACAAGGCCAGATGTGATTATTCTCGGACGCGGCGGTGGTTCGATTGAAGATTTGTGGGCGTTCAACGAAGCTCGGGTCGCACGGGCGATTTACAACTCCGAAATTCCCGTCATCAGTGCGGTCGGCCACCAAACCGATTTTACGATTTCGGATGCTGTCGCCGATCTCCGCGCCGGAACGCCCTCAATGGCCGCCGAACTTTGCTCCCCGTCGCAGCCGGAAATTTTGGCAAGCCTTGCGGCGACCGTACAACTGCTTGCCACTTCGCTCTCCGTACAGATTCAATCAAAGCAGAATGCCATCGACGGGTTATTACAGAGCTACGGTTTCAATAAGCCGCTTCGCAATGTGGAAACTTTGATGCAGCGGTTGGATTTTGC
>JACMJS010000007.1 GCA_014380515.1 Chlorobiales bacterium
CTTGGCAAAGCGTATCTCATCGGGCCGGGCAAGGTGCTGACGGAAATTTCGAACAATCAACAGGACGATAATCTCAACGGCATCAGCGATGAAGATTACGGGCTGCACGCCAACCGCCGTCAAAGCAAAGTGGATTTGGTAAGCGGCGCGATTTCGGAAATCGTGTTGCCGCCGGTGCACTATGTAGATTACATCGCGCTCGCCGCCGCAAACCCAACCGGAATACCTGCCAGCGTGGCCGCAGGCAGTTTGGCATTCGATCCGCTCGTCATCAACCAAACGCTTTATCCGATGATCGATGAGCGGCGCGACGACGGCACCGACAACAACGGCAACGAAGATGGCGACGGTCGCGCGCTCGATGCGACCGACGTCCGCGAGTCCGATCAAATCGGGCTGACCTCGTTTGCCATCGGCACAAACGGATCGTTTCAACTGAACCTCAACAACATCCGCTCCGAATTTTACGCCCGTTCCATTCCCGGTACGTTCGATGCCACGACCAATCAAATTCCCTCGAGCGACTACATGTACGGCACGGGATATTTTCCGCTCGCCGCCGGGCAGACGGAACGCTTCTCGATTGCGCTCGTCTATGGCACGAGCGCGCAAGACGTGCTCGATAACAAAGACATCGTGCAGCAGATTTACGACGCCAACTACAACTTCGTCCGCCCGCCAACCCCGCCGACACTCAAAGTTTCTACCGACGACCGGCGGGTAACGCTTTATTGGGACACGGTGGCCGAAGACTACCGCGACGAGTTCATCCGCCGCCGTCTTGACTTGCCCGCCAATACGAACGATCCGCGCGTGCGCAACTTCGAGGGCTATAAAATTTTGAGATCGACGGATAATAATTTCTTGGATGCTTTTACGCTCGTCGGCTCGGAAGGGCAGCAGGGCATTCAGCCGAAGCCGGTGGCGACGTTCGATCTCGTCAATGAAGTTTCCGGCAACTTTCCGCTCAACACCGCGTCGCTGCTGAAGCAATCCAAAGGCATCGCCTACTACTTGGGCAACAACAGCGGCCTGCAACATCGCTTCACGGACACGACGGTTGTCAACGGCAAAACGTATTTCTACGCCGTCATCGCGTACTCGCGCGGCGACACCGGCCTGCAAATTTATCCGCCCTACAATTCCGCGAGTGCCCGCAGCGACGGCAGAGGCAACTACACGCTCGGCAGCAATGTGGTGGTCGTTACGCCCGCGGCCAAAACCGCAGGTTATGCGAACGCCGCCGGACGTCAAGGCAATCTCACGCCCGCCGGAGGGCCGGGGGGACAAGCGTTGCCGGTCGGACAAGGCGGCGTTTCATATGCCGTCGTCGATGCAAAAAACTTGCAGAACAAAACGTACCGCGTGGAATTTTCGGACATCGGCAGCGATACAGTCGATAATGACGGCAACGGCAAAACGGACGGCAACGATCTCGGCGAGCGCGTGCCGCTCACGTCGTTCTACCGCGTGCTCGATGTAACAAACCCCGCCGCTATCGATACGCTCATCCGGCGCAACCGCCGTCCGCTGTTCACCGCCGGTTCATACACGGAACTCGCCCCAAACTTGTTCGGCTACAACGGCGATGACGAAATTTTCGATGGCCTGTACCTCTCGCTGCAAAATGAACTGAAATCCATTTACCTGCCGGAAAAATCCGGTTGGACGCGGGGCAGCGGCACCGATACCATCAATGCCTATACCGTCAGCATGAAGCCCGCCGATTCAATCGCCTTCAACGTCGTCCGCGCGGTCGTAGATTCGATTCCGATCCCGGACGACTTCGAAATCGAACTGGTTGAGACGGACGCCGCGACGGGCGTTGCGAAAAGCGACACGATGAAATATCTCCAGCGCCGCACCAACGCCGTCCAACCGCCGCTGGTACTGACGGCGAACGGCTTGCCGGTCAACTTCCGCATCAAAAATTTGACGACCGGCAAGCCCGTTCGCTTTCTCGTATTGCCGCAAGCGACAACGGGCGGCGGCGGCGTGGTGATCGGATCGAACACCTTCAACATTATCAAGATTTGCCTCAGTGCCAATTCCGCCGTGCCTGCCAGCGGCATCGACACCGTGTATAGTTGGCTCTTGACTTTCGCACCGACGAGTGCGGCGAACCGCGTCGCCCCGCGCGCGGGAGATAAATTTACCTTTCGCACTTCCAAGCCGTTCCGCACCGGCGACGCCTTCACTTTCACAACCGCCGTGCCCGATGTGAGCAGCGAGCGGGCGAAATCCGTGTTGGATAGAATTCGCGTGGTGCCGAATCCGTACATCGCGCGCAGCGCGTTCGAACCCGCGTTGCCTGCGGGCACCACCAGCGGGCGCGGCGAGCGGCGCGTCTACTTTACCCGCGTCCCCAAAGAATCCACGATCCGAATCTACAGCGTTCGCGGCGATCTCATCCGCACGTTAAAGCAGGACGGCACGGACAACGGTCAGGTCTTGTGGGACTTGCGCTCGTCGGAAGGACTTGATATTGCGTTCGGACTGTATCTCTATCACCTCGATGCCCCGGGCGTCGGCACGACGACGGGCAAACTTGTGCTCATCAAATAATTTCATGTATCGAATTTCATGTATCGATCTCAAAGATGAATACAAGCACATTTACATTTCATACAGCATCTCATCGCAACCGGCGGCATCCGATGATCATGCTGGCGGGGTTGATGGTGATATTGATCCTGTCGCCCGCAGTCGCCGCCGCGCAATCGAAGGTCGGCACAACGGCGGCGCAGTTTTTATCTATCGGCATGGGCGCCCGTGCGACGGCGATGGGCGGCACATTCACGGCGGTATCGGATGACATCACCGGTTTGTATTGGAATCCGGCGGGGCTGGCTCGGCTCGGGGCGAATGAAGCGGGCTTCGTGCACACGAACTGGCTTATCGGCACGAGCATCGATTGGGCGGGCATCGGCATCAAGGCGGGCAACTACGGCACGTTCGGCGCGGCGGTTACGCTGCTTGGCTCCGGCGATATTTTACGCACCACTGAAATTGATCCCGACGGCACGACGGGCGAAACCTTTTCAACTTCCGACTTCGCGGTCGGACTTTCATATGCACGCGCGATTACCGACCGGTTCAGCGTCGGCATCACGCTGAAGTATGTCAGCCAACGGCTTTACAATGTCTCGGCGACAACGGCGGCGGCGGATTTCGGCGTGCTCTTTAAGACGTCGGAAAACGGGCTGCGCATCGCGGCGGTGATTTCGAACTTCGGCGGATCGCTTAAACTTTCGGGCAAAGACTTGCTCGTTACCGCAACCACCGGCACCGGACAAGCGGGCGAGAACAATCAAATCGCCGCCGAACTCACCACCGATACATGGAACTTGCCGACGTCCTTTCGCATCGGCCTTGCCTACGACGCTCTGCGGTTGCCTGACGGCAGGCTGACGCTCGCCGCCGATGCGATGAGTCCGACGGACAACCGCGAATCCATCAATCTCGGCGCCGAATATGCGTGGCGCGATTTGCTCTATCTGCGGGCAGGATACAACGGCCTATTGCGCAGCGATTCGGAAACGAGTTGGACGGCGGGCGCGGGCTTGCGGTATAATTTTTCCGGCATCGGTTTTTCATTCGACTATACCTATCAAGCCTTCGGGCGGCTGAGTGCGCCGCAGTGGCTCGCGGTCGGAATGCGATTTTAAATGCAAGGTCTGTATCTTTCGCGCGATCAACGTTGTTGCACCATCAGCATGGCGCGGCATATTTTTTCAACGCTCAACATTTCCAAGAAACACTATGGCCACTCAAAACTTCGCGGCTGAACCGAACACCGCCGCTGTATCTTCGGGTCGCTTGCCCGACGCCGAGGTCAACTACACTCCGGCGATGGTTGTCGTAACCTCACTCTTCTTTATGATCGGTTTCATCACCTGCCTCAACGACATTTTGATCCCGCATCTCAAAGGCGTTTTCGAACTGAGCTACGTGCAAGCGGCGTTAATTCAGTTCACGTTTTTTTCGGCGTACTTCGTGATGAGTTGGCCGTCGGGAAAAATCCTCTCGCTCTTCGGATACAAGCGCGGCATGGTGATCGGCTTGATTACGGCGGGCGTCGGTACGCTGCTGTTTTATCCGGCGGCGGCGACATTTTCATATCCGTTATTTTTAGGCGCGCTGTTCGTGCTCGCAAGTGGATTCACGCTGTTGCAAGTCGCCGTCAATCCGTACGTCGCGGTGCTGGGCAAACCTGAAACGGCTTCGAGCCGACTCAACCTCACGCAAGCGTTCAACTCCGTCGGCACGACGATTGCGCCGTGGTTCGGCGGACTTCTGATTTTAACGGCGGCCACAAAAACCGCCGAGCAGTTGAAAGCCATGCCCGCCGCGGATTGGCAGGCCTACAAAGTGGCCGAAGCCTCGTCGGTGCAGGTGCCGTATCTGGGATTGGCGGCGGCGCTGTTTCTCCTTGCGGCGGCGATTGCGTGGTTCAAACTTCCCGTCATTGCGGCGGTTGAAGGCGAAGAAGCGCGGCAAGGTTCGTTTATGGACGCGATCAAAATTCCGCATCTGTCGCTGGGCGCGCTGGGCATTTTCGTGTATGTCGGCGCCGAAGTCGCTATCGGAAGTTTTCTCGTCAACTTCATCGGCCTGCCGGAAGTCGCCGGACTGCCGGAAGCGGCGGCGGCGAAGTTTGTCTCGTACTATTGGGGCGGCGCGATGATCGGGCGATTCATCGGCTCGGCGATTTTGCAAAAGTTCAGTCCGGGTAAATTGCTCGGCATTTTTTCCATCGTCGCTGCCGCGCTCGTACTCGTCGGTGCCTTCACATCCGGCGGTGTAGCGATGTGGGCGATCATCGCCATCGGGTTTTTTAACTCGATCATGTTCCCGACCATCTTCACGCTCGGCATCGACGGCTTGGGGAAACTCACCAGTCAAGGATCGAGCGTACTGATTGCAGCCATTGTCGGCGGCGCGCTCATTCCGCTGCTCATGGGCAAACTCGCGGACAGTTACGGCCTGCACGCCGCATACATTCTGCCCGCCATCTGCTATCTCTACATCGCTTACTACGGGTTCAAAGGTTCGCAGCATTCGCTCGGAAATGTACATGCCTTGAACAAGTGAGCGGGCAAATAAAAAAAATACATGCACCCGCAAAAAAGTATACAAGACAAGAAGAAATATGCAAAACGTGATGAAGAAAATACAAGCGTTTGCGGTTGCATTCGTGATGCTGCTCGGATGTTTTCAAACGCTCGTCGCCCAGATTCCCGCGTCCGGCCTGAATCTATGGCTCAAGGCCGATGCACTTGCGCTCGCGGATGGTGATACGGTTTCCGTGTGGCCGGACAGTTCCGGCAATGCACTGAACGCAACTGCAAGCGGCGACCGCCGTCCGCGCTTCGTTGCAAACGTCATCAGCGGCAAACCCGCTTTGCGCTTCGATGGCCTTGACGACACGATGGGCGTTGCACTTCAAACCGGCTCTGCAGTTTCCGCATTCGTTGTTGCCTCGAACCGCCGTTTGCCCGATGCGGGCGGCAACTTGCCTGCGAACACGGTGGATTTCGTGGTAACGACGATGAATTCCGGCGGCAACGGCGGCTTCGGTATCGCCACTTACAATAGCTTCGGGTATGCGCCCAACAACAGCACCTCCAAAGGACCGATGCGGTGGGCGCCGGAATCGATCACCGGACCGCCGTCGTATCCGGGGCCGAATCTTTTCTATAAAAACGGTACGAACACGCCGCTCACGCTTCAGCAAAATGAATTTGCGATTGCGGCTTATGTCTCGCAAGGGATCACGAACGGCACGAGCGGTTCGGGCGCGAACGGGCGGCGGATGCGGCTCGGTGCGTCGCTCAACGCCGATGTCAGCCCCGAAGCGGACTATGGCGCCAACGATATTGCCGAAGTGATTATTTACAACCGCTCGCTCGCCGATGCCGAGCGGCGTCAGGTTGAAGAATATCTTGCCGCGAAATATGCAATCAAACTCGTGGTCTTCGGGGAGAAAGCATGGAAAGGCGGCGAGTTCGCCACGAAGGAAAAATACCGCTACGGACGTTTCGAAGTCAAGATGAAATCCGCCCGCGGCAGCGGCCTCGTCAGCTCGTTCTTCACCTATCACGACACGGCGAACTTTACCAGCTCGCTCTGGAATGAAATCGATATCGAAATGCTAGGCCGCTACGAAAGTCAGGTGCAGTTCAACACCATCACGGCGGGACAGGTCAGCCACGTGATCGATCTCATCGGCCCGTTTCTGCCGCATGATAATTTTTATACCTACGCCTTTGAGTGGACGCCGACTTACGTCGCGTGGTTTTACAACGGCGTCGAAGTTGCCCGGCAAACCGATACCGGTACGGGGCAAAACTATAGTCCCGTCAGTTCGCTCAGTCGCTATCAAAGCATTATGATGAACATCTGGAGTTCGAGGTCGGCGTCGTGGGTCGGCAACTTGGATGCCGGGCGCGTGCCCGCTTACGCGATGTACGATTACGTCAGTTACGCGTCGCACACGCCGGGCACCGGCACGGCGGGCACGGGAAATAATTTTACGCCGCAATGGAAAGATGACTTTGACGTGTGGGATACGAACCGGTGGCGGAAATCCATTAACGGTACATGGTACGACAACGTGGCCGATTTCATTCCTGAAAACGTCGTCTTCAAAGACGGCTACATGATTCTGTGTTTCACCACGCCGGATTCCACCGGCTACAATAGCACGCTGGACGCGGCAGGAGAGCCTAAGCTGCAACCGCAAATATTCTCACTTTCGCAAAACTATCCGAACCCGTTCAATCCGGCGACTGCGGTAAACTATCAGTTGCCAGCCGCAAGCCAAGTTCAGTTGAAAGTATTTGACGTGTTGGGCAGGGAAGTGGCGACGCTGGTCGATGCAAAACAAGCGGCGGGCAATTACCGCGTGAACTTCAATGCGTCTAACCTTTCGAGCGGCATTTATTTCTACCGTCTGACGGCGGGAAGTAGCGACGCACGGAGCGGGAATTTCACCGCGACGAAAAAAATGGTGCTCGTCAAATAATCTTAAACATGCTTTCACGGCGAACAATGTTAAAGACGACGGCCCTTGCCACCGCAGGAGTCGCACTGGGCGTGATCCCGACCGTTAGTGCGGCAACAGCAAGCGCATTGGGTGTTAAGAATTTCGAAAGCAAACGTCCGAACCCCCCAGATCGCAAATTTATCAGCGAAGCCGTCGAGGCGGCGATTGCCGGTACGAAAAAATCCATCGCCGATCAGGAACTGGCGTGGCTGTTCGAAAACTGTTTTCCCAACACGCTCGATACCACCATCACGCATCACGGTATTGCGAACGGCAAACCCGATACCTTCGTCATCACCGGCGACATTCCCGCGATGTGGCTGCGTGATTCGACCGCGCAGGTTACGCCCTACATTCCGTTCGCCGCACAGGATAAAAAATTGCGCGCGCTCATCGCGGGCGTCATTCACCGTCAAACCGCGTCGGTGCTCATCGATCCTTACGCCAACGCTTTCAACTTCGATGGCAAAGAAACCAGCCGGTGGCATAGCGACAAGACGGCGATGAAAAATGAACTGCACGAACGCAAGTGGGAAATCGATTCGCTCTGCTACACCGTCCGCCTCGCCTATCTTTATTGGAAAGCCACCGCCGACGCTTCCGTCTTTGATGACGCATGGCAACAGGCAACGATGCTCATTGTAAAAACTTTCCGCGAACAACAGCGATTGCAGGGCGACGGATCGTACCGGTTCAAGCGCGAGTTCGCCGCGTGGGACGGCGACTACATTGCGGGCGGCGGCTTGGGCTTGCCGACGCGCAAGACCGGATTGATTCACTCCGCATTCCGCCCGTCCGACGACGCATGTTTGTTTCCGTTTTTGATTCCCTCAAACTTTTTCGCCGCAACATCGCTCCTGCAACTGGCTGAGATTTACGAGACGGAACTGAAAAATAAATCCTTCGCCGCCTTGTGCCGCGCGTTTGCAACTGAACTTTCCGCGCTATTGGAAACGCACGCAAAAAAATCACACCTGAACTACGGCCTGTGTTACGCGTTCGAGACCGATGGTTTCGGCAATCATTATTTCATGGACGACGGCAACTTGCCAAGTTTGATTTCGCTGCCGTATCTGGGCGCGGTAGCGGCGGGCGATCCGGTCTATCAAAACACGCGGCGGTTTATTCTCTCAAAGGATCACATTTACTATTTCAAAGGCACGGCGGGCGAAGGCTATGGCGGGCCGCACGCAGGCTGGGAAATGATTTGGCACTTGGGCATCATCGCCGTTGCGCTGACGAGCACCGATGACGCCGAAATTTCGAAGTGCTTGCAAATGCTCAAGACCACGCACGCGGGCACGGGCTTCATGCACGAAGCGTTTCATAAAGACGATGCGAAAAAATTTACACGCAGCTGGTTTGCGTGGGCGAACACGCTCTTCGGCGAACTGATTTTAAAGGTAAGTGCGGAGCGTCCGCACCTGCTCAAAAAAGAATTTTGAACTTGCCGCATCGAGCCAACGATGACCGGCTAACAATAACGAGCCAACGATGACTTGCAACACCAATGCATTCATTTTCGCCCGCCGAAAACATTTCAGAAAACATTTCAACGACTGCCGATGACTGAAGTCAGCCGTATTCAGGAGCAACTGCGCCGCGCGATGCAAGGCGACCCATGGCACGGCGAATCCCTGCGTGAAATTTTGAAAGACATAGATGCTGAAACCGCGTCGTCCAAACCTGCGGCGGCGGTGCACAGCATCTGGGAATTGACGCTGCATGTTGCCGCGTGGCTTGAGGCTGTCAGCGAGCGGTTGGACGGGCGTCCGGCGGGATTGATCGATGATGAAAACTTTCCGCCCGTCCGCGACCGGAGCGATGCCGCGTGGCGACAGGCACAGGCAAGGCTGAACGACGGTTACACGCGGCTCGATGCGAAACTCAACGCCGTGCCCGACGCACGGTTGGAAACATCCATCGTTGAAGGAAAAGCGTCAACTTACATCACGCTGCACGGCGCGGTTCAACATCTCGTTTATCACGCGGGGCAAATCGCGCTGCTGAAAAAATGGCATCGATCCAAAACAACCTGAGGAAAAATTTTCAATGACGATGCTTTGGGGAATTGATTTGGGCGGCACAAAATTAGAGGGCGCGGTATTGCAATCCGGTTCAAGCCCCGAACCGCTGTGCCGCGTCCGTATTGACACCGAAGCTCATCACGGTTACGCACACATCATAGAACAAATCGCCGCGCTCGTCGAAAAGATGTCGGCGGCGGCGGGCGGCGCCAGGCCGGTAAAACTCGGTCTTGGCACGCCGGGCACGTTTGATCCGCATCTGCAAGCGATCAAAAATTCGAACACGCTGTGCCTCAACGGAAAAAATCTCAAAGCGGATTTGGAATCGCGGCTCGGCATGGCGGTTGCGCTTGCCAATGATGCCAATTGTTTTGCGCTCGCGGAAGCAACGCTCGGTGCGGCCAAAGGTGCGGGCGTTGTGTTCGGCGTCATCATGGGCACGGGCGTCGGCGGCGGGATCGTCGTGAACGGAAAAGTGTGGAACGGCGGACAGGGCATCGCGGGTGAATGGGGACACAACGTGCTCGATGAACAGGGACCCGACTGGCATCACGGTAAAAAAGGAAACGTCGAAGCGTTTCTTTCCGGCCCCGCGCTGGAAAAATTTTACGAATCGCAGTCGGGCACGCATCGTCCGCTGAAGGAAATCTACGCGCGTCATCTAGAAAACGCGGATGAACATGCAACGGCAACGATACGGCGGCTTGTGCATTATTTCGGCAAGGCGCTCGCGGTCGTCGTCAATATCTTAGACCCCGACGTGATCGTGCTCGGCGGCGGCGCAAGCAACATCGATTTGCTTTACACCGAAGGACGCGATGAGATCGCCAAACATATTTTCAACCCGCGCTTGGATACAAAAATCGTTAAGCCGCTTTTGGGCGACAGTGCGGGCGTGTTCGGCGCGGCCATGCTCACGGCTGATACCGCTGCCGCTGCGGATGCCATTATGGATAAAGAGACATAAGATGTTCCGCCCGCACGGGTGTGTCCGGCATCGTACGGAACTTCTCAGCGGTTGCCACGAACCGAAAATTGCGGTTGACATTTCGAATTGAAAAGACTAATTTCTGCGGCTCTTTTATTTAAGCGATTAAACCAAACTTAAAAACGGTTAAACGAACACCCGTACTCTTCACCTTCCGGCGACGCTACAGTTTTCTTTGCTTTCAACATTCTTCTTCCTTTTGACAATAGACATCCAAAATGACTAACCTCTAAAATGAGAACAGTTATGAAAAAGGCATTTTATTTTCTGGCCGCGTTGCTGATGATCAGCGGGTTTGCAGCCGACTTACGCGCGCAAACGGCGAGCGGCTTGCAACTCTGGCTGAAGGCCAATGAGCAAACCGGCCTCCTCAATGGCGATTCGGTATCCACGTGGACGGATGCTTCCGGCAACGGACGCAACGCGACTTCCACCGGCACCTTCCGCCCGACGTTTTTAACCAACGCCGTCAATGGGCTGCCCGCGATGCGGTTCGTCGGCAACGGCTCAACGGCTAAAGATCAGCCGCTCATGTTCGTAGATTTAGCGACGGGCAGCGCGGCGAGCGTATTCGTTGTGTTTGCCAATCAACTTGCCGGTGATCCGCCGTTGCCCAGCGACAACGTGCATACCTTGATTGCATCCAAGCCGGATTTCCCGCAAGTCGGATTCGGGCTTTCGACCTACAACAGTTTCGCCGGTACGGGCGGACGGGCGATTCGCACCGAAGGCGGCAACGGCGCAGGTCCCTCCGCGGTATTGAAAAAGAACGGCACGACCACCAACACCAATATCGCTCTGGGTGAATATGCCATCGCCACTTATACCGGCACGGACATTGTCAACTCCGGCGGCTACACCGAAGGCTTGGTGATCAACGCCTTGCGCGATTCCGCCCGCGCCGGTCAGCAAGACATCGCGGAAATTTTGGTTTACAACCGCGTGCTTACCGCCATTGAAGCCTTGGAAGTTGAAACCTATCTGAGCAACAAATATGCGATCGCACTTTCGGTCGAGCCGCGCGAAACGATTGCGGTGATTCCGAGCGTCGGTCTTACATCATGGCTCAGAGCCAGCGATTTGCCCGGCAGCGGCGTTGCCAATGGCGGCGCGGTAACCGCATGGCCGGATGTTACCAGCACCCTCAAGTTCGCCGTCTCCGGCGGCACCTCCGCCCCGACGCTCGTTACGGATCGCGTGAACAAGTTACCCGCCGTGCGGTTCGACGGCGTGAATGATACCGTCGGTCTCGGCATTTCAACCGGCGCAACCGTAACCGCATTTATCGTCGCCGCCAACCAGCGCACGCCGAGCGGCGGCGACCTTCCTGACAACACAACCGACTATGTGATTGCCTCCATCAATGCGGGCGGCAACGGCTTCGGCATTGCCACTTCAAACAACACCACCTCCGACGGCCCCGCACGGCTCGCGGCCATCAACATTGCGACGGGCACACAGCCATCGACTTTCAAAAAGAACGGCACTTCCGCGCCGCTTTCGCTTGCGCAAGGTGAGTTCGCGTATGCAACCTATTCATCGGCGGGCATCACGCCGGGCGGACGCACCCGGCTCGGCGCCGCACTAGACGCCGAATCCGCAGCCGGCACGAACTTCGGCCAGAACGACATCGCCGAAGTGATCGTCTATAACCGCGTACTTACGCCGGAAGAATTTTTGCAAGTCGAACTTTATCTCAAGAACCGCTACAACATCAGTAACCCGACGTATCCGAGCGGAGAATTAACGGTTGAGGAATTCACCGTCGCCGACACCTTGCTTAACGGCTGGGCAATCGCACGTCCGGCAGGGCCGCGCGACCGGTACAAGTTGGATTGGATCAATGACGGCGGCAGAGACGTGATGAAAATTTCCGTCAGCGACAGCGCGGGAAACGGCGTGGGCACGGTTGGTATCAACGGCCAGTATCGCCCCGATGGCGGCGACGGCGGGTTTGATGCGCTGTTCAAAACTTTCAAGTCGTCGGCAACCGACACGACGCAGATCAACTTAGCCAACCGTCAGGTGTTGCATCTCTTCGCCAAAACGCCGTCTTCCGCCAATCCCGCCACGACGGGCGTGCGTCCGAACGGTTACGGTGCGTCCATTCCGCCGACGGTTCGCATTGATTTGCAGGATGCAACCAAGCCGCCTTACATCGCCTCGAGCGGCGAGGTGCGCAATCAATTCCACGCCACCAACGGCGGCGGTCCGTTTTCAAACGTGCCTGATCGCAACGTCTCGCTCATCGCCGATGACACTTACCGCGAATATATTTTCGATTTCACCGGCCAGTTCCGCGGCACCGACTTCGGATTCAACTTCGGGTTCGGCGACTTCGCTCAATACAACGTCGATAACACGAGCATTCAGCAGCTCAATCTTTTCCTCAATGCGGCCAACGACTATGCGTTCCGCTACGACATCGGCGAAGGCGGCGTGATTCCGATCCGCGCCTTTACCGGCAACAACGAGCAATTCATTCCGATCTATCAGACGCAAACCCCGCGCTTCCGCGGCGAAGTGTATCTCGACAAGATCGTCGCCAACAGCGATCCGTATCCGCAGCAGCGTCAATCCAGTTCGGAAGCGCCGGTCATCGCGCCGGGCGCAACGGGTGCGTACGTGCTCGGCAACACGGGTGCATACATTGACGTCGTGCTCAACGCAAAGACTTCGCCGCTTGCAGTCGCAGCCAGCGTCGCCCCGCTCGCCGGTCTGACGGCGGCGGACACGGTCGTGCAAGTCGTAGATACCGTCGGCATTCTGAATGTCTATCGCATCAACGACGGCAGCGGTCAGCACTCTATCTCGCCGCTGAAAGTCTGGACGATTGCCGCCGCGGGCGTCGCCGATTCGGTCGAGTATGACATCTCCATCGATGCTGCGGGCACGACGAGCGTTTCGGCATTTAAATATCTTTATGTCGCGTATCGCCCGAACAGCAGCTCGCCATGGACGGCGCTCAGCACTTACACCAGCGGCACATTCCTGAAAGCGTTTGCGGTGCAGGGCTTCGGACAGTTCGCAGTCGCCTCGCAATCGAGCCGCAACCCGACACTCGAAGTGATTCGTACCGGTTCGACGATTGCTAAGGATTTCCGCCTGATGCAAAACTATCCGAACCCGTTCAATCCGGCAACGACGATCCAATACTCGATTCCCACGGCGGAAACGGTATCGCTGAAAGTCTATGACATCTTGGGACGCGAGGTCGCAACGCTGGTTAACAGCCGTCAGATTGCGGGTACGTACCGGGTGAACTTCAACGCCGCGCGGTTTGCGAGCGGCATGTATTTCTACCGTGTCAAAGCGGGTGATGTCGTGCTGACGAAAAAAATGATGCTCATCAAATAAGCGTCATCAAGCAAACCGGCAATTTAATTTTTTCCTGAAGCAACGGGGCAGTCTGGTTTGAAAAAAGCGGGCTGCCCTGTTTTAATAGCACGCATCTGGCAAGCCGTGCTCAAACATTTTCAACCTGAAGTTCATCATCAGATGTTTGATAGACAGATAAAAAACAGATGCCCGCAGATGCCCGTCCCCCCCGAGCGGCCTAACCGGCCTAGCCGAATTATTCGGTGGGCTGTGTTGCTGTGCGCTTTCAACCTCGCTTGTACGATGACCGAATCCGCGAAAACCAGTGAGCCATCGGCGGCGAAAACCGCAGTTCCGCAAACAGACGGCGTTGCAACGGCCAAGACGGAAAGTAACACGCTTGCATTAAGCGATTGGGAACTGGTGTTCAGCGACGACTTCACCGGCTACGACAGTTCTCGCTGGGATTTGGCTTCGCACACCTTCGGCGAAAATCTCGCGCGCTTCCGTCCCGAAAACGCCGTCATCGCGGATGGCAAGTTGCGGCTGGTGCTGCGAAAGGAAAAGTGGCAAGATCGCAACTTCACCGGCGGTGAAATTCGCTCGAAGAATCCGTCGCCCGGCAACGCAGGCCTGTTCTATACCTACGGGCGATACGCCGTTCGAATGAAAGCCGCCAAAGGCAGCGGCGTCATCTCGTCGTTCTTTACCTACCGCTACAGCCCGTGGCAGGAAATTGATATCGAGTTCTTGGGCAAAAGCCCTTCGAAGATTCAGTTCAACGTGTTTTTCAACGCGGGCAAACCGGGTGATCTCAACAACAAAGGCTCGGACGAGCCGGTGCTGGTCGAGTTGGGCTTCGATGCAACCGCAGCCTTTCACGATTATGTATTCGAGTGGACGGACAAATACATCCGCTGGTATGCCGATGGCAAGATGCTTCACGAGGTTTCCAAGCCCGAACGCCTACCCGATTTGCCGCAACAGGTAATGATGAACATCTGGCACCCGAGCATCATGGATTGGTCTGGCCCCATCGATGAAGCCGCCCTGCCGACCTTCGCCGAGTATGAATACGTGCGGCTCTATCGCAAGAAACCTTAATGAACCTGCGGCGGATAAAGACGGGTTCGAACATCCTTCGAAAACAAAGAGGCTCCCGCAAGGAAGCCTCTTTTCATTTGGCATGAGGTCGCACCGCTTGACCGGCGACTTGATACGACCGACTACTTTACAAGTAACATTTTTTTCGTTTGAACGCTGGCACCGCTTTGCAACCGGTAAAAATAAATACCGCTTGCAAACCGCGACGCATCAAAACGGGCGGTATAACTTCCGGCGGCTTGCTTGGTATCGACGAGCGTTGCGACCTCGCGGCCAAGCATATCATACACCCGGAGACGGACGGACGCCGCCTGCGGAATAGCGTAAGAAATCGTCGTTGCCGGATTGAACGGGTTCGGATAGTTCTGCGAAAGTGAAAACGCACCGGGCGTATTTGATGCTGACGGCGACGCACTTGACATGGCTGTAACCAAACCGGTTTCGCAAAGCCGCATGTTGAGATTGCTCGTTGCATCCAAGTTACCGTCCAAGTCGCTGACTACCGTGTAGAAAACAAACACGGTTGAATCGGTGATGAACGGCTCCGGGTCGGTGCGCACAAGCGGCGTGTCATCGCTGACGCGGCGAAAGAACGGTGCATCGGGATCGATGCCCGCAATCCATATTTGCGCCGGATTGTTGTCGGTTTCGAGATTGGTTTTCGTAATCATAAAACAGACGTAAGATTTCCCGTTGAAGACGAACGGTTCGGGCGAGGCTATGTATGTGTAGTTTGCATCGCTGATGAGCGGACTGGTGAACTCATAAAACTTCGTCCAAACGCCGCTCACTGCGTCTTTGCGGTAGAGTTGCAAAAGGGTATCGGCGCGGGCAAAGAATACAAGATCATTTCCGTACTCCGGTGCCTTCCACATGTAAGGCCGCTCTTTTTTGGTATTGTCAAAAGTAAGCTGGGTGGTCAGCTTGGTTTGCGTGTCATAGTAGCCGACTTGATCGTTGCTGCGGATGATCAGCGTAAAGGCGTCCGGTTCATCATTGACCCAGTGCGCGTCGGTCGTTTGCAGCGCGGAATCTTCTTGAATCGCAGTGCTTCCCGCCGGAGACCAGAGAATACTTTCGCCGTTGCGGCGGAGATAATGAACGGCAGGTACAAGCGAGGCCGGATACTTCGTCGCCCTCGGATTGAGCCGTCCTTCCGTACCGGCGATAATTTGCGTGCCCCAAACATCCGTAGCGGTTTCGGTGGCGACGGCAAGTTGCGCAATCGAGTTTCGATTCGTCGTATAGACCAATTGTCCGCCGCTCACGCTTTGCATCCACTCCGGCCCGTTGAACGTTTCGGGAATCGGCAGCAATTGCCTGTCGACATAAATACCTTTACCGCTCTTCGGAATCAGTTCGCCCGTCTTCGGGTCAATCTTGGCCAGCCAGAGCGTATCGCTCAAACTTTGCCACGAAACGCGGTTGCCGTACGGATCAAATTCAGGATCGATAATCTGCGCGATGGAATCGGAAACCAAAATATCTTTTACTATGAACGGCGTTTGTGCGGTGGCTGTGGCGGGAAGAAAAGAAAGCAAAATAAGCGGCAGGAACAACAAGCATCGGGTGGTTACTTTCAGCGTCATGATCTGAGTATTTTTTGGATGAATTAATTTTGATTTATGATCGGAGGCGTGAATGAGCACGGCGGTTGAACCGGAGGGTTGCATGGAAAGTTTAAAGGTGTGCAACAGTTAGACGTGGGCGAAGCGGCTCGAGGGTTGGCCGGACACACAGATTTATGTAAATTCGCGCTCGTAAAAACCGGCTGAGGTAATCACCGTTGCTACATTCGCCGTTGTCATCATCGCCATCAGAAGTAAACTTTATTGTCCATCATGCCGGAACTTATTTTGATTCTCATCGCCGCCGCATCGCGGCTGATCCCGCACGACCCCAATTTCACTGCCGTTTCCGCCGTTGCGATCTACGGCGCGGTAAAAATAAAAGACAAACGCTTGGCTCTCCTGATTCCGCTCGCAGCGATGTTTCTCACCGATCTCGCCATCGGTCTGCACGGCGGGATGTGGTATGTTTATACCGCGTTCCTCGTGGTAAGCGCAATCGGATTTTGGATTCGCAGCCGGTTGGGTTTCGGACGGCTTGTGCTGGGCACGCTGGCGGCATCGTTGTCTTTTTTCGTTATCACCAACTTCGGCGTCTGGCTCGGCGGCTGGTACGGCAGCACGGCGGAAGGCTTGGCCGCATGTTACATCGCGGCGATTCCGTTTTTCCGCAACCAAGTGTCGGGCGATCTGTTTTTTACAACGCTGATCTTCGGTGCTGATTTCCTGATCAGCCGGTTGATCAATCGTATCAAGAGCCGCGACATTGTAAAAGTTCAAGCGTAAAATACAAGTAAAATCACATCGCAGCCGAAATACTTTTGAAGGCATCTCTCGCGGGATGCCTTTTTCATTCACCTCAAAACCATGTCGGAGAACAATGCCCGAAAATAATTTTCATCACCAACTCCAAACCCGCCGCCGCCGCTTTCTACGGCTGACGGAAAGAATTAAAACCATCAGCCGCCGCATCACGCTCCTGCGCACGGCGGCGATGATCATTTTATTTTCGGGCATCACATTGCAGGCAACCGTTGGGTTTGAATACGGCTGGGTGATGATGCTCGCGGGGTTCATCGCCTTCATGGTGCTGGTACAAATTCACAACCGCATCAAGTTCCGGCTGCAACTCTCGGGTGAAATGACGGCTTACACCGACCGCAGCCTTGAACAACTCCAACTGCAATCTCCGCCGCAACCGCAATGGCCGCAATCCTTGGCGCAACCCGTGTATCCCGCCCACGCATTTGATCTCGCACTCGTCGGGAAAAAATCGCTCTCCGAACTGCTCGACCGAACGACGAGCGCGTCTGCCCGCCTGAAACTCGAACGGGCACTTGTATTTGGAACGGCGGATATTACATCTCAGCGTGAGATAATGCGGCTTCTCGCGTCGCACTACGGATTCGGCGCGAAGTTCATTTCCCTCTCGCGGCTGCAACGCATCGGCAATGTGGATGCCGCCGAATTTGAAACATGGCTTCAGCATCCGATTACCATCAACACCGCCGCGCGGTGGCTCGGCCTCGCCGGTATCGCCGGAGTAGCCGCAGGGTTGTGGTTCGGATTTCCGGTGTATCTCGGATTCGCCTTGCTCGCCGCCCTCACACTGACCGTCGGGCCGAAACTTCGCGCGGCTTACTTGCCGTTGCAGGGCTTGGACAAAGCCACGCAAGGCTTGTCGCAACTTTCAAAAGAGTTCGGGAAACTCAAAGAGAAACCGCCGGAACTGAGTCCGCTTCTGAAAACGAGCGTCATCCGCGAATCGGAAAAGTTCGTCGCCTTTGCCAACGTCGCCAATGACGGCCTGATGTACTTCATCTTCAACGCGCTCTTTTGGTACGACATCTGGGTCGTGCACGGCATCAAACGCTTTCAGAAAAATTATGGCGCGTTGCTCCTGAAAATGTTGGACGATGTATCGATGCTGGAATCATACATCTCTCTCAGCCACACCTTGCACCTCGACGGAATGACGTTCGCAAGCGATACCGTGAATATCCATTCAAGTAACGTGGCCGCTGCTGACGGGGCTTCAGGCGTGGCCGGGTCTGTAATTGAGGCCAAAGCACTTCAGCATCCGCTCATTCAGAACGCGGTGCCGAATGATGCGCGGGTGTTGGAAAAAGAAGTGTTCATCATCACGGGATCGAACATGTCGGGCAAGACGACTTTTCTGCGCACCATCGGCCTTGCGCTCGTGATGCACCGCGCGGGCTTGCCGGTACGGGCGGCATCGGCGGTGATTGCGGCGGGCGGCGGGGTGATGACGAGCATTGCGATCACGGATGATTTATCGGCGGGCGAAAGTTTTTTTTATGCCGAAGTCAAAACCCTGAAGGCGATGATCGAGCGGGCGAAAGCGGGGCCGCTCGTCTGCATCATCGATGAAATGCTGAAAGGTACCAACACCCGCGAGAGGCTGATCGCTTCGCAAAGCGTGATCACCGTACTGCGGTCGCTGGGCGCGACGGTGCTCATCAGCACGCACGACGTTGAACTCTCCAATGTGGAAGGCGTGCGCAATTTTCACTTCAACGAACAAGCCGGTGCGGGACTTTTGGCCTTCGACTACAAACTCAAACAGGGCATCATCGAAAGCACCAACGCGCTGAAGATTCTCGAAAGCCAAGGCATTCCGATTTCGTATTGATCGCGTTGTCATAAAAAAAACGGGAATGATTGAGCCGTCAAGCTGCGTTGGAATCAGCACGCCCGCTTTTTAAAATTCCTGAAGTATCAAATACGATGTCGAAGAAAATCGCCGTGCTCATCACCACCTATGGTGAAGTGGAAGAGCCAACGCTGAAAAACTTATTTCCCAACTCGCGTCTCATCTTGCAGCGCATCACCGCCACGATTGCGAACATTTCCAAGCCGCTTGAATTTTTCATCGCCGCCGTCAGAAGTGTGAACCGCAAAAAGCTTTGGACGAAAACAGGCTACCGCTCGCAGCTCAATGCCATCAATGAACGACAGGCGAAAGCCATCGCCGCCGAACTGAAAACGCTCGCGCCCGAAGATGTAAGTTTTGATGTGCTGCCCGCATACTATTTCATCCCGCCGCTGATTGAAGACATGTTGGAGAAAGTGAAAGGGTATGACGGTGTGATCATCGCGCCGATGATTCCGGTGGAATCGGCGTTCGCGTGCGGCATCGCGTGCAATGTGGTGCTGAAGCAATGGGGCGACACCGCTTTTGCAACGACGCGCGTGTTACATGGATTGTGGAACGACGTCGCATTGGTCAAAATGTTCGCCAACCATGTATTCGAAAATCTCGGTGAAGCATCATCTTTGAAAAAAGGATTGATCCTCGCCGTGCACGGCACGCTCACCAAAGACACGAAAGGCAATCCGCCGCAGACCCACACCGGACTTCGGGAGACGCACGCTTTCTATGAAAACCTTCGAGACGTGATCCTTGCTGATGCGCGTAATCCGTTTGCTTCGATAAAACTTGGCGCGCTCAACCACACTTACGGCGGAACGTGGATGCCGGAAACTTTTGAACTGGCGTTGGAAGAATTGAAGCATGAAGGCGTGGAAGAAGTATCGGCGTTCGCTTACGGTTTCTTCGCCGATAACAGCGAGTCGGATTTCGAAGCCGTTTCATTGCTCAATGCCGCCCCGTTCGCAAAGAAAACTTATATCCCGTGTATCAACGATGCACCGGAATTTTCAAAATGGATGGCCGCGAAAATTTTAAGCAGCACAAAACTCATGACCGGCGACATGGTTGAAATACCGCGGGAACAACCGGCAGAAACGCTGAACGGGTAAAGATTTATCTTCTGGCCAGAATAGACAGAGCCCATAAAGAAGGAGGGACAAATGAATGCATGGCAATTACACCTTTCCTGAACTAGGTCGCCTTGTGCCCGAACTTGGCAATCCAAACATCAGGGAGGTATTTGTTTATTCATATCGGTTGATTTACGAGCGCACCCAATCCGACATAGAAACTCTCTCGCTGCTTCATTTCAAAAAAGACACGACATAATTCAAAACGTGTTTCGGAACAGCGCGATCATTTCGGCGAAGGCGAGGTCGGCGGATTCGGGATCGAAGCGCGGGCCTTCGTCGCGCATGAAGGCGTGTTCGGCGGGATAAAGTGAAATGCGATGCTTCACATCCGCGTGCACCAAACCAGCCTCAACGATCAAGCGGCCTTCGGCGGGCACGTGCGGATCAGCGGTGCCGAAGATCATTAAGAGTTCGCCTTTGATGCGTGCGGCTTCTTGCAATGAACCCGCGTCGGTGTCTTTGCCGAGCTTGCCGTTGTGAATGCCCGTGCCGTAGAAACAGACGGTGGCTTTCACTTCCGCATTCATCGCCGCCCGAAACGCCAAGTGTCCGCCGATACAAAAGCCCGCCGCGCCCAATTTTCCTTTGCCGACTTGCGGATGCGCCGCCAGATATTCCAACGTCGCTTTAGCATCGGCATCGAACTCGGCAATGCTGGTATTCATCGCGTTCGACATGCCGCGCTCGCGGCCAGCGTCATCGAACGCAATCGCCGTGCCTGCGGGTTCAAGCCGGTGATAAATTTCCGGCGCGGCGACGACGAACCCGTAGCCCGCCAGCCGCACCGATGCGCGTAGCATTACGGGCGTCAATTGAAAAATATCGGAGTAAAACAAAACGCCCGCGTAGTTTTCACCTTGGGGCTTCGGCGACGCCACGAACAGCCGCATCGCCTTGCCGCCTGCGACCGGAATATCAACGGTGGAAGTTTGAACAAGCATATCGCAATCTGGTTTGACGGTTGATTCGAAACATTCAAAACAAACGAGAGTCAATAGCGAATTTAAAGATGCACAAATTAAACACCATAACTCTGAAAGCGATGAACTTGGATCATGTTTTGCTAGTGATGTTTGACATCTGTTATCTAACGCTTGGCATCCCCATCATCTCGTCGCTTCTCTACGGTAATAGATTCGATGTATTAATGCCGTTGCTGTTGGCTTGTCTTTTTTTCTTTGGCAATGCCATCCCGGGTCTTGTGATTTATTTCACATATCTCGCACGCGACGTCCATAAAAAAGTATGGATAAAGAATATGGACAGCGTGATTGAATACAAAGTCAAAGATGGACGCTACGGTTCGTATCCATTTTCGGAAGTAACGGAGATTAATTTTTACTTGTCGCCTTTTCATTACAACAGCAGGTTCGGTTTAAGATTTTCTTTCCACAGTTACTCATATGCAGTAATCACTTTTTCAGATAATTTTTCTTTGGTGGTTACGAATTTAATAACTGATAATCTCGAAGAAGTTTTTTCTGAAGTCGATGCGACAAAGACGCGCCATGAAGTTTTTTATCCGATCATAAGTTCAAAGACGCTTACGCATTCAGTTGTCTGACATTATCTGCTGACTGCACGCGCAGAAGCGTTGCGTTTTTGAGGAAGCCGTAAATTGTCTTTACATTTGTGCCGCGCCCGCGCCCCGCACCGGCAATGGTTATTAAATAGAATTCGTTTCGATAGTCAATCAATTATGAGCACCGCACAAGGCTTCTCCGCCTCAAAACTTTCGATAGAGATACAAGAAAAATTAGTCGACCTTTTCGGGCCGAACTCCGCGTTCATTCAGGATTTGATGGAGCAGTATGAAGACGATCCCGCGTCCGTCAAGGAAAGTTGGCATCCGTTTTTCGAAGACATCAAGCAAGGCAAAGTAACCAGTCTTGAAGCCGCCGGAAAACTTCCTACCGCATCAAGCGACACTACAACCAACGGCAGCAACGGCACTTCCAAACCAACAAGCGGCAACGGCACAAACGGCGCACATACCAACGGTTCAAGCACGTCTGTAGCAAACGGTGCAGCAACACAACCCGCCAATTTTCGCGGTGCAAGTATTCCGGCGTATCCGTCGCTTGAGGCGGTGAAACTGGGCGCGGGTGAAACGGCATCGGCCATCATCGGCGTCGCAGCGAAGATCGTTGAGAACATGGAGCAATCGCTCGCCGTCCCGACCGCGACGTCGCAGCGCACGATTCCCGTCAAGGTGCTGGAGGAAAACCGCAAAATTATTTTGCAGCATCTCGCCCTGATGGGCAAAAGCAAAATCTCCTTCACGCACATCATCGCGTGGGCGATTGTGCAGGCGGTGAAAAAATTTCCGTCGCTCAACGCCGCCTACGCTTCCGTCGCAGGTAAACCGCACCGCATCGCCAAAGCCCAAGTAAACATCGGCCTCGCGGTCGACATGACACGGAAAGACGGTTCGCGCTCGCTCATCGTCCCGAACATCAAAGGCGCAAGCGCGATGACTTTCGATACGTTCATCATCGCCTACGACGCGCTCGTTGCGAAAGCCCGCACCGGACAAGTAGACCCCGCTGATTTTCAAGGCACGACGATTTCGCTCACCAATCCGGGCACGGTCGGCACGGTTTCTTCGACGCCGCGGCTGATGACGGGACAAGGCGCGATCATCGCCACCGGCGCGATTGATTATACCGCCGAGTATCATGCGATGTCGCCGGAGATGCTCTCGCAACTGGGCGTCAGCAAAGTGATGACGGTTACAAGCACGTACGATCACCGCATTATTCAAGGTGCGGAATCGGGACAGTTCCTCGCGCACTTGCACAAGTTGCTGCTCGGCGAAGAAAATTTTTACGACGGCATTTTCATCGATTTGAAAATGCCTTACAAGCCGTGGAAGAAAGCGGCTGATCATAACCCGCCGAGCCTTTTCACGGGCGGGGGAGCGGGCGATGAGCAAGTCTTGAAACAGGCGAAGGTGATTCAACTGATCAACGCCTACCGCGTGCGCGGACACCTCATCGCCAACATCAACCCGCTCGGCTACGACCCAAACTACCATCCCGAACTTGATCCCGAATACTACGGCTTTACGATCTGGGATTTAGACCGTGAGTTTTTGGCGGGCGAACTCGTCGCACACGGCAGCGCGAAATCACACCTGACGCTCCGCGAAATCATCGGCCTCTTGCGCGATGCTTATTGTGAAAAGACCGGCACGGAATACATGTTCATTCAGGATGTCGAGCAGAAGCAGTGGATTCGGGAGCGCGTTGAGCCGAAAGAAAATCGCATCGTGCTGACGGCGGCGACGAAGAAAAAAATCCTCCGCAAGCTCATCGCCGCCGAAGGGTTCGAGCGGTATCTGCACACGAAGTTTTTGGGGCACAAACGTTTTTCCATTGAGGGCGGCGAGACGGCGATTGCCATGACGGAAGCCATCATCGAATACTCGGCGACGTATGAAACAAAGGAAGTCGTGATCGCTATGGCGCATCGCGGCAGAATCAACGTGCTCACCAACATCGTCGGCAAACCATACTACAAACTCTTCGCGGAGTTCGAAGGTAAAGTCCTGCCGAAAGACGGCAACATCATCACGCAGGGTTCAGGCGATGTGAAGTATCATTTGGGAGCGGTCGGTACGCACACTACGCAGGACGGCAAGGAAGTCAAAGTGTCCGTCGCTGCCAATCCCAGTCATCTCGAATGGGTGAATCCGGTTGTCGAGGGCATCGTCCGCGCCAAGCAAGACCGGATGCGGGACTTGACCGGCGATTTGGTTTTGCCGCTGCACATTCACGGCGACGCGGCGTTTGCGGGACAAGGCGTGGTTGCGGAAACTTTAAATCTTTCACAATTGGAAGGCTACCGCACCGGCGGCACGGTGCACTTGATCATCAACAATCAAATCGGATTCACGACTAATCCGCAAGACGCCCGCTCGACCCAATACGCCAGCGACGTCGCCAAGATGGTGCAGGCACCGGTTTTTCACGTCAATGGCGACGACCCCGAAGCGTGCGTCAAAGCCGCGCTGCTCGCGCTGGACTTCCGCATGAAGTTTGATAAAGACGTCGTGATCGATATGATTTGCTACCGTAAGTACGGGCACAACGAAGGCGACGAACCGGCTTACACGCAGCCCTTGATGTACCGCAAAATCAAGGAGCATCCGGGCGTTTTGCAGATGTATGCCGATCAACTCATTCAAAGCAAAGTCATCACCGAGGGTGAATTGGAAGTGCTGAAGAATGAATTTAAAAACACCCTCGATGCCGCATATGAAAAATCAAAAGCATCGAAGGAATCGGACAAAGTTGATTTGACGCTCGCGGTCGCTCCGTCCGATATTCCCGAACAGATGGCGGGGCCGGAGACGAAGGTCTCGATGGCGGCGTTGCAGGCTGTCGTGAAGCCGATGATGAACGTGCCGGAGAAATTCAACTTCAACAAAAAACTTGCGCCGCAGTTTCAGAAACGCGCGGAGATGCTGACGGAGAACGCCTCCAACACGTCCATCGATTGGGCGTTTGCCGAAGCCCTTGCGTTCGGAACACTTTTGCAAGAAGGCACACCGATCCGGCTTTCAGGACAGGACAGCACGCGCGGGACGTTCAGTCAGCGGCATTTGGGATTTTACGATACCGAATCGGGCGCGGAATATATTCCGTTGCAGCACATCGAGAATGCGAAAGCGACGTTCAACGTCTATGACAGTTTGCTCTCGGAAGCGGCGGCGATGGGTTTTGAATTCGGTTACAGCGTCGCCGATCCGCTGACGCTCGTGCTCTGGGAAGCGCAGTTCGGCGATTTCGTCAACGGTGCCCAGATTATCATCGATCAATTCATCGCAAGTTCGGAATCGAAGTGGGGACAGCCGGTCGGTTTGGTGTTGCTCTTGCCGCATGGTTATGAGGGACAGGGGCCGGAACATTCCTCGGCGCGGCTGGAGCGGTTCTTGCAACTGTGCGCGGAAAACAATTTGCAAGTCTGCAACTGCACGACGCCCGCGCAGTATTTTCATTTGCTGCGGCGGCAAGTCAAGTCGGGCAACCAGAAGCCGCTCGTGGTGATGACGCCGAAGAGTTTGCTGCGGCATCCGCTCGCGGTCTCGCATCCGCAGGATTTGACGAACGATAAATTCCACCGCGTGCTCGGCGAAATAGATGAAGTCGAAAACGTGCGGCGGGTTGTAATGTGTTCGGGCAAAGTGTATTACGACTTGCTCAAAGGCCGCCGGGAAAAAGGCGTAAAGGATGTGGCGATCTTGCGGCTGGAGCAACTCTATCCTTATCCGAAGAAACGCATCATTGAACACTTGAGCAAGTACGGCGGCGCGGGCGAGATTTGCTGGACGCAGGAAGAGCCGAAGAACATGGGCGGCTGGAGTTTCATCGCGCCGCTGCTCGTTGAAGAATTACAAAGCGGACAAAAATTGCGTTACATTGGCCGCGCGGCAAGTGCAAGCCCGGCGACGGGTTCAGCCAAGACGCACGAGCGCGAGCAACAAGCGATTGTCAGCGAGGCACTCGCATAATAATTGCGATGATAATGACCGGGGCGTTTTTTTAGAAAGTAGAATTTATTTTAGTGTATCAATAAAAACCTAACCACCTCAACCATGGCCGAAACACCGGAAAGGCGCAAATCCAACGACCGCCGCAAGAAGAGCATTCCGCTCGGTCCGCCCGCCACCGACCGCCGCAAAAAAGTTGACCGGCGCACCGTTGCCGCTAAAGCCGCCGCAGCAGCGGCAAAGCCCGAACCCGTCGGACGCAACCGCCGCAAGAACGTCCGCCCGCGGATGCGCATCGTGCCGACCTCCACCGAGCAGCAACTCAACGAAGGCATTGAGTTCAAGATCATCGAGATTGCCCGCAAACTTTCGACGGTTTATCCCGACCTCGGAAACTACGTGCTGTCGTATCACAAGGAAGACAATCCCTACACGGCCAGTTACCATGTACCCGTCTCGAACCTCGACCGCGCCGATATCGATTCCTACTATATCCGCTTCAGCAAACGGGTGCGCGTGGAGGTTACACTCTCCGCACTGAGAGATGCGAGAAAGCCGGAATTTTTGGAAAAGTGGGCCGCAAAAATCTACGACACGAAAGAGGACGCCTGAACCCACGCTGCACATCGAAATAAAAAAGCCCGTCTGGAAACCAGCGGGCTTTTCTGTTTTGCAACGACCTTCTCGTTAGGAACTCCTCCGTTGAGCCTGCCGAAACTGACCACATCAGTCTCCGGCTGAAAGTTTCGGATGAGGGGGCGAGGGGGAGTTGAATTATTTCACCAGCATCATCTTTTTCGTTTCGTTGAAACTGCCCGCGCGGAGCTGATAAAAATAAATACCGCTGGAGAGTTTCGCCGCGTTGAATGCCGCCTCGTAAGTACCCGCCGGTTGCTTGGCCTGCACCAGCGTTTCTACTTCGCGCCCGAGCACATCGAATACTTTGAGCGACACCGTACCTGCGGACGCCAATTGATACTTGATCGTCGTCGAGGGGTTGAACGGGTTCGGATAGTTCTGGCCGAGTGCAAAGCTTTGAGGCGTTGCGTTGTCGGTTTGTTTGATCGAAAGCGGTGTGAAATCAACTTGCCATCCGCTCAGTTGCAGCAGGCGTAAGTCGGCAGCTTGAATTGATGCCCGGTCGCCCGGTGCGAGGGTCGGGTCCATGATACCGATGGTCGTGCCGCTGAGTTCATCCGCCCGCCAGTGTGAGGCTTGGCGTCCGTCGCCGTTGGCGGCATTGGCGTCGCCGGTAGAAAGTTGGCGTTCGCCGAAGCCGTCCCAAAAAACTTGATTGCTGGGCGTGCCGGTTTCGGGTGTTTGCGTCGGCCCGGCGGTAATGACGCGGGCGGCGGCGGTGAATTGCGTGGGGTTTGTCACCGTACCCGGACGGAAGCGAAACATATCCCACGCGGTGCCCACGCGCGTATTGGCGGACGCACCGCTGGCACTGCCGACGAAGGAGACAAAGCCAAGGGCATGTCCGATTTCATGTGCGGCCACACCGTCAAAATCAATTTGACCGGTACTAATGCCGTCGGAAGGATCGAAGTCGAATGAGAACGCGGAGTTGAATCCGATAGACGGAATGGCCGTCGGAAAATCCGCTTCCGCTACGCCGACATCGAGCGCGAGTATATTGGGAAGACCCATCTCAGGTGTAATGAGCGTGGTGCCGCCGGAAAGCGTGCTCGGCAGGGCTGCCGGAACAGCATTGTAAAGCAGAGAATCGTCGGTAGCATTTTGAGCCTTGATAAATTCGGCGAACTCGGTAAAGTTTCCGAAGCCTACAAGAAACGGCGTGCTGGTTGCCGCAAGGATGTTTGCATTCGGAAACGGCGTTCCGAACGTGCTGTCGCCGTAGTCGGCTTTAATCGTAAATGTAACCGGCGTCGTTAGCACCGCTTCCCACCGGGCGGCGGCGGCGATAAAGGCATTGAGAGCGGTCGTGTTCGCCATCAGTTGAGCCGTCGCTTGCAGCACAATGTCCGCGCCTTGCGTTGCTTGTCCGCTGTTACCTTTGCGGCGGCCAACGGTTTGCGGCACAATGAAGTATTGAACCGGTTGTCGTGATGCGGCCTCGCGGGCGATATAGGCTGCATCGCGCTTCACTTCGGTACAGGAAACGGAGCCATCGGGCTGTAGCGTTTTGAGAAAATCCATACGCTCCGGCGCGGGCATAAGCGACAAGATTTTTTTCGGGGCGACTTGCGCGGTGGACGCTTGAACGGAA